>CAKOYU010000003.1 GCA_934130975.1 uncultured Clostridia bacterium | reverse complement strand
ATAAATCGAGGGCTTAACTATAATTTTAAAAAAGTAGTCCTAATACAATTTCATCTATGTATTTTTGAGTGTGCTTTTATTGAATGTAAATATAGTGTATAATTTCAAAAAAATTGTAAAAAATATTAATAAAGTATTGCAATTTAAAAAAAGGTATAGTATAATTACATTCGTATTAAGTAGATATTAATTTTCTAGTGACGATTACATGGAGGAAATACCTGTTCCCATCCCGAACACAGAAGTCAAGCTCCAATGTGCCGAAAATACTTGTGGGTTACCCTGCTGGGAAGATAGGTTGTTGCTAGTTTTATATATTCCTCTTTAGCTCAGTTGGTAGAGCGCTCGGCTGTTAACCGATAGGTCGTTGGTTCGAGTCCAACAAGAGGAGCCATAATTGAACCATTTTTATTAGAAACTCATAGTAATTTATAAAAATTGAGAGTATAGAAAATGGCGGAAGATAAACATTTATCGTGAAAACGGTAGATGTTTATTTTTTTGTTGTTTTTTATAATTGTAATAATAATTACTATTATTTGTTACAAATCAATGTTACAAAAATATAGTATGTTACAAAAAATTAAACTATTATAAAATTAAGGAATATTGTTTATTAAATAACGATTGATATAAATAAAAAGATGGTGATTACTATGGATATAGAACAGCAAGCAAACTATTACGCTGTTATTCCTGCACCAGTCAGATATAACAAGAAATTAAAATATCCTGAAAGGCTACTATATGGAGAAATAACGGCGCTTAGTAATAGATATGGATATTGTTTTGCATCTAATAAATACTTCGCTTCTCTGTATGATGTAGTTCCTGAAACGGTATCAAGATGGATTTCACATTTAAAAGAATGTGGATACATAGATGTAAACATTATCAAAAATGAAAACAATCAGATTATAGAAAGGCGAATTTATATTATTGACAAAATAAACAATACCTATTGCTTAAATAATCAATACCCCTCTTGCGTAAAAAATCAAGAGGGTATTGATGAAAAAGTCAAAGATAATAATATAAATAATAAGATTGATAGATTATTTTATTATGTTATAAGAAATGAAATTGAAAATTATAAAGAATTTAATATAGATGAAAGAAACGAATTCTTAAAAAATATCGAAACACTTGAATTAAATTATAGTGAAGAAATTACAAAGAATATGACAGAAGAAAACAAGGACAAAATCAAACATATATTATTCTTTATTGCAGATATGATTAAACACCAAAAAATAATACCAATAAATACATATACCAGAACAATAATGATTCTTGTATATGACAAATGCAAAATGAAGGAAAGAGAATACAAAAATACTTCAAATGAAATAATAAACTTTTATGAGTATTATTCAAAAAGCTTATTAAGAGAACTATTTAAAATATAGCAGTTGGCAATTTTGCCAAAACAGATACTACAAGTGGTACAAAATAGACAAAAAAGAAAGATAATCTTTGGTTATTTTGCGAATAGAAAACAAATACCACAAGTGGTACAATATACTTAAAGAAATAAGTTTGACTATTATACCAGAATGGAGCGATATTTTATGGCGGATCAGGATTGTATTCATTTTGAAGTGTGCGAAGCAAAGGACACAGAGTTTACAGGGTTACCATTTAGTATTGCGAATGACAATTGTAGTGCTTGCCCATATTTCAAAGATAAATTGCTAATTACTAAATTGCCGTGCAAGGTTGGTGAAACACTATATTGCATTAGCTATAATGATAACATACAATTTTTTGTTAAAGAGTACAAAAATATAAGCCTTGTAAATATACTAACTCTTATGACTGCATTAGAAAATCCAGCATCAAGAATAGTATTATTAACAGGAAACAAAAAAGAAGCAGAAACAAAACTAAGTTCATTAAGGAAGGAAACACACCTATGAAAAAAGAATTAACCACAAGAATCTATAAGGATGTATTTGATATTGACGAAGTTCATACAAATGTAAATAAGTTTATAAAGGCTGTTATAGTGAATTTTGGTGATGAAAGAGGAGATATTATTGTAAAAAATGATAACTTTGGCACAAGACGAAAATATGCAGATTTTACTAACGGCAAAAAAGAAGCTGGATTAAATCCATTACAGATTGTTTTTAGTGGATTGGATATAGAAGTGAATTTTGAAAATAGTAGATATATAAATAAGAATGATGAAGTTTGTTATTTTAAAGATTTGAAAGGATAAAATTATGAGTTTAGCAAAAACATTAAACGGCGGAAAGCAAAGTCTGAAAGTACATATTGATGATATTCGTGTGAATCCAAACAACGATTATGAAATCAATGAGGATGAAGTAATATCATTGTCCTTGTCTATTGAAAAATATGGACAACTACACAATGGTGTTGTGTACGAGGATGAAGGCGAAGACGGCAAAAAATATACCCTTATTTCTGGAGAAAAAAGGTATAGAGCAATAAAATTATTGTTTACGCAGGGCAAGCACAACGGTATGATGAATGTTGTTGTTCAGGCTAAGCCTAAGAACCTTATAGAAATGCAGGATGTTATAAATGATGCTAACCTTCAAAGAAAGCCAGACCATAAAACATTGTACAAAGAAATTAAGGCTAAAGAAAAATATTATCAATACTTAGTTGATAATGGGAAAAGACCTGAGCTATACAAAAGAGATTATATTGCACAATCACTCGGAATATCGAGTAGAAATGTTGACAATATAATTAAAGAGTTTGAAGGGGAAAAGAATAAGAAAACAGGCTCAGGAGAATCCAAAAGAAAAGAATACAACAAGGACTTTGCAAAAAAGCTAAAAAGCAAATACGGTTTTACAACAACTGTAAGCCAAAAGACAATTAACTTTAAATTTGCAAATACGGATGAGCTTAATGAGTTTTTAAATAATTTTCTTGGGCTTAAAGAAAAATATGATTATTCTGAAAGTAAAGGAGATAACTAATTATGAAAATTCTTAATGTAATAACTCAAAAAGGCGGAACAGGAAAGAGTGAAACTGTAAAGAACCTTGCCTACGGTTTATCAAGCAAAGGATTAAAAACGCTTGTTGTTGACCTTGATCCTCAGGCAAATACCTCTGCTACAATATTGAAATTGCATAAAAGCATTTCAATGATAAATCTTGATGAAATGATAAATGCTTTTGAAGATAAGCAAAATCAATCACACGAGCCAAATGGACTTGAAGGTATTGAAGTGCTGCACTCATATATGAATAAGCGAATAAATGGTTATGATGTAAGTGATGTGTTGCTTGATCCGACACTAATGGAAAATGCAATTAAGAAAACGGTATATCAAAACTTGGATATTTTACCAGCAAGCTCGAAGCTCATTGAAACTGATATGAAATTAAAAACTAATTGTATGAAGAGCGATACAAGACTTGATATTGCATTACAAAAAGTGGCAAACCAATATGATGTTTGCATCATTGATAATAGTCCATTTATAAATGCAATCACAATAAACGGCGTTACTGCTTGTAAAAATGAAGGTGACTTGATTATTATACCAATCAAGATAGATTCAGGAAGCCTTGAAGGAGTTGATGTTACACTCCAACAAATGCTTGAAATTTTATCTTATTCATCATTTTTATCATTTGATTTTAAGCTACTATTTACAATGAGAAATAGGACGGCTGTAGAAAATAAGGTTGAAAACACTATGAGAAGGCTATTTCCAGAGAGATGTTTTAACAGCGTTATTCGTTATCAGGCTAAGCCTATTATTACTGCATCAAACGAAAGACAAGTGTTACTTGAAGGAAATTGCAAAAGTGGTGTTGCGCAGGATTATATCAGTCTTGTTGATGAGATTTACAATACTTTTTGATACATAGATATTTTATCCATAAACTTATTAAGAACGGGAAGTAAGGTTATAGTGTTCTAAAAAGGAGTGATGCTTATGTTATATGTTATCACATTTATAGTCGGAGAACTTTTTGGAGTTTTTGCAATGTGTTTGCTACAAATAGGGAGATATAACGAAATGCAAAATGAAATATCCAAAAAGAATAAATAACTGCTATATGAAAGGATAGGATAATATAAAAAAATATAAAAATAAAACAGACTTGATTATTAAAGCTGCATCCTATTTTATAGCAGGTATGATAGTTATTTCTTCTATAGTGGATAAGGACACATATCGAAGAATAATGATTCAACTAAAAAAAATAGGAATAATGCTCGCAGCGATTATTTTACTAATTGTTGTGAGCATTGTCAGTTATAAAGTATTCAAGCAAATAAAAAATAAAAAAATGGGGCAAAACAGGTCGGAAGCATATACAAAAGATAAAGGAATAAAATAAAATGAAAAGACAAGAAAAATATCAGGATACAAGCACATTTCATTATTTTAATGCGAATCCAAAAAATAAAGTTGGGGATGATTGTGTTGTAAGAGCAATATCAACTGCATTACATCAATCGTGGGAACAAACTGTAAGAGAATTAACCGAAGTGGGTATTAAATATGGATATGTTCTTAATGACCCTCATACATATAAACGCTATTTGAAGGATAAAGGTTGGATAATGCAAAAACAACTCAGAAAGGAAGATAACACAAAGTACACAGGTGATGAATTTTGTAAAATATTACAAAAAGATATATTGTCTGTTGGAAATACTGTTATTGCTAATATTGGCGGACAGCATATTGTTTGTATCAAAGAAACAGATGATATGCTCGGATTACATAAAATTCACGACATTTGGGATTGTACAGATTATTGCATTGGAAACTATTGGATTAAACAAGATGGAGAAGGAAAAATCTATGAGTAGCTATTTGAATGATGAGATGCCCGAATGGCTCAAAAAGTGTATGAGATGCTCACACGCATATTACAAGCGAGATGATGCAGATACCATTTATTGCAGGTGCAGAAACGGTAAATGTAATTTCAAGGAATATAAATCAAAAACTGAAAGGAAGACATTAAAATGATTTGGATTGTAATAGGATTAGTTATTTCTCTTTGGATATGGTTCTCCCTTATCCATACTAAAGGTACAAAGATTGTTTTTGGCGAGTGGATTGTCATTATAGTAATGATTTGTACTTCCGCAGCTTGTGTTACGGTAGCGGGTATTTTTTTTACCTCTTATACAGACACAAAATATTCATATGACGACTTAGAGAGTAGCACAAAAATAATTGCTCTCAAAGACCGTAACACCACAGAAGGCAACTCCTTCTTGGGATTTGGTTCTATTGATAACACCGATTACTACTGCTATTATACAGAAAACGATGCAGGTGATATTGAGTTTAACAAAATATCTATTAACGACAATGTAAAACTTAGATATTGTTCAAATGGAGAACAGCCAAATGTTAAAAAATATAATCAGGTCAGACAAGTAATTCTTGTAAAAGAACCAAACATATGGACTTCACCATTCCCTTCGTATATATCTTATCATAAATATAGTGTGGGTGATGTTGTTGAAACATCGAGTTCGTCACATTCCTACTTTCAACAAACAATAATATCCATTCCTGAAGGAAGTATTGAACAAAACTATAAAATTGATATGGAGTAAACTATGGCATATTTATTATAACAAACACAAAAAGGAAAAACTAAAGAGGTATTAAAATGTCAGACAACAGAAAGAAGATCAAAGCAGAATATAGAAAAAGAGCGACAAAAAGTGTTACTGTACAATTTTATAAAAATACAGAACAACCTTTAATTGAACATCTTGAACAGCAGCCAAATAAATCGGGATACATTAAAGGACTTATCAAAGAAGATATTGAAAAAAAATAATTAAAAGTATGTTCAATAGATGCAGTTGGCAATTTTGCCAAACAAATACCACAAGTGGTACAAAATAGCCAAAAACAAAGGATAATCTTTGGTTATTTTGCGAATAGAAAAAAAGTACCACAAGTGGTATTATGTATGTATCAAATAAATCAAAGGAGAATTACAATGAATAATGTAATAACCAATGGTAAAGCAAGTATTAGCGATTGGACAAACTTTCATTATGAAAAAAAGTCTATTTCAAAAGAAAGAAACATCACTTTATACAAAAGGATGAAGAAAAGATTTCTTGTATTTGATATAGTGATGCCATTTAATAGTGGATTCTTAGTTGCCGCAATTATTTTATGGGTGTTTTGTAATTTCGACAAAATTCTCATATCTTATGTACTAATATTGTCAGTAACAGTTATTGTTAATGCGTATGGACTTTATTATACAAAGAAAGAATTAAAACGCATACAGAGCAATTTAAAGAAAAGAGGTCAGATGATATATGAGCAGAATCCTTCAAGTGAAACAAGTATTTCCAAATAACAATTGGAAAGGGGATTTTATTGAGGAGCGACTTAATGTTTCACTAAATGAATTATCCGCAGAAAATGCAGAAATAAATAAAATTACATATATCACAAATGCAAGAAGCGGTGACATCACAACTGCTATTGTAGAATATTACAAAGAGGTGGAATAAATGAGCTTAAAGAATTGTTTTGCATATTTAAGCGATAAAAAATGTGCGTGTTTATCTGAAATGAAATGTTACGGTAGCAACAAATGTTGTTTTTACAAGACTAAGCAACAGCTACAGCTTGAAGAGGAGAGAACACAAAGAAGATTAAACAAGTGAGGATGTTAAAAAATGAAGAAATATTTAGACAAAAGAATGAAAGGAAAAATAAACTACGAAATATATACACTTTGGTGGGATTTAAAAGCAGCACCTAATCTCAAAGGCTCACAGACGAGCCATCTAACAAAAGTGCTGCATAGAATAAAGAACAAGGAGCAACTTATTAAATGGCATACAAAAAGAATAAGAAAGTACGCCAATTCAAAAAAAGTGAATCTTACTCCAGAGCAAGATCGATTTATTAAGGAAATACTCAAACTTGAAAATCAAGATGGAAACTTAAATTACAATAATTATGATTTCACTACAACTGCGTTTTTGCAAATGGATGATGAAATTTTTAAAGTACCATTCTTATTTAAGCTATGGTATGGATTGTTAAACGGCGTTGAATGGTGTATCATACTTAGTATAATCATTCTCTTTTTGATTATAAGAAACTATATAATTTAATCTTGACAAATGCTATTTTAATAGTTAATATAGTATTTGTAAAAGTGAAAAGAAGTCAGGAACATCCCGACTTCTTTTTTGCACAATTAGAAAGGTGTGATTTTTTATAATTAAATAAAAAACAGTTAATAGGCAAAGGTAAATGAAATGAAAGAAAATCAGATAAGCGGATGGGTATCTTTAGTATTTGCAAGAAAGCAGATGTTTAATCCAAGACCAATAACAAAAAGAGATAAAAAAGGTAAAAGTATCTGGCTAATTAGCATAGGATTTCCTGCTTCCTCAGAATATTATGGATGGTATATCAATGTTGATAGAAGCAAGGTATATCCTGTACGAAATAGTCCAAAACAAGCCAAAATATTTTATCCGAAAGATACAATGATACCTATATACAAATATGTAAAAGGAAGCGGTGGTAAAAAAGGATATAGAGAGCAAAAAGAACTATCTGCTGACATTGTAATTGAGGAATTTAATAGTTGGCGAGAATAGTTGGCAAAATTGCCAAAATTATATTTGAAAGGTTGATGATATTATGAAAAACAAAATCAAACAAAAGATTATAAACTGCTATATGAAGTTTGTAAATAAGGCTTTGCTTCTTCAAAGCGAAGTAAAGAAGACAAAATTCACAAAGAAGATACCAAAGGCAATTATGGCGTTTTGTGGTGTAGCTCTTATGGAGATGTCAACACCTGTTATAGCTTATGCAGACCCAAGCACATCATCAATTGATACATTTGTTACTGAAATTGGTAAATGGCTTGTAAAGATTGGTGTTGTTGTTGCAATGGTTGGCGGCGTAATGTTTGCATTGGGCTGGCAAAGAGAGGATTCGGAAGGAAAGAGTAGGGGATTACTTACTATAATGGCTGGATTTATGGTTGCGGCAATTGGTGCTTCTCCATCAGCATTTGGCTTTAAATAAAAATAACAAAATATACAAAAAGGTGGTGATGAATAGTGTCTTGGGGTGAGGATATTCTCAACAAAATCAATGAATGGTGGGATGGGATTATGAGTTCTCTTTCTACCGAAATTGGTAAAGGAATATCAGGTATTTATAAGATAGATGTTAAATTGTTTAATATCAATTTTTCTACTGATGATATGTATGGAACAATTGCATCTCTTACAAATTTTGATAAAACCAAAACCTTATCAATATACACTATAGGAAAAACTATAAATGAGCTTGTTGTTCCTGTAGCATTATCGCTACTTACATTATTCTTTATGATAAGTCTTATAAAAAGACTTACTGAAATTGAAAAAGTTAGTTGGGAACGAGTGCTTTTGTGGGGATGCTATTTCTTTCTCATAAAAGCATTTGTTCAAAGGTCATATTCTCTACTAACTACAATAATGGGAATAGTGAATAATATATATGTGGATGTATCAAATGCTCTGTCGGTTGGTTCAGGAGTAAGCTCGATTTCACAGAATGTTGCAAACGCATTTAAAAACTATACAAGTCTTGGCAATATATTATTTGGAATACTCCTCTATGTAATTCTTGCAATACCGTTTATAGGAAGTATTATTCAAATATGGGCGCAAGTGTTATTAAGAGTAGTGAAGCTTATGCTTTGTATGGCTTTTTCTCCTATTCCATTGGCAATGGCGGTCGAAGGCGAAACATACAGGGGAAAAGCAATCTCATATTTTATGTATGCGGCAGGCGTTGGCTTTGAGTCAATAGTTATATTATTAGGTTCTTGGATATATACACAAGGTCTAAGCAGCGTATCTAAAATGACAAATGCGTTTCCACAAATAATAGGTGTACTTGTAATGAATGCTTTGTTTGTTGCAATAATACAGCTAAGTCACGAGTTTTCTGAAAGAATATTCGGAAGATCATAAAAGGAGCGTGATAAGATGGATGAAATTGAAATACAGGTTTTTGAGGAATATAATGATTATCACGAAAAATTAGGAATTATGACATTTAGACAATGGGTATTTTCTGCTTTAATGCTGATTGTTGTAGTTCCAACATATATCCTACTACCAAAATATACCTTTATTACTTCTGATATGGCAAGCTACATTGTTATTATTGAAGCTGCAATAATTGGTTTTATTGGGTTTGTGAAAATTCATAAATTACCAGCAGAGAAAATTATTCCATACTGGTATCGTCATTATTTTGCATTTAACAAGCCACTTAAATATATGACAACCAAAGAGTATCAGAAGATGCTTGACGATAAAAAGAATAAAAACAAAAAGTCAAAAGTTATAGAGTATGATGATAATGATTTGACACCAAAACAGCGTAAGAAAAAAGCTAAGCAGGAAAAAGAACTTGCTAAAGCTAAGAAAAAATACGGCTATATGTTTAAAGATGATAAAAATATATCTTCTATTAAAGATGATGCAGAGCGAAAAGAAATGACAGATTCCGCATCAGAAGAACCACTAAACGAAGAGAAAAAAGAAGAATTACAGCCTGAAATAAAAAAAGAGGATGTAAGTATTGATGAAAAAGCTCTTGAAAATATGACTGATGAAGAAAAAAGGATGTTAGCACAGTTACTTGAAAAAATCAAAGAAAAATAAATATGAATTATTTTTTTTAAAATATCATCTTGAACATTACAATGCAAAATATATAAAAGTATTTTGTAATAATCATTTTGTATTACCCACAAAAGTTGTCTTATATGGTGGTACAAAAAGAAAATTAAAATATCAACCAGTATCAAATGAGATAACTTTATGTGGGATGTTTAACGAATTGAAGGAGAATACATTTTATTCAATCCCACAGCTAATAGAAAAATATAAGGAGTGATAAAAATGTTATTTAAGAAAAAAGAAACAGACAATAAAGTAGCGAAAGTCAAAGATAAAAAATCAGACAAAAAGAAAACTAAAGAATCTTTGGCATTACCTAAGATCAACCCCGAAGTATTGAGGTTGTTTTTTAAAGAAATAGATGAAAAGTCTGGCATAATGAGAATTGATGATACACACTATAGTATTTGTTACGAATATAGTGATATATCTTTCTCAAAAGCAAGCCCAGAAGTTCAGGAATCAATATTCCTTAAATATGTTGATTTTCTTAACTCACATAGTGTGAATGAACATATACAAATAGTGCATACAAGTACAATTCTCGAAACTAAGGATTACAAAAATCGGTTTATTTATACAACAGATGAAGCTGCAAGTGATAATGAAAAGCGGATTGCAGAGGAATTTAACGAGTTAATTACAAATGTAATAGGGCATCAAAAGGAAACACTATGCGAAACAAGATTGATTGTAATAACAGTTGAAGCAGAGAATCTTGATGATGCAAAAGACTTGTTTATGGCATATCAAATTAAATTGGAAGAAAAATTCAAGTTATTCGGTTCTAAGGTTCGCAAATGGACAATACAGGAAAGGCTTGAATTCTTATATAATATATTTAATATAAACACATTAGAACAAGATTACCCAGACTGTAAAAATATTCTTCAACAGTATGTAAATGAAGATATAAATGTGTATGATTTTTTAGCACCAAAAGAAGATATGAATTTCCGTGAGAAAGATTATATTGTTATTGGCGATAAAAAATATATAAAAGTAATGTATTTAGATAAACTGAATACAAGCATTACACCTAAACTTTATAACCAGCTTACCACAATTAAAGATGCTAACATTATTGTTACAGAAAATATAATCGGCAAGAATCCTGCAAAAGTTATCAATACTCTTAACAAGAAAATATCTGGAATGAAAGATGAAAGGCTGAAAAAAGTTAAAAGAGCCAATAAAAACCATTATGACTATGCGTTAGTTCGAGATGAAAAACTTGAAGCTAAGCTCGAAGATGCAATTGAATTTAGAACAGCTCTGACAAAAAAGAAACAAAAATCATTTGCTACTAACTTATTGGTATGTATTATTGCAGAAAGTGAAAAGGAGCTTAGTCAAGCTACAGATAAAGTAAATAAAATTGCTGGTGAGAACATTGTTACTATGGGAACATTAGATTGGCAGCAATTAGAGGGATTACTCAATTTATTACCGTTTGGATTTAATACTCTGCAATTTCAAAGAAGTTTAACGAGTGAAGCAACTGCGGCATTTGTACCTTTCAACACAAAACAATTACTGCACGAAGGTTCAATATTTTATGGTATGGATATGGTATCTAAAAATATTGTGTTTGTCGATAGAAAAAGGTTAATGAATGGAAACGGTGCAGTATTAGCTACATCAGGTTCAGGTAAGTCATTCTTGGTAAAGACAAACATTGAGCAGATATTATTAAGGTATCCAAATGATGATATTATTATTGTTGACTATCAATCAGAATATGAAAAAATTATAAAAGACCTGAGGGGGCAAACAATAAAAATATCAACGCAAGCAGAAACATATATCAATCCATTTGATATATCATTTGGTTATTTATCTGATGAAGACCCGATAAAATCCAAAATGGAATATATATTAGCTTTTATTGAATCTATTGTTGGCGGTAATGGTTTAACAGGTGAACAAAAATCAATTATTGATAGATGCTCAAAGATTATGTACGAAAATTATTTAGAGCATCCAGATGATAAAGATTATGAGCCTGATTTTCCTCATTTCTATGCGGAGCTTGAAAGATTTTCAGAAGGCGAAGCAAAGAACTTAGCATTGATTCTTGAAAGATATGTAAAAGGTGCTATGGATATATTTGCAAAGCATACAAATGTAGAAATGCAAAATAGAATAGTATCATTTGACTTATCAAAACTTACTCAAAGTATGAAGACTACAGGCTATCTTGTTGTTCTGGAGCATATAATGAATAAAATCTCACAGAATAGGGATGAAGGCAAAAACACTTGGATATTCATTGATGAATTCCATATTATGCTTGATAATAAGTTCTCAGCCGATTATATCGAAAGAATTTATAAAATTGGTAGAAAATATGGAGCTTTACCAACTATCATTACACAGAATATTCAGGATGTATTGGGCTGCGAACAAGGTAGAAATATTCTTTCAAATAGTGAGTTTGCTGTTATATTGAAACAAAAAGCGTTGGATCTTCCGCCGATTTGTAAAATATTTGGAATATCAGATGAAGAAAGCAGCTTTGTAATGGATTCGCCAGCAGGACAAGGGCTTATTGTTTATGGTGAAGACATTGTTGCATTTAAGCTAAGCGTGCCTGAGGATTACTATATTTACGAGCTTAACCAAACATCAAATATGCAAAAAGCAAGAGATTAAGGGATGTGGGTGTAATTGAGTGACAACTACAAAGACACAAAAAAAGATGCAAGTAATATTAAAGCTGATAGTCAAATAGCCAGAGCAAATATTGAAAATGTTGCACTTTCCTATACAAATGATTTAAACAAATGGTATTCGGAAAAACATAAAGAAAAGTTATCATCAAGACTTGAAACTAATGTTGAACAAGAGGATACTGATGGAATTACAACTAATGTTGAAAAAAATGAGGGAGTGCAAACAAATGTCAGCGAAACATCTGATAGAAACGAAGATATAACTTCTTTTAAAAGAACTACATTCGATAACAAAGAAGTTATAAAAACTAAAGCAAACAAAGCAAGCAATTCTGAAAATAATTCTGGCGAGGATGCTCAGGAATATAATTCAAATGAAAATACCAGAAATTCAAGCTATAATAGTTTTGAAAATGAGAGTGTTGCTAACAACAAAGCTTCAAAATCTAAAATAAAAACAAAAGCTAATAGTAAGCAGCATAATACTCAGGAAACAATAAACAAAGAGCAAGCTGGTAATGTAGACAATCAAGCTAAGATACAAACAAGAATAAACCGAACACAAAAAGGTTCGGAATTAGTCAGCAAAACAATTAAAACTAAAAAGGCTGCTAATCGAGTTGGTAAGTTTGTTGTCAGAAAAGGGAAAAAACTACAAACAGCAAGTGAAGGAAATATCGGAGAAGCATTTACTTCTGAGATGAAGGATACATCAATGAGAACTGCTGGAAAGGCAGCGGAAGTATCTACGAGAAGTATTAGACAGAAAATTAGAACAAGTACAGCTAAGTTAGTTGGAAAAATTGTTAAGGCTGTTTTTAATGTGTTAGCAAAGCTATTAAAATCACTTGCTGCGCTTTTAGCAGAAGCCTCTCCTGTAATAGTTATAGGAGCAATTCTTCTTATACTATTATCACTATTTTACGCAATTGCTGGAGGAATTGCAGGTAGTGTAAGCGGTATATTTGGTGAATATGCAGAAAGCAATACAATATCAAGCTATGTAGATTATATGAATCAGATAGATAGTGACTTAAATACTAAGGTGGATTGGAAAGCTGCGTTTACTGTAATACATTGCTTGGATATGGATATAAAGTTTGATGATGCAGAGCAATATATTTTAGAAGAGTTTAACAAAGCTGACTTGTATAGTGATAGTTGTAAGCCGAAAGATTTTACAGAATGGCTTAATAAAAATTATTCAGTTGTAAATACCTTTTATAGAAAAAAAGGTCAAACGAATTCTGCAACAAGTATTACTAATGAAGACCTTGACTTAATGAAAGAACTTTATGATTCGGACAAATTTATGAAGCTAATTGATGAGAAAAGAAAATCATCTGTAAATACTGGAACTATATCAGGCTCTACTGGTGATGGCTCTTCTAATGGTAAACTTGATTATCCAACTTCATATAGAACTATATCCGCTGGTTATCCAAATTATTCATCAGGTAAATATCACGGCGGAATTGATTTTCCTTGTCCTACAGGCACAAAGGTTTGTGCTGCCGCAGATGGCAAAGTAATTGCAGCTAAAGAACTTAATTATAGTTACGGACATTATATCATCATAGATCACGGCAATGGTCTGACAACTCTTTATGCACATAATAGTAAACTTCTGGTAGGAGTTGGGGATACTGTAACGAAAGGGCAAGCAATAGCTTATAGTGGCTCTACAGGCAACAGTACAGGACCTCATTGTCATTTTGAAGTTAGAGTAAACGGTGTAAGAGTGAATCCAGAAAATTATTTATAATTATTTAAGGCAAGTTATTTTTCTTAATAAGGGAATGAATGACTTGCCTTATTTGTTGATACCAATGTTGTAATGCTACAAGTGGTACAAAATAGCCAAAAACAAAGGATAATCTTTGGTTATTTTGCGAATTGAAAAAAAATGCCACAAGTGGTATTTTAAAAATAGAAAGAGGTAATACAATATGAGTAAGAAAATGTCATTAGAACAATGGTTAGCAATAAACGGTGTATCTTCACCTATTAGTGATCACACTATAGATAAAACAAAAATACCACGAGGATTGACACAGAGGGAAAGAAAAAGATTTGACACAAATGCAAGTATAGCAATCGAAGATTATCATACAAAAAGAAATAATGCTATAAAAGAATATGAGCAATTAGTTCAAGAGGGGAAAATTATCAAACCATCAAGAATTGAACAGACGATAGAAAGAGCAAATGGGCATCCAGATAATCCTTCAACGCAAGCTGCAAAAAGAATGTTGGAAAAAAGAGGATACATTTGTATAAACAAGGAAAGGGGAAGGTGGATTATGAAAAATGATTTTGCAAGTTTAACAAGAGAAGCTGGAAAAATTAAAGTAAAATATCCAGAGGGTACGAGGATAGAACTTGAACAGATGGAAGATTCACAAGCGATTGAAAGCGGAACAAGAGGTACAGTTGATTTTGTAGATGATATAGGACAAATATTTATGAAATGGGATAATGGTAGGAGATTAGCTCTTGTTCCCAATGAAGACAAGTTTAGAATACTGACAAAAGAAGAAATAAAACAGGAAGAATCACAAGACTGTGTAAATAAAATAAAAAAGTATTATTCAGAAGGTAATATCCAAAAGGCAGCCGAATACTGGAATAAGTTATTTGATTTATATAAAACGCCAGATATGCCGCCTTGTGATGAGTTATCTCAAATAATAATGGAGAATGTGAAACAGTTACATTCATATACAGGGCAGATTGATGATAAAACCGTTTATGGTATAACTGATTATTTGAAAGCAGAAGAATATATGAAAATGGGCTATTATTCTGATGAGCAGGAATTAGCCGAAGATGAACCTGATATTTGTGATTAGTCAAAAATCGTCTTAAAATATTGTAAGAAAACCATTCTTTATGATATAATAATCGAAGGAAAATATTATTTTTGGCAATTTTGCCAAAAGAAAGTAGGAGAGTATGGAACAAGAAATTCTAAGAATGAAATTTGTATTTGATGAGAACAAGTTAAAAGCAAATGGAATGACAGAAGAGGAATGTTTGAATATAATAAGAAAATATGCTTTTAAGCACAATCTTACAGAAATTGAAAAAGGAGTATTTGATAGCTCTGATTTAGATAATACAGACCCTTTCTTTTATTTAGGAATGAATCTACCATATACAAAATGGTTTATGAGAGTAATTAAAGAATGGTATTTCTATGTTGAAAACGATATTGAGGACTGTATAAAATCACACTATAATGTGGTGATAAAAAATGCCTAAAAAACGGATGATGATTAACTTCGACTTGGATTCAAACAAGTATGAAGCTCTTACACATAAAGCAGCACCTACAGCTTATTATAAAATTCGGCGGTATATGGAAAATAACGATTTTTTACATAGGCAAGGTTCGTGTTATATTACGAACAATGCAATAAGCAGAATGGAAGTAGCGAATACAATCAAACGCTTTTCAGAAGAAAATAAATGGTTCGGCGAATGTGTAAGAGAAATAGATATTTCAACAATAGGCAAGAAATACTCATTAAAAGATGTTGTTAAGACTGATGGAAAAGAGCTGGAAACAATATCTAAAAGTTTGGACACCAAAGAGCTTGAAGCAACTAAAGACATTTTAGATGGAATAGATTTAGAATTTGATAAGTAGGTGTTAAGATGAGCGTAAAATCAGAAAAAGCAGTTAGTGATAAATTTGTTGATGCAATATTAGATAAAATGTCAAAATCAATTTGCTTATTTTTAATGTTGATAGTGTTTGGAATATTAAGTGTAATTTTCATTAAGGCAATTGATGGAACTAACTCAAATAATTTTATTATTGGATTATTAAGGATTCCGAATAGTGTAGCTGTATCAACCATAGACTTTATAAGAAACGAGCTACAGACAAACAACATTATATTGACAGAAAGTTTTTGGAGTATTGCATCTGTATTTTTCAGAGCATATTGGATCACAAGCACATTAGTAAGCTATTGTGTTCTGAGTTATTTTATAGGTTTGGGTTTAGTGCAATTTGCAATAAAAATAATATTAAGTGTAATATTCTGTCCTTTAATTATGCCAATAATTATTATAATTGCAATTGTTTCTTTTATTAAAAATGCTATATCACTTGCGATAAATTAAAACATAAATAAGGAGTATTGATATGTCATTTACAAGAAAAGAACTGATAAATAAATTAGATGATTTTTTAGAAACTAAAGAGCTTAAAAAACGGTCGGCGAAAGATTATAGAGTTGATTGTATGAGTTTTATCAATTTCTATTTGAATCATAAGCATATAAAAGATGGACAAATGTATAATGTGTTTATAAAGGCACTTAATAATTCAAAATTAAGCGATACAACCAAAAGACGAAGAATATTAGTAGTAGGCGAATTCTTATTCTTTTTGGATATGTATTCATCCACTCATATTATAATAAAGAATAATGCTAATAATCAGATAAAGTATTATGATACAAGAAACAGCGAAATATGTATTTTAGGAAATAGAATTGATTTATACAATGATAGGGGAGAAATAAAAGATGAAAAATAATGAAACAAACAACAAGCAGCATCCTGATGTAAAACAACAAAGCGCAAAGGCTTTTAGTAAAAAGAAAACTGCTGTTATAATTGGAATAATAATTATACTAATTGCTACACTTATTTCTTTGTGGTATGTATATGAAAGAAATATCAACCAATGGGATGTAAGAGAAAAGCAAGTTACAATAGAGTATGGCGAAATCTACGAACCGTCATTATCTGAGCTTGTAGATACAGGTAAGTATCCTGATGTCACTTCTGAAAATACACGAGTAAACATTGAAGCTACTAAAGATGGGGATGCGGCGTATTATTCTGTTGGAAAGTCTAATATTACAATAACACATACAAGTGAATATAAATTATTTGGATTAAAATTGTTTTCTGTAGATGATACTAAGAAAATACATTTGACAATTTCAGATACAACAGCTCCAGTATTTTCTACTGATGAGGGAATGAATCCAAAAGAAGTCAGCTTCGTAAAGGATTGTAAAGAGGACATAACAAACAAATATCAAGCAACAGATTTAACAAATGTAGAGATAACATTTGACGATAAAGATGTAGATTATACAAAAGCAGGCGAATATACAGCTAATGTTTTTGCTAAGGATGCAAATGATAATGTTTCATATATGGATGTAAAGGTTATTATTACTGAACCTACAATTGATTTTAATGTATCCGTCTTATCACTCAATATTGGTGATGAATATACAATCGAAGCTAAGGTTGATGGAAAGAATAAGGAAATCGAATGGTCTTCAAGTGATGAAAGCATTACGAAGGTTGATAATGGTAAAGTTGCAGCTATAAAGGCTGGTAAGGCTACTATAAAAGCAAAAGCTAATGGTGTTGAAAAGACTTGTGATGTTACTGTGAAAGAAAAAGCTGCACAACAACAAACACCAAAAAATAGCACAAATAAGAACTCTTCAACTAATGTAGCACAATCAAAGTCTAATGCGGCGTCCGCATCATCTAATAGCAATTCATCAGCCGAAAATAATAAAGAAACTCATTGTACAAACAATAACAATCATAGTATGAGCTGCGGCAATATGGGAAAATGGTTTAACAATAGGGACGAAATTAGAGCCTACTGGGATGAAGTGGATATTGGCTATTTTCAACAATACCAGAATGGAACAATTACATTTGATGAGTATTACAAAAAGTCACCATACGGCTACGAATGTTGGTCTTGTAGTTATTGCGGCAAGTGGACAGGTAATTTTAAATATAATTAAATGTTTTCATAAAGGAGAAAAATGATGAAACGGAGTATATTTATAGTAATAACAACAATAATATTGTTAATTTCAATGACATTTCCTACAACTGTTTTGGCTGCATCAATGCCAACAACGACAATTACATCAGTAAAGGCACAAAGCAAAGCATTTACTGTTAAATGGAAGAAAAAATCAAATATTACAGGATACCAAATTCAGTATTCTACTAACAGTAAATTTAAAAAAGGAAACAAATCAATAAAAATTAAAAATGCTAAAACAGTATCAAAAAAGATAACTAAGCTAAAAGTAGCCAAAAAATACTATGTTCGGATAAGAACATACAAAGGAAAAAAATATTCAAAATGGTCTAAAGTAAAGAGTATAAAAACAACAAAAAACACAAAAAGTAACAAAGAGAATATTCAAAAAGAAACTCATTGTACAAACAATAACAATCATAGTATGAGTTGTGGTAATATGGGAAAATGGTTTAACAATAGGGACGAAATTAGAGCCTACTGGGATGAAGTGGATATTGGCTATTTTCAACAATACCAGAATGGAACAATTACATTTGATGAGTATTACAAAAAGTCACCATACGGCTACGAATGTTGGTCTTGTAGTTATTGCGGCAAGTGGACAGGTAATTTTAAATATAATTAAAATTATAACTTGACATAATACGGATAATTAGTTAATATAGTATTTGTAAAAGTGAAAAGAAGTTAAGGAAACTTGGCTTCTTTTTTGTATGCAAAGAAAGGAGAAAATGTAGTATATAAAGAAAAATCAAAAATAAATAAGGAAAGGATAAAATTATGGAAATAAAGAGGAATAACCAATTATTTAAAAAAATATTAGCAATATTTTTAACTATTTTGATGATTGCAACAACTATTCCGCTAAATGTTTTTGCGGCATCATCAAATATGAATTTAGGCGAAAAAGATAATAATGCAACAATTAGTGTGAAAAAAGAAACACATTATGGTCACGAACTCCATACAACAACCGTAGGTGGTGAAACATATCCTCTATTTTGTATTGAATATGGAAAAACATCTCCAAGTAGTTCTTCTTTAGGAACAAAAGGAAAACCGAGCGATTCAAAAGTGTTATCAGCAGCTCAATGGATATTTGCTGGTTATTATATGGAACACGGAAACGATATAGATTGGCTTGATATGGCTTATTGCCAAAAAAAGGTATGGGCTGTAATGGGAAGTAATACATCTTGGTCTTTTTCTGATACTGGATATAAAGCTTGGTGTGACAATGCAGAAGCAAATATGAAAAATCTCGAAACAAGACCATCTTTTAATGGTCAAAATATAGGAACAATCAACGCTGGTTCGAGTAAAACAATAACAGATACAAATAGTGTATTAAAGGATTATCCAGAATTCACTAATAAAAACACAAGCGGAGTAACTATTAGTCATTCAAAAAATTCTAATAAATTAGTAATTACAGTAGATAAAACTTGTACTAATACATCTTTTTCTATTCGTCAAGGAGAGTATAATAAAACGATTACTGGTAATGGAAATGATTGTTTATTGTATAACCCTAAAGAAGGTGGAACTCAAAAATTACTATATTCAGCTTACTATGATCCAGTTGGACTTGCGATTAACGGTAATGTCCAACCTTTAGGCAATCTTCAATTAAAGAAAACATCAGAAGATGGTAAAGTAAGTGGAATCAATTTTACTATTACTGGACCGAATGGTTTTAATAGAACAATTGCAACAGATGGTAACGGCGAATGGAAAATCGAAGGCATCAATCCTGGCACATATACAGTAACAGAAGAAAGCATAAATAAATATGTGCCACAAAATTCACAGACAGTAACAGTTGAAGGCGGAAACAAAACAGCAACAGTAACATTCTCAAATGTTTTAAAGAGAGGTTCACTTTCTGTTATAAAAGATTGTGAAGACAATCTAAAGGCTGGGCTTCAATTCCATTTGACAGGTACATCTCTTTCAGGTATTCCAGTTGATGAATATGCAACAACGGATTCAAATGGTGTTGCTACATTCAGTAATATTTTAATTGGTAGTAATTATACAATTCAAGAAGTAAATACACCGATAAAATATGTAATTCCCGAAAACCAGACAGGTGATATTGAATGGAATTCAGTTACAAACAAATACTTTACAAATAAGTTAAAGAAATTCAGAGTAAGCGTAAACAAACAAGATATTGAGAAAACACATCCTCAGGGTGATGCAAAGCTTGGCGGAGCAATTTATGGCTTGTATCACGGTGATACACTTGTAGCTCAATATACAACACAAAATGATGGCACATTTACTACTGATTATTTTGTTTGTGATACAAATTGGACTCTTAAAGAAATCCAACCATCAGAAGGCTATCTTCTTGATGAAACAGTATATCCAGTAGGAGCAGACCCTCAGCTTTATACAGTTGAATATAACTGGACTTCAAATACTGTAAAAGAACAAGTAAAAAAGGGTAAAGTTTCTATCATTAAGCACACAGATGATGGTAGTACAAAAATCGAAACACCAGAAAAGGGCGCAGAATTTCAACTTTACTTAAAATCATCAGGTTCTTTTGTAAATGCTGATCCAGACGAAAGAGATACAATTATTTGTGATGAAGATGGTTTTGCATCTTCAAAACTCTTGCCGTATGGTGTTTATACGGTGCATCAGACTAAGGGCTGGGATGGCAGAGAAAAAATTACTGATTTTGATGTTTTTATTCAATCAGATAATGTTACTTATAAATTCTTAATCAACAATGCTAATTTCAGTTCTTATTTAAAGGTTGTAAAACTTGACAAAGAAACAAATAAACAGATTCCATACGCTGGTGCGGCTTTTGAAATTTATGATGCAGACGGTCATAGAATTTCAATGAAATATACATATCCACAAGTTACTACTATTCATACATTCTACACGAACTCAGAAGGATATTTAATTACTCCAGAAAAGTTAGAATATGGTGATTATAAACTTGTTGAGGTACAAGCTCCTTATGGTTATGTGCTTGATAGCACTCCTATAGCATTTAGTATAAATCAAGAAAACTCTTCAACTGATACAGGCGTAACAGTTGTTAAAGTTAAGGCTAAGGATATAGCACAAAAAGGTGTAATCGAAATTACAAAAACAGGTGAAGTATTTTCATCCGTTAATTCATCAATGAATGAAAAACTGAACCTAAATACATATATGCCTATTTATGAAAAAGGCAATTTAAAGGATGCAGTATATGAAATTTATGCTGCCGAAGACATCACAACAACAGACGGTACAGTTAGAGCAGAAAAGGGAGAACTTGTAGATACAATAACTACAGGCGATAAAGGTATAGCGAAATCAAAAGAATTATATCTTGGAAAATATACTGTTATTGAAAAAACAGCTCCACTTAAATTTGTTCTTAATAAGGATAATCACAATGTTGAGCTTACTTATGCAGGACAGAATATTAAGGTAACAAGTACAGCTCTTTCGGTTTATAATGAGCGCCAGAAGGTTTCAGTTTCATTGAGTAAGACAATAGAACAAGACAAAATATATGGCATTGGTAATAACAATGAAATTAAATCTGTACAATTTGGTATTTTTGCAGATGAAGATGTAAAGGCTGCTGATGGAACGAGTATTCCAAAGGATTCTTTAGTTACATTTGCTAACTGTGATGAAAACGGTAAAATAACATTTGACTGTGATTTGCCGATTGGTTATAAATGGTATGCTAAAGAAATTGCAACTGACGAACATTATATATTATCAAATAAGCATTATCAATTTAACACTAATTATGCTGGACAGGACACAAAGGTCATTAAAATAGATGTTAGTGGTAATGAGAAAATCAATAATACACTTAAACGAGGTAAGGTTGAGGGTATTAAGATAAATAAAGATAATGATAAGCTCGAAGGCGCAATTATTGGTATCTTTAAAGTAGGTACTACAGAATTTTCAGAAAAGAACGCTATTGCTACAACAAAAACTGATAAGGATGGAGCATTTTCATTTAGTAATATTCCTTACGGCGAATGGATTGTAAAAGAAGTAGCAGCCCCTACAGGATATGTGGTAGATGCTACACAACATCATATTCATATTTCAGATGATGGTGTTGTTATCAATATTACAATGACTGATAAGCAAGTTCAGATAAGCAAAACTGACATTATTGGAGAAAAGGAAGTAGTTGGAGCAGAGCTTACAATTACTGATGAAAGCGGTAATGTTGTAGATAGCTGGACATCAACAGATACAGCTCATTACGCAAATGGACTTGTAGAAGGTCAAAAATACACTCTTACTGAAAAGACCGCACCTTATGGTTACGAGGTAGCAAACTCAATTGTTTTTGTTGTTACAAATGATAAAGCTACTCAAACAGTTGTGATGAATGATTCACCAATTTTATCATCCGTATTGGTTAATAAGGTTGATAGTATAACTGGCGAAAATATCATTAGCAAGAAGTTTGAATTTACATTATATTCTGATGCAGAGTGTAAGAATGAAATCGTAACTGTAAACGCAAACACAGATGATGGTACTGCTCTATTCAGTGATTTAAGATACGGTACATATTACATTAAGGAAACAAAAGCACCGAAGGGATATATGTTATCTGACGAAGTTGTCAAGATTGAAATAAATGACAAAGGCGTTTTTGCAAATGGAGAAAAGCTTACAGAGGAAAATGATGTTTATTCTATTGTATATCAAAACTCATTGCTTCCGTCTGTATTTACTGGTGACACAAAATCAATCCTTATGTATTTAACAATGGCAGCTATTGCAGTTGTATTTATTGCAATAATGATTATCATTAAAAAGAAATATAAAGGGTAATTAGCCCTGAACGGGAAACAAGGAAGGGGTAATAAATCTCTTCCTTGTTTTGATTTTAAGAGGTGAAATTTATGAGGAAAATATATCAAATAATATTATCTATAATAGTAAGTATATTTATTACAGCAACATCAGTAACACCTATTAGTGCAGCTACTACAACAACTCAAACTCATTGTACAAACAATAATAATCATAGTATGAGTTGTGGTAATATGGGAAAATGGTTTAACAATAGGGACGAAATTAGAGCCTACTGGGATGAAGTGGATATTGGCTATTTTCAACAATACCAGAATGGAACAATTACATTTGATGAGTATTACAAAAAGTCACCATACGGCTACGAATGTTGGTCTTGTAGTTATTGCGGCAAGTGGACAGGTAATTTTAAATATAATGAAGATAGTGATACAACAGTTCATAAGCATACTTGGAATTCAGGAAAAATTACAAAACAAGCGACCTGCACATCTACAGGAATAAAAACATACACTTGTACGAGTTGTAAAGCGACAAAGACATCAACAATATCGGCTCTTGGACATAACTACAATAAAACAATAGTAAAACCTACTTGTACTCAAAGTGGTTATACAAAGTATGTATGCTCTCGCTGTGCTGATACATACAAAAGTGATTATCAATCAGCAATAGGACATAATTATTCCTATACATCTAACAATGATAAAACACATACCGTAATATGTACTAATAACTGTGGAATTAAATATACAGAAAATTGCTCCTTACAGTATAATGGTGAAAATTATATATGTACATATTGCAAGGCAAAGTATGAAAAAGAAACAACAACAGCAAAAGATAATAATACAACAGTCCATACACATACTTGGGATGCAGGAAAAATAACAACGGCGCCGACTTGTACATCTACAGGAATAAAAACATACACTTGTACGAGCTGCGGAGCAACAAGAACTGAGAATATTGATAAAATCGAACACGATTATAATTGTGAAATAAATCAGGCAACTTGCACAGAAGATGGATATGCACAATACACTTGTAAATATTGTGGATATTCATATCAATATATTACTGAATATGCTATCGGTCATATTTACGAATATGTATCAAACGGTGATGGCACACACTATCAGCGTTGTACAAGATGCGGTTATAAAGCTGCGAATCAAGAGTGTATTAAGATAAATAATGGTTCAGACTATGTTTGTAGGTATTGTGACTATGTTTTTCCTCGAAGGGTTACTACAACATTAGAGAATACCAGTACGGAAATAACTAATAAGGAAAACGGTACAAAGGTATCCTCAACTGATACCTCAAATACAAGTGCATCTGAAACAACAGTCCATACACATACTTGGGATGCAGGAAAAGTAACAACTGCGCCGACTTGTATATCTACAGGAATAAAAACATACACTTGTACGAGCTGCGGAGCAACCAAAATTATATATATTGATAAAACAGAGCATTATTTTAATAAAACCGTAATTCCTTCAACTACTGTAAGCGAGGGTTATACGATATATGAATGTAATAATTGTCATTATTCGTATATAACCGATTACACAAAAAAGTTGGAAGAACCTCAAACTTCTCCAAAAAACAATATTACTACAGCAGCAACCACTAAGCCTTCTACTACAAAAGAGCAAAGAACTTATGAAAGCATAGAGAAAACTTCTTATAAAAAAGTTGCTAATACTAAACCGAAAAATACTTCAATAAAAAAGCTGAAAAAGAGCAAAAAAGCTATTGTTGTAAATTGGAAAAAGGTAAGTGGTATAAAAGGCTATCAGATTCAGGTGGCAACAGATAAGAAGTTTAAGAAAAACGCTAAAACTGTTGTTGTGAATAAACAAAAAACAACTACAGCAACAATAAAGAAACTAAAATCAAAGAAAAAATATTATGTAAGAATCCGTACATATAAAATTACAAATAATAAAAAAGTATATTCTTCTTGGTCTAAAACCAAATCAATAACAACAAAGTGAAATTCACTCTTCTGAAAATATTTCTCAAAATGCTTGAAAAAATAAATATTTTATGTTACAATGAATATACTAATAAGAGGTAGATAAATCTACCCCAAAAGATGAGAGAGTTCCTGCTTTAGTGGAAGATTAAAGATGAGAGAGTTCCTGCTTTAGTGGAAGATTAAAGATGAGAGAGTTCCTGCTTTAGTGGAAGATTAAAGATAGAAAGCCACATTGGAAACAATGTGGCTTTTGTATAAGGAGAAATAGTATGAAGTTAAAAAATGGACAACTTATTATATATGAAGTAAAAAAGGAATATTTAGAGTATTTAAGCAAATATGATAATAATGTAAGGCAAAAATCCGATAGAAGATATACAGGCGTGTTGATTAGCGATAAAGATGTAGATTACTGCGTTCCTCTTACTTGTCAGATAAAAGAAAGAAATAAAAAATTGACAGTTAATATAAAGGATAAAGAAAGAACAATAGCACAACTTACTATTAACAATATGATACCTGTAAAGGAAAGTGTTATAAATATTGTAGATATATCTAATGATAAAGATAAGAATTACTTAAATAAGGAAGTTGCTTTTTTAAGAAAAGAAAACAATATGGTAAATCTTTTGAAAAAAGCTCAGTACATACAAGAAGTATTGTTTAATCCTAAAAGTTATGACTATAATTTTTTTAAAAAACTATGTGGCAATTTTGAATTGCTTGAAGATAAGTGTATAGAATATGATAGAGTGAAAAACATAATAGAAAAATTATCATATATAAATAATGTCGAAGATTTATATTATATTTATGATAGTCTTAATAATC
Source organism: uncultured Clostridia bacterium (assembly GCA_934130975.1). GTDB lineage: Bacteria > Bacillota > Clostridia > TANB77 > CAG-508 > CAG-269. The sequence goes on along the minus strand of CAKOYU010000003.1, from coordinate 114,062 downwards.
AAGATAATTTTGAAAATGTTGTAAGATTGTTAGATACTCCAGAAAACAGTAAGAATATTTCTGAGATGTCAAAAGATGAAATAAATGATGTATTGTCACGGAATCTAACAAATGATGAAGTTACTAAAGAAGATATAAATTAACAGTTGGCAATTTTGCCAATAATATGAAAACTATGACAAGCTGAAATATGCTTGTCTTTTTTTTACTTGACAATGCCACTTTAATTAGTTAATATAGTATTTAGAAAAAAAGTAAATGAAGCCAATATAAGCATTAAGGGGCTTCTTTTTTTATATTTATGAAAGGATTGATGTTATGGCAAGTCAAGAAACAAGACAAATGGAATATGAGCATAAAAAAAGAGAATATTCAGACTACCTAAGAAGTAAAGCACAAGAAGTGGATCAACAGTCTTCAATTACTCAGGTACTTAATTATTATGGAATATCATTTAATAATAGCAGACAATGTTTGTGTCCATTTCATCAAGACTCAAAACCATCTATGTCTGCCGAAAGAAATGATAAGTATGTGCATTGCTTTGTTGACAATCAAACTTGGTACACAATCAACTTTATTAAAGACTACGAAGCTAAAAACAATGGTAGAACTTTAGGTCTTTATGACAGAATTCAAAAAGCGATTGATATTCAGGGATTGAATATTGAATTATTATCATTTAGAGAATACTTTAGTCTGGGTGAAAAAAAGATAAGTAGAGAAGAAGCAAGAAGCACAAGATTAAAGAATATAATGCAAGATGCAGCTAATGCAGCAAAGTCTTCTTTACTATCAAATGATACATTTGCAATTCAGAGCAGGGAATATTTAAAATTAAGAAAATTGTCAGAAGCAACAATTAGAAATTTTAACATTGGTGTTGAATATAATAACAGAATGATTCGTTATTTAACAAATGAGAAAAGATATGCTACAGAGCAACTCGTTGATGATGGATTATTGAAACTTGATGTGAATACAGGTGAGGTAAGAAATACCTTTAGAAATCGTGTACTTGTTCCAATATGTGATGAGTATGGAAGAGTGGTAGGATTTGGCGGTAGAGTTCTGGATGATAGAAAGCCAAAATACTTGAATACAAGTGAAAATGAGATATTTCATAAAAGCGATATACTTTTTAATTATCATCAAGCTAAAACTTTTGCTAAAAATAATGAGCTGGTAATTGTAGAGGGATATTTTGATGTTATATCTGCCTATGAAATGGGAATGAAGAATGTTACAGCTTTAATGGGTGTTGCATTATCAGAACAGCATATTGAACTTATAAAAAAACTCAATTGTGATGTTGTTATATGCCTTGATAATCCCAGCATTGACAAAGCTGGTAAGAATGCTATGGTGAAAATAGTTCCGCAGCTTTTAGAACAAGGAATAAATGTAAGTGTTTATGATACTGGAAGGCTCGGAACAAAATTAAAAGACTTTGGGGATTTTAACGAAAACGGTAAAACAAAAGAAGATATATTTGAAACTAAAATTACAGGATTTGAATTCCTAATGAAATACCATTATTTTGATGGTAAGGATTTAAGTGTTGAGAATGTTGCTAATAATTACAAACGCATTAAACGAGATGGGCTTATAAAAAGTTCGCTGGATGAACTGAAATATAAAGAATATGTGCTTACTAATTCATCTATTGCAAGAGAGGATTACGAGAGTATTATTCATCCACAGGAAGTCAAGATTGAAATTACGAATGATCGAATCGAAAAAGCAATGAGGATGAGGTTTGTACGGCTTATTAAGAAAGAAATACTTAGTATTGCTACGGCAAACAATAATAAGGAGCTTGTGAATTTCATTCAAAAAGGCAATTTAACTGATGCAGATATATTAGAAGGGATGAACAATGAAAAATATTGTAGTGAGGATGGAAGAAATTTAGACCTTGAAGCATTTATAAACGAATATGTTATAAACTTAGAATCATATAAAAAAAACTTGATTCAAGAGGAAAATAGCTTATTAAATAAATTTAAAGAAATGCTCAATAATGTATGGACTTATGACGAATTAAAAACACCAATTAGAGTTTATCTAACAGAAGCTCAAAAAGAACAAGTATTGAAACAATATGAGCAATCATTCCCTGAAAAAGAAGCAAGAAAAGAATTTGAGGAGTATCCAGAGCTATATACTAAACTCTTTATTGCAAATGAAAAGGATGATTATGATAGAGTGTCTAAGCCAATGTCCAGCGTTCTCAGAGAAAGATGGAAAATGGAACAATTTGATTTAGGATATATGGCTCTTGTTCCGTACAATGACTGTTTTCCAGATAGTATTACAACTGAGGAAAAAAAGAGAATCAGTCCAGAATATATTGCTCTTACAAAAGTAAAAGATATAGAAAGCAAAAACTATGGAAAACCAGTATATTATTTTAAATCATTAGTTGTATTCAATAACTATAATGGTTCAGAAAAAATCACATTAACAAAAGAAAACTTTATTGAACCACCTAATATGAAACAGGAAAATAGCAAACAAGTAGAAAAAGACTCTACTATTGAAAAAAATACGAAACAATCGCAGAATATTTCAATAAATATTCCTTTAATAAGAAATGAGTTTCTAAAAACATCTAAAGGAATATATATTCTGACACCAAATGATAAGCAGCAAGCGATATTTTTAGAGAACGGTCATTTTAAATTTGGTGAGAATGCTATTGAATACAATGTAAATCACAAAAATTCAATTAGTTTATATGAACTTAGTGATGCTGGAGATTTTCAAACAAGAAAATTTGCAAAAAGGCTTGAAAGAAACGAATTCCTGAAAAATTATAGAGGAATGTATTATAATAAACAGACTTTAGAACTGACTAATGAAGAAAGGAGTGCTTAAATATGGCAGAGGTACAGATAAAACAAGACTTCGATTCTTATTCAAGGAATTTACAACACACGCTTGAAACATTATTAAGAATAATAATGAGGTTTGTTCCACCAAAAGTTAAAGCTGCACTTAATTCCTTTTACAAAAATCACCTTGAAGGAATAAGAGCTGTCCAGAATGATGGACCGACAAAAGAACTTGAAAAGATAACGAATTTATCTTATGAAGAAATGGTTGAAACAATGGCAAAATGCCAAAAAGATGATGTTGCTGTTATTGCATCTGAATTCAAAAGAGGGTATCAGAAGGACGAAAACGGCAACTATATTGTTGATGATGAACTGGGCAATAAAAAATCCGTTAGTAAAATGAAAAGCATAACAAAAGCTAACAGGAAAATACAGTCATATACTAAATTTCAATCGAAATATCCTAACATATTAAATGGATTTACTAATAGAAAAATTGGTAAATGGAACGAAGTATATGAGAAAGCAATAAACAGACACGAAGGAGCAAGATACAATCTTATTTTTAATAAGCGACAAGTTGGTTATATGGCGGACAGAATTGCTGATATTAAAAGTAAGCGAATCGGTATTACTAAAGAAGAATTTTACAACGAACATCCAGAAGCTAAAGAAGCTGTCGAAAAAGCTATCGAAAAAGGATTAGACTTAAATACAGAAGAGTTAGGTGAATGGGCTAAAGAGTTTGTAAATGAAGGAAATACCGATATATCCAACTTTAAGGATGACTATTTGATTCACACTGTAACAATGGAAGAATACTCAAATATCTATAAGGATTTAGATAATAATATCATTCCTTATGGTGTTGAATTAAATAAAAGTATTGATGGTAAGACAGATACGGTAAGGGTATATATCCATTCGGAAAATCTTGAACAGTATCAGAAGGCAGGACATCTTGACAAAGGTGTACTACAATCGTATGGAAAAAGAGATAATAAAACAAAGATATATAATGTTACCAGAAAAGAGGAAAAAGAAACTAAAGATATTATATTACCTCGTTCATCAATGGAACATTATATTTCTATGTTCAAAGGCAAAGACTTTGTTATAAATCTTAGCGGAAACAATGAGAAAAACTTTGTGGCAAGAATGACATTAGATGAAGCAAAAGAGGTGTTGGCTTATCAAAAAAAAAGAAATCCAGTCCAAGAAAAGTTAGACAAAATTCGCCGTGAGAAAGAATTGGCTGAACTTGAAACTAAAATCAATGAAATTGAACAGACAGAGAAATCTCAGAGCGGCGAGGAGATTAGCAAAGTTGTTCAAGCCAATAACATTGAGAAAGTTCCAGCTAAGATTGAATATGACTCTTTATCAAGTGAAATAAAAAATAACTTAAAAGAAGTATATAAATTCGATAATGATAGTGAAGCAAAAAGCTATTTCGATAGTAATTGTCAGATTGAATTAGGTACGGATAAAAATGATAGGCGATTAGGTGTAATTGTTACAGAAAAAAGTGAGGATGAAGAGTCAAAGTATTTTATTTATTCAAATGAACAGGAAAAGAGAATTTTTATTCCTGATACAAAGGCTATTAACGAAGAGAAGATAATAGATAACAAAAAAGATTCTACAGATGTATCTGATGCAATCGAAGAAAAAGATATGGAAATGGATATTGATGCAGATTAGAGAAGGGATGTGAGTAGATGCAAATTAAGAGGGAAAAGAAAAGCTCAATTTTAATACCTATAATTATTTTTGCTATTGTATTTTATATAGCACTTAGAATAATGACACAAATAGAGTTAAACGGTGGACGGTTTGAACTGGAAATAATCAATAATGTTTTAGATACCATATATAAAATAAATACGCCGTTATCATTGACTCAAAAAAACTTAGGAATATCTGGTGTAGCTGCATTATTTTCATTGATGGTATATGAAGCATATAGAACTTCTTATAAGAAGAATATACAAGAAAATACATACGGTTCTGCTGAATGGCAATCTCCTTCCACTTTAAAAAATAAAAAAGAAAAGAATATTGAAGACAATATAATTCTTACTTCTACAGAACAAATAAGCAAAAATATGAAAGTAAGCCATTTGAATAGACATATTTGTATCGTGGGAAGACCGGGAACAGGTAAGTCTAAGTTTTTTCTTGAACCTAATATATTAAATGCTACAGGCTCTTTTGTAGCAACAGATCCTAAAGGAGAGTTACTGCGTGATTGTGGCTATGCTCTAAAACAAAAAGGGTATGACATCCGTGTACTTAACCTTGAACATAAGGAAAAATCGAATCATTATAATCCGTTCTTATATATTCGTAAGGTATATAAAACAATATCAGATGATGATATTGAAAAAATAGGAGATAGCTCTGCACAAGAGTCACATTTAAAAGAAGATGATGTAATGATTCTTATAAATGTTATAATGGCAAATACAAAGTCAGAGCAAATACAAAACCAGACAGGAGATCCGTTCTGGGAAAAAGCAGAGATTTTGTTTTTACAAGCAATATTTTACTATATACTTGAAGAATATAAGGATGAACCATTACAACAAAACTTCAAAACAGTTATGCGACTATTAAGGTTGGCAGTTCCTAATCAAAAAGGCGAATCTATGCTTGATATGCTATTTAATAGATTTGAAGACGAATATGGTTCAGAACATATTGCAGTAAAACAATGGAAACATTTTAAAGTAGCATCAGCTTCACAAAAGATGATGAGTACAATTGTAATGACGGCAACAGCAAGACTTGGTTGTTTCAATATCAAGGAAATCGAAGATCTTGTTTCAACAGATAATATGGAACTTGATCGAATTGGTATGCCTATTGATGAAGAGGAATTGAAAATTGTTAATAGTAGAACACCAAAAAAGAGTAAGAACGGTAAAGTTGCATATTTCATAAGAACAAAACCATCTGATAATACATTTAATTTTATTGCTACTATAATGTACACTCAGATTTTCCAGATTATAGACGATAATGCTGAAAGATGTGGTGGAGTCTTGGCAACACCTTTCGATATGTATATGGATGAGTTTGCACAGCTTGGCGAAATCCCACTATTTGTTGAAGAACTTGCCTATGTTCGTGGTCTTAATTGTGGTATTGCTATATTCCTTCAATCATTATCACAATTAAAGAAGTTTTATGAAAAAACTTGGGAAACGATTTTGGACTGTTGTGATATAACAATGCTTCTTGGTAGTAATTCAAAGGAAACATTGGAGTATTTTGTTACCTTGCTGGGTAAAAAGACTTGGTATAAAAGAAGTTCAGGAAGGACATTTTCTCGGCAGGGGAGCAGCTCACATAACTGGGATGTTGTTGGGCGTGAGCTTGCAACAATCGAAGAACTTAAAAATCTCGGTTTTGGTAACTGCGTATTATTCATTACTAATATCGGAGCATTTTATAGTAAACTTTACGATATTAAGAAGCATCCATATTATCCATTGATGTATGATTCTTGGAATCCGAAACAGAAACAATATTATTATTCACATAATGGAAATAAGGAAGAGGAAATAAATAGTGTTGTTGGAATTATGAAAGAATTGGGGTTTGAAGATTGTGAGGAAATTCCTTCTCCAGAAATCGAAGAACTCACAGATGAAGAGTTAAAAACAATTGATGTTCTGGATGATATGGCAATGTTAAGTGACTTGGTATCAAGTAAAAAAGCATAGAGAGGAAAACACACGAAATGAGAAAATGGAATGAGCATCAAATTATTGATACGAGGCAATTGGTTAATGAGTTGCCTGAAGATGAAAGAGAGCAATATAAACACAAAGTTCTCTTCAAAAATAAATGCCTTATTGAAAATGTAATGATGTTTACAAAGTCAGACTTCAAAAAGTACCGTGAGAACAACGATGCTTATATAGTCGGAAGAATAAAAAAACATCAAAAGCATTATAAGGTATATGAAAAAGAAAAGACAAAAAATTCTGTTCCATATCCACCTAAAAGCATAAGTCTTGATGAACTTATTGCTGAAAAGCAAAAAAGAAAATATATAGGCTTTGCAACAATGCAATATCCTGAATTTTCCGAAAAATTCGGGGTAAACTGTATCTCATATGATACCGACCAACCTACATATGCAAAGATGTATGATGTTAAAGAACACAATAACAGTCATACGGTAGGATATGCTTATATAGGTGACAGTAAGTTTTTACAAGTAACAACCTTTAATTTGCTGTGGTTACTGTTACCTTTGTTACTTGCCGTTATAATTGCATTGGTATTGCATAATTGTCCGTCAGGCAATAATCCTTTCGATACGGCAGATGGTACAACAATCGAGAATAATAACCAACCTGTGGCAACTGAGCAGTTACCAAACTGTGATTATTTGTTGTTTAGCGAAAAGGTAATTCTTACAAAAGATAATCCATACATCAAATTGTGTAATCTAAGCAGTAATGAAGGATTATGGTATATTTCGTATCAAATATATATTGATGACAAGCCGTTAATGAATATTAATGAGCCAGACAAAGTATATGATACAGGTGCTATTAAGGCAGGATATCAAGTTGACGGAACAAAAGATCCTAACTTGAATTTATATGATAGACTTGATGCAGGTACATATAAATTAACTGCAAAAGCAACTCAATATAAGTATGAGGCAAATGCAAAGGGTGAACATTTAAAAACTTCCGTAGGACAAAATCTAATTACTACACTTGTTATTGAAAAATAACTTAGTGGTAAAGAAATAAATATGTTGGGTGAAAACAAAAAGCACAGAAAGGAGTTCGTTATGAACAAATTAGTAAAAAGAGTTGTTACAGGAGTGATAACTGTAGCAACGGTAGTGTCTATGACGAGTATTACTGCTTTTGCAGCCACACCGTCATATGTTAATTCTGTTGGTTCATCAACAAAAGATATTAGTGTTGTTGATAACAGTGGATATTCTGTTGTAGGTAATGATACAACACAGAACAAGAAGAGTACATATACTAATATTTCTCTTGCAGACGAAAGTGTAACAAGTCCGTGTGAAGTATATGCAACCGTTGCAGAAGGTTCTAAGGTTTATGACCCTGATAACCCGCAAGCTAACGAAGATGGTTTTGTTGACGGTGCTGTTGTAGTATCACTTCCCACAACATTGATTATAAGCGGTACACCTAATTCAAAAGGTGAATATATCGGTACAGGTCTTGTAAAGGCTAAGGGTAATGTGGCAGGTACAACTGTAATCAATGTTGTGCCTGATGCAACCGTAACTCTCTCATCAGTCGGTAAGTCAAATATTACAGCTAATATTACTACTGAATATACTCAATTTGCACTTCCTACATCAACTGCGACAGGTGACAAGCTCAACAAGCATCTTGATTATGTATTTAATGATGATTGTAAATCTGTTATTACTGTTAAAGCAAACAATGTAAGTGCAGGTAGTTGGAATGGTGCATTTAATAACAATGTATCACTTTCAACAGTAAAATAATAATAAATTATAAACAGGCAGGGCAATATTATTACTCTGCCTGTTTTTGAAAGGAAGAATGTTATGAAGAAAAAGAAAATTATTTCTTTGTGTATGGCAGCTATTATGGCTGTCAGCACAGTACCATTGACAGCATATGCAGCATCGTCTGTTGGAAGTACATCAAACGATACAACTATCGGTGAAGATACAGCACAAGGGGCAAAGACACAATATTCTGAAATAGGAATAAGTGATACACAAACACAAGTATATCTTACGGTTGAAGATAAAGACTTGATTGCTTCACTTCCCACAACAATCATCGTTCCAGGAACACCGACAACTGAAGGAAAATATGTTGGTGAATACTCTGTCGGAGTAAGTGGCGATATGTCGGGCGACAAAGTAGTTACAATCGAACCTGAAAGTGCCAATGTTGCATTGAAACAAAAAGGTAATAATGATAAAACGGCATCGATTTCACAAAAGCAAACAGTGTTCAATTCCGATGATTTTAAGAATAAAACACGAACCAATGGTGCAGTAACGGCTGATAGCTTAACGGCAGGTAGTTGGAATGGTAAATTCAATTTTAATATTCGCTGTCAACAAGTACAATATAACTATTATTCGAGTATTGAATTAGCAGCGAATGATGCTAACAATATGACAACTGCTAATGCAGATGTGTCTAAAGATGATATAAATAAAGCGGTAGCAGCATTAGTTATATCGAATAATAAAGCAACTATAAAAATGCTAAATGATGAAAGTAATGTGAACAATGTTACTTTAACCCAAGATACTTCCATCAATCTTAATAAACATACAGTAACATTTTCCGAAGGCAAATATCTTACATTTGAAAAAAATCTCACCATTAACGATGGTGTTATAAATATTGATGACTCAAATTATGGAATATTGGGTACAAAAGATAATACAGAAAACTCATTTGTATTGAATAATGTTACATTTAATCAAAATGTTAGTGAAAATATAAGTTTTAATTCTTATTGTATTGACATAAGCACGGTAAATAGTAATTGTTCAAATTTAGAAATTTATCAAAAAGGAAAAGGTAATTCATCATACGGCGTATACGGATATACGAATAGAAATGAAGATGAAAAAGCACAAGGACTTTTAGAACACTTTATTTTTGAAAGTACCGTTGAAAATCCTTCAAAAATTCGTGGAACTCAAAATGGTAAAAATGATGAGATTAGAAAAGCGAAAATAAAAATCAGTTCTCAAAATAATTCTTCTGTATCAGCTGGAATATTTGGTTCTAATACTTCATCAAGCCTAAAAATATTTGATAGTGATATAGATGCATATTCAGTAAATGGGTATGCCGATGGAATATACACACACTCTCCTAATACAACTATTAAAAATTGTAATGTAAATGGAGATAATGGCGCAAAACAGACAGATGGAAATGGTAGTATAGGAGTAGGGATCGGTTTTAAAAACAAACCTACAACATCCAGTAAAACAATAGTTGAAGATTGCACCATTTATGGAAAACAGTGGGGGGTGGAAACTCCAGATTACGGAGATGTTGTGATTAAAAACTGTAATGTGACTTCCACAAATCATATAGCATATATTTGCGGTAATGCTGATATTTATAACTCTACTTTTAAAGTTGCTAATAGAGATAAATATCCAAACGGTACACTTGACGCAGCATATGGATTTTATGCAGGTAGTAACATTGAACGAGTAAAGACACATATTGTTAATATTTATAATTGTGAAATAGGTAATCCAGTTGATACATTAGGTGTAAATGTGTCGAAGTTTGGCGTTACAGCCAAGAATAACGGTTATTGTCCACCAAAAGAAATAAATATTTATGACTCCATAATATATGAAGGAAAAACTTCCGTATTTTCATTCAATGCTTCATCAGCTTATACGAAAAATTATGCTAAATTTAATTTGTATGGAAGCACAAAGTTAATGGCTAATTCTACTACCGAACTATCATTGGAACAGGTATCAAATGATATTGATTGGTTTACAAATATACTACCTGATAGTATCAATTATGGCTTAAAAGCTGATTGGGAGTCTTCTAAAGACGAATACATATATTTTGGTGGCAATGTAAGTCCTAATAAGCTTATTGATTTCCATATGTATTGTACTGATAAAGCACCAAAATCGCAAGCATACGAAGATTGGGCAAATGTTTATGATTATAGATAACTTATTGTAATTTATTATTTTGTATGGGGGTGATAAAGTGAAGAAAAAAATATTAAAAAGTGTATGGATTATAATGTTTGTAGCTGTGGTAGGTGCTTTAGTTTATGAAATTATTATGATACATAACTCTTATCAGCAATATAAAGAGGTTGATGACACAAATAATGAAATTATAAGTACATATACAAAAAGTACCTCAGAATCGCCGACAGACGATTTTTCAGTAGATTGGGAAAAACTGCTAAGCGTTAATAAAGATATTATTGCGTGGATCAGGATTCCGGATACAAACATAAATTATCTTGTAGTTCAAGGAAAAAGCAATAGTCAATATTTAAGAAAGAACATATATGGGAATTATTCTTTTGGTGGCTGCTTATTTGTTGACAGTTCTACACAAAATTCATTTGAAAATATGAATACTATTATTTATGGACATAATCTTATGAATGGGGCAATGTTTTCAGGACTAAAAAAATTTAGCAACAATGAATATGCTGATAACCACAGAGAAATATACATTTATTTACCTAACGGAATTACAAGAACATATAAAGTATTTGCTTTTTATAAAATAAAGGCAAATGATTATAGAGTATATGATCCAAATGTTGAAGACTTGTCGGAATATTATCAAATTATTACTGAGAATAATCAATTATCTTTAGATGATAACATCGACAATGATAATCCAGTTTTAACATTATCAACCTGTACAAACCATAAGGAAGACGAAAGATACATATTACAAGCATATTTAGACTTTTAAATACTCGTAATATCGTCTGTGTGACAATATGACAAGACTTAATAAATAAGTAATGAAGTTAGTCAAGACAAGTTAAAAACAGCAAATAAAGCGACACAGAGGGCAAACAATTATATTAGTTGTTTGTCCTTTTCTATTGTTAATAATTATAATTATTAACAATTTGTAAATTATATATTATTATTATTGATTTATTATATTATATAGTTAATATAGTATTATAGGCATTTAATATAAAGTAAATAGCGAGCTAAAAGGCTTGCTATTTTGCGTACGAAAGAAGGTGAGAAAAGTGCTAAAAAAGTTATTAAGAGAGATTGACAGATTAGAGCAATCTAAAACCAAAAAAGTTGAACAAATAAAGATGCTGCAAGATGAAGTAAATAAGATTGATGAAGAACTTAAACCTTATTATACTTTAAAAAAGCAGTATGAAAAGTTAGAGTCAACAGCAAACCAATTATTTGAAAATAACTGATGTTATTTGGAAAGGATTAAGGCTATGGCAAATCTAAAAGATGTTCAAGATATTATGAAATATATAGAAGAAATAACTTCTAAATTGCAATATTCGTCATTTGAAGTTGCACTTTTGATAGCCGATAGAAGTGAGCTTACACATCAAGAAATCACATCAGAGTTAGTGGAAAAGGTGCAAGAATTATCTGATTCTTATGACAGCCTATTTAATGAAGCGTTAAATGAGGATTTAGATGAGATATTTAGAAAAAGCGAAAAGCAGGCTATTAAGATAACATCTGTAGAAGAACTGCAGAAGTATATTGAAGGCAAAGGCTGGGTAATAAGTGATTGCTCATTTAACGAAGATATTGACTGGGAAATATCAAAACATTCTCCAGCTGGTGAAAACTTTTGCTTTAACATTCAATGCAGTAATGCGGTTGAAGATGCTATAAATGCTATTGCAGAATACACTAATTCGTTTGATGAAGAGGAACATATCAAAATGTGGCTTAATGCTAAAGATATAGATAATAACCGATTGAATGTACCTTCAATAACGGAATTGGTAGAAGATGCAAAAAATATCAAACAAATGCTTACGGAACTTTCAGAAGGACTGGAGTCTGAGCCAGAACTTGACAAGGAAGACTTTGAACCTGATATTTGTGATGGATATTAAATAAAAGGAAGTGAGAACAATGAGTGAAAAAATGAGCAATAAAGATATTGAATTATTGCATTTTTACCAAAAGAAAAAAAGAAACAAAAAAATAATAATTGCTGTAATTCTTTTTATAGCACTATTAGTCTGCTCAATGTATATATGTTATTGTTTGCAACAAGCTAACTGGGATGTAAAATCTTCAAAAGTTGCAATAGAGTATGGCGAGAATTATCAACCAGCTTTAGATAACTTAGTTGATTTAAAGAAATATTCATTTATAACACCTGAAAATACTCAAATAAGCAGTAATGTTAAAAACGAGGATAATAAAGAATATACAGCAATTGGAGAGTATCAAGTTAAATTGATACACAAAGGAACAATTAAGATATTCGGAATTACAAAGAACTATGAAGACGAAAAAGATGTTGCTGTTGTTGTAAAAGATACTACTGCACCAACTATTGAACCGCCAGAAACAATTGAAATGTTAGTTGGCGAACCTCTTGATATGAGTAAATATGTATATTTATTTAAAGTTACTGATTTATCTGAAACAAAAGAGTTGCAGCTCAATGCGGATGATGTCAACAACAATTTGGTTGGCAATTATACAATTGTAGCAACAGTTGAAGACATATACGGTAATAAACAAACTTGTAAAGTTCCTTGTTCTGTTATCGAAGATCCGTATGGTGATATTGTTCCTGTATCCACTACAGAACCTACAACGGTTCAGGCAACACAAACAACAACAACAACTACTACTCAACCAGAAACAACCAAGAAGGTAACAACAACTGCAAAGAAGCAGACGGTTACAACTTCCAAAAAAGCAAAAAAAAAGAAATCCAGTTCTTCATCATATAAAAGCAAGGACTTCTTGTTTGAGGATGGATACACAATGGCGAATGTATCAGATGTGGCTACAGATTATTTGAGAAAAAGCGGAAAAGCTGGAGAATGTGTACCACTTAAAGATGCAGATGGAATATATATCGGAATGAGGGTGATTATTTATGATTAAAAGATTTGACAACATATTTCTTGCTAATACCAGTAATGAAAAAGTTGAAGAAGACGAAGGTCAATGCGGTACTCTTAGTGTCAATGATGATTATACACTTGCAATTTTTTCATATAAGGATAAAAGCGGAATAAGTCAAGAACTCCGAATTTCTATTATAAGTTATATAGGAGATTTTGAGAATCCGACTTGTGATGAAATGTGGATTAGAGATGCAAGCAATTATTCTGACTATACTTTTGTAAAGGATTATGCTGAGCTAAAAGAATAAAAAAGAGGGGATATAGATGAGATTATTCGTAGATATGGATGGTACTCTCGCAAAGTGGAACGAGGTACAATATGAAGAACAACTACTTGAAGAAGGTTATTACAGAAATCTGAAGCCGAATCAAAAAGTAGTTGATGAAGTTAATAGCATTATTGATAAAGGATATGATGTTTATGTGTTATCCTGTGTATTACCAGAAAGTCAATATGCGCAAAATGAAAAAATAGAGTGGCTGAAAGAATATCTGCCACAATTAAAAGCAGAAAATCAAATATTTGTGCCATACGGAAGAAATAAAGCTGAATACTTAAAAGAAAATTATTCTCCGATTACAAATAAAGATTACCTGCTTGATGATTATACAAAAAATCTTATCGAGTGGAAAGAGTATGGTGGCATTGGCGTAAAATATTTTAATGGTATAAACCATACACACGCTACTTGGAAAGGGCTAATTGTAGCAGATAATGTTAATACCAATACGCCATATAAAAACATAAGCTCTTTGAACCTCATTATTGATGGCTATACATTGATTGATAAGGCTTTAAAACTTATTGACTCATACATAAAAGAAGAATTCGAGGACGAAAAAAAGAATGATTATAAGGACTTATCTCACATAGGACTTGCATATACTGAAACCGAAGATGGTAAACATACTATTGAGGTATTTTGTAATCTTGAAAAGTTCAAGATAATTCAATTACTGGATGGAGTTCAGGTTGCAGAAAGAGCCTATAACAGTCTTTCTAAGCTCATTGATAATGAGCTTTACAGTTTATCTTTTGATGAACTCGTTTATTTGTATGATGAACAAGGCTTTATCGAAAAGGTAAATATGGTTAATTCACAAACAGAAGAAACAAAAGAAATTGATAACGAACCCGAAATTGAAATGTAAGGAGAACAATATGGATAGAGAATATGATTATGTAACATTCCTTATTAAGCATAAGGAACTGTTCACTTTTGATAAAGAACAAAAAATATTTTATGATAAAAATTATGAGTTGGCTATCGGCAAAAAAGCTGAATTGATTGAAGCTCTCAGAAAATTTGGTAAAGATATATTTGAAAAGGAAGACGAAGCTGAATTTTCTAAGCATAGAAATGATGAATATATTGTTGCAGACCTTAATAACGGTATGGGGATGCAGCTTCTTTCTTTTGAGGAATTTCTGAACAAATACAGATATATGGAGATGTACGAAAGAGAAAGACAATTACGGCAAGATGATAAATTTATTGCTGGCTCAATTGAGAGCGGCTATGATAATTATTTGTCTGTGGAAGAGGAAGCAGACGAAGTTGAAAAAGAAGAAATCGAGTATTAAGAGGTGAAAATATATGAAAAAACAATTTGAAGACTTCCAAAAGATGAAGATTAAGGAAGCGTGCAAGGCAATCGAAGATATGACATTTTCATTCATCAATCCAACAACAAAAGAACCTACCTTTGTTCCTGCTAAGCACTATGAAAATATATTAAATAAAACAGTTGAGCAATTCATAGACCAAAATTTACAAGTGGAGATGCTCAACAATGTTTATAAACAATTAAAGTTTTTGCAAGAGGAATATGGTAAGGACTTTATGCGTTCGCTTATTTGTCTTGACTTAGGCATAAAACCATCTGATATGTCATTACAACAAAGCATTGCTCTACAGGCTACTTATAATGACATTGAACAAAGCAAAGAAACAAACAAGAAAAATTATCATTATTTGTCTGAGGATATTGTCAATAAATATCAAGAAGCATTGAATGATAAAGAATTGCAAAGGCAATATTTAAGCGGCGAAAATGAATACACACAAGAAAAAGAAGAGCGTGATGAACCAGATATATTTGGCGATTATTAAGAGGTGGTGAGTTAGTTGAAATATAAAGTTGAGATAAAAGAAACTCTTGTAAGAGAAGTTGAAATCGAAGCTGAATCAAGAGCTGATGCAGAACAGAAAATAGAAGACAAATGGAAAAATGAAGAAATTGTATTAAGTTCTGATGATTTTTCATTTGTTAATTATACTGCAAGCCCGGTTATTCAAAAAGTAAAATATACACTTTATCAATTAAAAAATACAGAAGAGAATCACTACATACGATTTATGGGATTGTCCTCTACAATAAGCTCACAAATAAACTTAAATAATTACGATAAAGTCTATGATGGTGAATATTCTATAAATGAACCGTTTGATGCAAATAAAATTTGTGAGAGTTTATTTGAAAAATTTAACATAGACTTACCAGAAGATTTTAGAGGTCATTCACTTAGCGTTAGTGATGTTATTGTTTTAGAAAACAATGGCGAGAACAAGGCATATTATTGTGATTCAATAGGTTTTAAAGAAATAGAAAATTTTTTGAAAGAACCTGATAAACAACAGGATAATTCTATTGATGAAATAAATAATGATGAGCCTGATATATGTGATGAATATTAAATAAATTAGGTGGTGAAAAATATGGCACAAATACAAGACTTCGGCAACAAAATAGGTGGAGCAAGAAAAGATTTATGGAAGACTCGAGGTTTAATTCTTTCTGACTTAGAGTTAATGAATGAAGCTGAACGGAACAATAACATAAAGAAAGATAATGTTTGGATCAAACCGAATTATCAAGAAATGTATGATAAAGGAATTTCAAGACGAATCATTTATTTCATAAAAACAATTAGAGATGCAATTCCAACTAAACCATATTTACCAACACAAGAGTATCAAAATGGATATATAGAGTTTGTATCTGATATAAGAGATAAAACAATGAATATATCTACAGAAGATGAAATTTATAATTATTTTAAAGATGTAATGTTAAATAATTATGTTGAAGGTTCAAACTCATACTACTATACTCCAAAAGAAAACACATACCGTTGCCTCAATAACAAGTTATTTAAAGCGGCACAAGTAAGAAATTTTCAAAGCATTGATAGGGAAATTGAAAAGAAACAATTTCTTTATTCTGATGAAGAAAAAATACTCTCATTATTTGAATTTTTTAAATATGATGATAATGTTACATTCACTAAGAGCTATGATGGAAGAGATGTTATAGAGATAAATCGAGGATATGGAAAATCTTATGTTTATCCAAATAATCCTGACGAATTAAATATAGATTCCTGGATACCAAATACATATTTTGCAGTACAAGCTCATAGGGTGATTTCTGTCAAGAATTGTGAAAGTTTAGATGCTGCAAAACAATTCATTATAAAACAAGAACAAGAGAAAGAAAAGCAAGAATCAGAAAAAAATAAGTCAGAAAGAAAAACAAAATTTACACCAAAACAGTTAAGGCATATTCAAAGAGTAGGGGATGAATACAGAAATTCTCATCAGATTACAGGTGATGATATGCTTAATGTCTTTGGATTTTATGGCGGCGAATTTGGTAACTGGCTTAACGAAAATGATAGACAAGCTAATCTAAATTATTCATACGAAGCCTTTGCCGATTTAGCCAAAGCTCTTAATATATCTAATGAAGATATTACTTTTAAAGGTAGATTGTCTATTGCGTATGGTGCAAGAGGAGCTTCAAAAGCTGCTGCACATTATGAACCAGAACGCAAAGTAATCAATCTTACTAAAATGAAAGGTGCTGGCTCATTAGGACACGAATGGGCGCACGCCTTAGACCATTATCTTTGTAGGGCAATAAACAATAGAGAAGGTTTTATTACTGAAACAAATAACGAAATAATTGAACCAATAGTAAACACAATGAAATATAAAATATTGTCTAAAGAAGATGCAAAAGAGATATTACAAAAAGAGTATGACAGTTACAAAAAAGATGTAGTTAATTATGCAAAATATGTAATGGGATATTCCAAATGTAATGATGAGCAAAAGAAAATATTAGATAATATTATTGAGGACTACACAAAACAAGAAGTATCTTGGGATGAATACTTATCATACAAAAAAGGAAATTCTAAAAATGAAATAATAGAAAAAATGTCCGCAGTTAGAAAAGAAATGTATGGTAGAGGATTGCTGTCAAATGAGAAAAATAATCTTATCCAACAACAGTATTATTTGTCAGAAAGATATGTTGTTATAGGTACAAAAGAATTGAGAGTTGAAACGGACTTTTATCGTGATTCTAAAGCATTTGATAATACATATAGCAAAACTGATAAAAGATATTGGTCGAGTAATATCGAAATGTTTGCAAGAGCATTTCAATGTTATATTAAGGATAAACTATCACCTGATAGAAACGATTATCTTTGCGGACACGCTGATTGTTATAGGCAAGAAGTTGTAGACAGAAATAATGACAGAAAACTTTTAGTTGCATATCCAGAAGGCGAAGAGCGACAAAAGCTTAATGAGCAATTTGACAAAATGATGGAACAAATAAAAGAAATGGGATTGTTTCAAGAATTTTCAAAGGAAGCGGTTACCTTTGAAAATAATCGTGATTATGAGAATATAAACAGCTATGATATAAATGAGGATTTTGTTCAAACCTCTTTTATTGATATGGATTATGATATTGATATTTAATTATAAAAATAAAGAGTGGGTATTGAACTCACTCTTTATGATGTATTATTTGGCAAAATTGCCAAAAGAAATAAAAAAAAGTACCTCGTAGAGCAAGGTTTTAGGGTTTCCCTAAACAGCATAGAGGTGTCACGACACCACGCTGGCGAATAATGGGTAGGAAAAGTAAGTACCCATTATTCGAGAACAACAAAAGTTGTTCTTTACCAAAGGCTTGATAGAGCCTTTGGTATATCATCAATAAGAGGTCGGTCGGGGTGGGTGACATATAAGACTAAGAATATCCAAAAAGGCGTTATAGAGCCGCACAGACGATATTATGATAGGTTGGTGATAGGTGTGCCGAGTAGCGAAGACATAAGAAAACTAATATTTATGAACTATAAAGAAATACTTGAAGATTTCCAAAAAAGAAAGATGAAGACAAAAAAAGGAGCGAAAATTAGTCACACCGATTTAAGATATGCAATTCAAGTAATGAATGAAAAACATTCTTCTTGCCGTTGGCAAAGTGAAAAGATAAAGAAAAGATATTACTATATTCAATATGAAGGAGTAATCTGGTTAAGAGAAGTTTATTTTTCTGGTTATGAGTCTAAGCTGATTGATAAAGATGTAGTGTGGTTTAGAAATAGAATACAATGGTATCAACAACAATTTGATAAAAATAATATTGAATATCCAAAATTTGAATTAAAAATAAATGATATGACTAAAAAAGAATTGTCAATATATTTGAATAAGTCGGTTATTACAATTGAGAATGGATTAAGAGATTATGAAAAAGCTACAGGAGAAAACATAAGAAAATACGAAGACGGCGAATTAAAAATAAGCGAATCTGCTATTGAGTGGCTAATAAAGAATAAATATAAAAATAAGTATCTACAGTTATTGGAAGATTATAAAATGCAGCTAACAGAAATATATAAAAAGAATGGCGGTTATTATGACAACTTCTTAGGTCGAAATTAAATAATGCAGGAGAATATTCCCCTGCATTAAATAAATTTATGATAATAATATGCGTTCAATTGTTTCGATTGCTCTTATTTGGGCTTCTGGTGAAAGCCGTCCACTATTTAGAGCAAATCCAAGATTTTTTATTGCTTCTTTTTTTGTTTCTGCATTATGCTTACTTTCGACAATAACTTTAGTTTCTAAAGCATTTATTGTTCTTATTTTTATAATAGGATCAGTTAATGCTGAAACAAAATCTTGTATGCACCTTGCGACTGGGTTGATGGATTGTTTTGAGGATGAAAAACTAAGGTCAAGTTCATCATCATATCCACTATACCTATCTAAAGAACTGCTCATAAAAGATAACCTCCATAAAATAGTTGTAGTAATCAGCAAATACGATTGTAATTGCTACCAATTACAGTATAATACTTATTTAAGAAAAAATAAAGAAAAAATTTAATAAGCTATTTATGAGAAAGAAGGATAAATATGCGAAAGTTAGATGATGCAAAAAAAAGAAAAAAATTCCCATTGTGGTTGTCTGAGGGAGAAAGGCTATTACTGGAAGCAAAAGCAGAGGAATATCAATATAAATATTTGGCTGATTATATTAGAGATGCAGCAATTTACGAAAGCTTTATAAAAGTAAATCTTGAAGGAAGTGAGGATTTAATTTCTTGCTATCAAAAATATATTTCAGAAGTAAAGAAATATACAAAAGAAGTAAGAAGAATCTTGCGATATGGAACAACACTAAACGCAGAAGAAAAAGAACTATTACAAAATAGTTTATTTGCAGTATATAGCCAAATGAAAAGTTTAAAGGGAACTACAGAAGAAAAACTCGATTATGAAGTCATAGAAGAAATTGCAAAAAATAGAATCGAAGACAAATATTATAAAAATTAGAAAGGATGTGATACAGATGCCTTACACAAAACGCAAACCGCATTATAATACAGCAGCAACTCTTATTGAATATATATTAAATGATGAGAAAACTGACAATGGGTTGTTGACATCATCATTAAATTGTAGCGTTGATTTTGCGGCAAAAGAATTTAAAAACAATAATATCAAATGGAAAGCAAAAGGAAATCGAGTAGCGTATCATTTAGTACAATCATTCCATCCTGATGATCCGATTACTCCAGAGCAAGCAAATGAATTAGGAAGAAGACTGTGTGAAGAATTATATGGAGAATTTCAATGCGTAATAGCAACACACATTGACAGAAGACATATTCATAATCATATAGCAATCAATGCCGTAAGTATAAATGGAAGAAAGCTCGAAGATAGGCTTGCTAATAAAAATGAGGGGATGTATGGCTATAAAGTGGTAAGCGACAGACTGGCAAAAGAATATGGTTGTTTTGTTCTTCCTGCTCAGACTATAAGTATTCATAAGAATAAAGATTATTATTATGAATATAAAGCTCAGACTTGGAAAGAAACGATAAAAGCTGATATTGATAGAATAAAAACAAAATGCAGCTCTATTGATGAAATGTACGAGGAACTTATTGCATTAGGCTATGATATAACAAATGGTAAGCATCCAGCTATAAAAGCTGTAGGAATGAAAAAATATGCTCGATTTTATAAACTCGGTGCTGGCTATGATATTGAAGAACTTAAAGAATACTTTGGAGAACAGGAGCAACCAAAAGATATTAAGAATCTTGCAGAAATAAATGTTAATGTAACTAATTTTAATGAAATACGAGTATTAAAGGCAAAAGAATCAAGAATAGCTATTTTGATTACATCAAAGGCTGCACAAAATGGCAAGTATGGATTATATCAAAAAACAAGGTATGAAGAGATAAAACGATTTTATCAACTAAAAGAAGAACTTGACACAATCACCAGTATGGATATAAATTCGTATGAAGAACTCAGTAGCAATGTTGAAGAGTTAAGAAGAGAAATAAAAAAAGCTAATACTGAAATCCAAAAAATAAAAAATGAGAATAAAGACATTCTAAGAGATGCTGAAAAAGCACAAGACTATATAAGATTATATAAAATAAAAGAGTATGCAGATTACTATAAAAGTATTGACAAGGACTATGAGCTTCCTGCCGAAGCAAAAGTATTTGTTAAAATTCAGGATGAATTAAATATAAATACTATAAATGAAGCTTATGCTATAATTGATAATGCCAGAGATGTACGGTTAGAACTTCATAAAATGAAAAGTAGTGTACTTGAATTGCAAAGGCAATTAAATAAACTTGATACTTTAAAAGAAGAGCAGCTCATCCAAACAGACTTATTTATTCATAATATTAAATTTGGCGGCAATAGGATTGATTATGAAAATTCCACAGATGATAAATGGTGTGTGAAACTTCCATACTGCTCTGAATATATGTTTATAGAAAAAAGTCAAACTACATTCAATAATAAATATCAATATTATACAATGTTCCTTGTTGATGATAAAAAATATAATATCTATACTGAGGATGAGATAAAAGAGCTTAGCCAAAACAATAAGGACAAAAATAAGAAGGACGATAAAAATGATATTCCGCCATCTATGCTTACAATGAAAGGTACTGATATTGAAAATATGGTACTCGATAATAAAGCAATAGTTACTCAGCAATACAACAAAGAAAACATTGAAGAATAAGGTGACAGTATGAGTATAGTACAATATTTAAGAAGTAAAATGATTAGCTTAATTGGAATGGTATATCAGGAAGACATACCAGAAGAAACACGAAAATCTTTTGAATGGTTTAAAATAGAATTATCAAAAAAGACCATTAAGAAAAATGAAAAATACGAAGAACGCACAATAACAATTTATAATCTTTATAGGCAAGAATGTGAGATTGTAAATTCGTTGATTATTGGGATTGCGCATCATATTGATTTCTGCATCAGAGGAGAAACAGACAATTCAAAAAGTTTTTTTAACATATATCAAAATTTGTTATATCAAGCATTTCAAGAAAAGATGCTTGATTATGATGAGCTTATAAATTCGCAGGATTGTAAACAAATACGGTTAATTTCCAAAGCAACTAACATTATTTTTGAAAATAACAAAGTAGAAAGCACTTGTATTTTGGAAGTATTAAATTCTTTTCAGCTCAAAGATTACCTTCGGCAGCATAATTTTAAATATAATACATTACATCAATCGTGGGAATATGAAATTGATAAGAGCTTGCTGGAGCGGAGTATCAGAGTAATAAAATCTAAAGACGGTAATTGTATAATACAAACTCGAAGTCCGAATAAAATAATATTTGGAATAACAGCTTTTTGCTGCGTATATGGATACACATATAATTATAAAGAGATACTGAAAAGTAACCGCTATTATTATCAAGACGGTAAATGGCGCAAGAAAATTCAGGCTTGTAATTATATTGATGAAAGAAATAAGCTGGAGAATTTACTGCCGAAAGGTCAAGGTATAAAAATAAGCATAGAATATCAATAAAAAGAAAAAGAGAAGAACTAATTACTTCTCTTTTTCAATGGTTGTATTATCAAGTGCATACCTAACACATTTATTTAAGATTTCATTTATTGATAAACCTGTCTTATTGTGTATATCTCTTATTTTTATCATTAAGTCTTCTTCATATCTTGTTGTAAATTGAACATAATTCTTTGCACTTTTCTTCCTAAAAGATAATCCCATACCACTGTTCTCCTTTCGATTATTTATATTTACTGTATTATTACCATAAACAATTACTTAAAGATATATTCACCAATGAACATATAAATATACATATATGTTTAATGATGAATTGACACATTATGTAAAATGTGATAAAATTATTACAGGTTTTGTTATGTTATGAGAGAGGAGAGTAAAGGTAATGTTATATTCGGATTTTGCATTTTGGTTATATGGACAACCTATTGAAACTCAAATTATTGTTATGTATTTAGTCGTATTTGCAAGTATAGGATTGTTCTTATTAAATTATTGGTATGATGATTGGCTTGCAAAAAGAGCCAAAAAAAAGAGAATAAAAGAATTATCAAAATTATTTGACAGAGAAAAATATCACGCTATATAAAAAAACGCTAAGTCGTAAATGACTTGGTGTTTTTTTTATCAATTAAAACCAAAAGCTGCTAAATATATTTTAGAAAATATATTTACTGATGATTACTATAACAAGATAATAAATATTATCTGTGTAATAATCTTCAATCTTTCAGTTCAATCAGCAATGCGGCTTATTATTGATTGATTTGACTTATTCAATATAAATATATCAATTTTAATTTTTAATTATTATTAAAAATAGTGATAATTGAACTCTCAAAAATTAAGAACTTAATTATTAAAATGTTGATAATTGAAACTTTAATAATTGAAATATAGAAAATCACATTGTCAATAATAGATAAATAATAAGTAAATAATTGCACTATATTTGTGCAATTTATGAAAAGGTGATTTTCACTACTTCATTAAAATAACAATATTTTATGCTAAAAAGTAAAATTGTCCTTGACTTTTGAGCTTCATTCTCTATAATGAGAGTTAGGAAAGTAAAATATTCGTTTATTTAAACTGGAGTTGTAAGAATTATGTCAAAAATTCAGGATGGTTTTTTCAGAAATAAAACCGCTTTTGTTCCAATACCACAAGTCATAGCTAAGGACAAAGAATTATCATTAAAAGCTAAAGGCTTGTATTTACTTATTCAAAGTTATATAACGATCCCTAATTTTAAATTATATAAAAGTTATTTAATGAGTGTGTGTATTGAAGGACAATGCTCATTTGATAGTGCTTGGAATGAATTAAAAAATAAAGGATATTTAAAAATATTTAAAATAGC
Source organism: uncultured Clostridia bacterium (assembly GCA_934130975.1). Lineage (GTDB taxonomy): Bacteria > Bacillota > Clostridia > TANB77 > CAG-508 > CAG-269. Next base: position 89,975 of record CAKOYU010000003.1, on the reverse strand, counting down.
AAAGGCTGATACAAAAGGTTTTTATTATGAATATGACTTGTTGGATACAGCTGAGCCTGATACGCCTTCTCTTATTGTTGTAAGAAGAGATGGCACTATTGCCGAGAAAACACAAGAAAATAATGATACTCCAGAAGAAACAATTGAGCAGATAGAAGAAACTACAGAAGAAAATGGTTCTTCTGTTATTGAGCATACAGAAAAAGAGAAACTTCAAGAGGAACTTTCTGAAAATAGCATTGAAGAATCATCTGGTGATTATAAGAATACATTAGAAAAAGTCAATAATCAAATTGGCTATAATGATGCTGTAGAACTGTATAAAATGTTAGATTCTGAATATTCTGATAATGCTATTAAAATGCTAAGTGTTTTGAGGGATATTATTGTTGAAATACTACTCTGCAAAAAAGATACTATATATATAGCTGGCGAAAATAGGAATATTGATATGGTTAAGGCTATATTTAAGAAAATAACATCTTCTCATATTGATAATGTTATAACAACTTGTGCCGAAGTTTTTAAGGATGGTGCTAATTCTGTAACTAATCCTAAAAACTATTTAACAACATCCTTATATAATTCTGTCGCAAATGGTACATTTGCCAATATATATCCATAACATTTTTAAATTACATATAGCACTTATTATAATTATTGACATTTGTTATTGCTACAACTCCTATTTTACTTTCCTACGGACAAAAGCAAACTATGTCAAGGTTATTTTAGGTGTATTATATATGGCATAGGCAGCTTATGTTGCTTATGTTAAGTCAATAACAATTTGTAAATTGGTATAGGCAGCGAATAAAGGCAAGTCATTATGGCTTGTCTTTATTTTTGACCTAAATAGTAGTAAAATAGCAAATGGGCTACAAGGAATGGAATACAAAAGATTTTGCCTTTAACTGAATATATAAGCCTTTACACAAGATAAGCCCTTAAATCTTGCCCCAAATGGGGGTGAGATTGTGGAGAGTGGCTTAGAAAAAGAATTTGATTCTTACATTAGAAAAACAATAAAACATACTATTATAAATTTTGCTAAATATGAAAATATAAAAAGACAAAGAGAAGTATCAATTGAATTGCTACCTGATAGTGAATTCGACGATAACTCTTTGTCTTTTTGTGATTCTGATGCAGATTTAGAAAATTATTTTTCTGATTGTAAGATTGCTGCAATTGTGGCAAAAATGCCTAAAGATAAAAAAGATATGCTTAAATTAAAGCTCGTTGATGGATATTCGACCAAAGAAATTGCAACTATATACAGAAAAAGTGAAGTAAGAATTAGGCATATTATAAGTGATGCACTAAAAGAAATAAAAAGTAAATATGAGGAGTAGATTATGGGAGTAATAGAACTATTAGAAAAAGCAAAATCAGGAGATGCAGCAAGCGTAAATGAAATTATAAAACATTATGAGTATTTCATTTACTATGAGATGCAAAAGTACAATATAACGGATATGACAACCTGTTATGATTGTGTCGAATCAAATATACTAAAAGCAATTTATAAATTTGAGATATAAAAAATAAATCGGAAGGAATTTTCATAAAAGAAAAATCTTTCCGATTTTATCTTTTTGAATCTTCTGGTATTTGGTAAAACCATTTCTTACAAAGTAAGTAATGGCTTACGAAACATAAAAAATATATTTTTTTGAAAATTATTGACCGTTTTTTATATTTTGATTGTGCTTATAAGTGTAGAACAAAAAACTACTAAATAAGCACATTGAAAAATACACAAACTGTGTCATAAAAAGTTGTAACACTTTATCCATCTTTTCGAGCTGCAAGAAGTTGAATGTCATTATTGATGAATAGCAAATATAGCGAGCGAAAAAGTAAATGTGGTTATTTATGTTGGCGAAGAAAAAAGATGGTGATAATGATACTTCAACATTTAATGTTGCTGGTCGAATGAGGGCAGAGAGGAAACAGAACCTTTATGGAAATTTAACCAATTTCATTACAACTTTTATTAAATATATTATTTTTGGCAATTTTGCCAAAAGAAAAGGAGAAAATATATAATGATAGAACAAAAACAAAAAATAACAAAGGCGGATGCAGTATCTTATTGTATCATTGCCTATAATTCAATAACAACAAGAGTACCGAAGAAAAATAGAACGGCAGAAGGAATACGGATGTGAAATGGTTAGTGCTATGAGAGAATATACTCCAGAGCAAGCTATGAAAAAAGCAGAGAAAATATTAAATGATAGCAACAATAAGTAATTTATATATTCTTATTGTTTTTTTATTTGAAAAATAAAAAGGAATATTGAAAAGTGGTGAAATACTATAGAAAATTTTATCTAAACTATTTTCAAATATAAATTTATATGATAAAATCGAAAGGAAGTGTTAAATATGAAAAAACTTAATAATGTTGTATTATTTTCGAGAGAAGATATTTGCAATTTGTTTGGTGTTGGAGCAAACAATGGACAAGCACTATTTTATAATGATGAATTTCCTGCAATAAAAGTACGGAAGAGAATGGTGCGTTGAAGAAAATGCTTTGATCCAATACCTACAGGAAAGACATATATTGTCTGAGCTAAGAGCTAAAAATTAACACTATATGAAAATCGTTATTAGATAAGTAGAAACAATATTCCTTTGTTAGGAGGAATATATGAAAAAACTTATTGAAGGAAAAGATTATTCAGTTCACGAGTACATAACTAAAAATAAAAGAAATACATCTAATATGCCAATGTGTCCAACTTGTCAAAATTGTACTAATAGAAAATTGTGTCTTAATCGAAGAACGCTATATACAATGAAACGCTGTCGGTGATTGTGAGAAGTGTTCAGATAAGGAACATTGTGATAAATTCTACATTTACACAAGGTATTGTATTGAACCATTGAATTTAGGAAAAAACAATAAACGGCGAAAATATAAGAAAACAATTTGTAGGCAAAACATTTGAGGAAGCGTATAAAAAACTTGTAGATTTTATTGAAGATATTACAGAACACGGCTTAAAAAAAGTAATGGCAAAAAACAATGAATATTCAATAGTAAGTCTGGCAACCCAATATGAAGAAAAAAGATATAAAAACGGTGATATAAAATCAAGTTCTTATGTAAGGCTGCAACAAACAATTAAAACTATTGGAACATACAAGTTTGCTAATATCTCAATAAAGAAAGTTACTAAGAAGCAAATAGAAGACTTTTTACAAAACGAAAGAACAAAAGCAGATGAAACATTAAAGAAGGAATTTCGAGAAGTAAAAAGAGTTTTTGCATTGGCGTTAAAAAAGAATATTATAACAGAGGATTTCTTTGTTGGTGAAGAACCTATAACAAGACCGAAGAGCTTTAAGACTTCGATTAAAGTAGATGCGTTATCCAGAAAGGAAGAGTATCTACTAACGAATTACTTAAAACATAATTGGTCGCAGTATAAAAATATTATTCTGTTAGCACTTTATACTCGGTATGAGAATTGGAGAAATATTGACCTTAATGCCGAAAGACATACAATGGGATGAAGGAGAATTTGGAGTAATTAAGGTTGTAAGAACATTGACACAAAATAAGCACGGTAAATGTATAGTTGGTGAAACAACAAAAACAGAATGTGGTACAAGAATAATACACTTAACGAAATTATCAAGAGAAGTATTACTACGAGCTATTGGAGAATCAATGCCGAATAAATATGGTGTGATATTTATTCGTACTGATGGAGAGTTATATATACCGAATCAGGTAAATTCAGCATTTAAAACAATTTGTAAAAATGCTGGTATTAGAGTAATTGAAACTTCTCATAAAAAACATAGTAAAGTAAACGGAGTGTATTATTGCTCATTAAAAACGAGTGATGTTCATTTTCATATGTTGCGACACACTTTTGCTACTCGTTGCATAGAAGCTGGAATAGAGATTCATATTCTACAGGTTATTTTAGGACATAAGAGTATAAAAACAACAATTGATAGGTATGGAATGATTTATGAATATGTAAAACAAAGAGAGTTACAAAAGTACACCGAATATATGAACAAAACCAATGAGATGCTTTCAAGGAATATGAGTAATTTTGAAAAGGAATTTATCTATATGTGTGGATAAATTGTAACGGGGTTACAAAAAAATACTAAAGCTGCAAACTATTGAAATACAAACGAAAATAAAGTGCGGCTGCAAGGCAAGAGGAGCCAAGATTAAGGTAAGCTATATGTTTACCTTTTTTTGTATTTTAAATAAAAACATTAATATACTATTGATAAATATTTCCAATTGTGATATATAGAGAGAATAGAAAAAAATGGAAAGAGGTAATTATTAATGCTTAAAGATATATTAAAAGCAGAATACATAAAAATAAATGAAGAATGTAAGGATTGGGAAGATGCAATTAGACATGCTGGAAACATATTATTAGAGAAAAATATTGTAACAGAAGAATATATAGATACAGTTATCAAAAGTGTTAAATTATTTGGACCATATGTAGTAGTGGCTAAAGGAATAGCAATACCACATTGTTTAGGAAGTATGGGAGTTAAAGAGAATGCAATTACATTGATAACATTAAAAAATCCAGTAAATTTTGGGAATCCCAAAAATGATCCAGTATATTATGTCTTACTATTTGCAAATACTGATTTTGATTCACACATTGAAGCATTAAGTGCAGTATCCGAATTACTTCAAAAACCTAAATTTTTTGAAGTAATGAAAAATGCAAAAGTACCTCAAGATATTATAGATTATATTAACAAGGAGGAAATTAATAATGGATAATATAAAAAAATTAGAAAGCTTAGCAAATGAAAACAGAAAAAGAATAATCAAAATGATATATGAAGGTAAAGCAGGGCATCCAGGTGGATCTCTATCGGTAATAGATATGTTAACTGCTATATATGAAATGGATGTGAATTTTAGTGAAAATCCACGTAGTAAAGTTGTGTTATCAAAAGGGCATGCAGTACCTGCACAATATGCAGTTTTATGTTCAAAAGGAATAATTGCAGAAAATGAGTTAGGAACTTTTAGGACTATTAATTCAAGATTGCAAGGTCACCCATATACAGGAACTATTCCAGAGGTGGATGCAACAACAGGATTATTAGGGCAAGGCCTTTCAATTGCTGTGGGAATGGCTATTGCAAAAAGAAATAATAACGATAATCATCATGTATATGCAATATTGGGAGATGGAGAAATGCAAGAAGGCCAAATTTGGGAATCTTTATTGCAAACAGCTCATTATAAATTAAATAATTTAATTATAGTTATAGATTATAATAAACTATCTTCATTTGATGCAGTAAATGATTCAATGAATTTAGAACCATTAGCAGACAAAATAAGAGCATTTAATTATCACGTAATAGAATTAGATGGTAATGATATGAAACAGGTTGTAAATGGATTGAATGAAGCGTATGGAATAACAGATAAGCCAGTAGTAATAATTTCTAATACTATCAAAGGAAAAGGGGTATCTTTTATGGAAAATAACCCTAAATGGCATAGTGGAACTCTTTCAGATGAAGAATATAAAATTGCAATGCAAGATTTACAAAAGGAGGAAAAATAAATATGGAATATAAAGAAGTTTGTTTAAGAGATAAAATAGGAGAGTTTTTATGCGAATTTGCTGAAAATGATAATAGAATTTATGTTATTGATAGTGATTTAGCAAAATCAACAAAAACTCTAATTTTTAAAGATAAATATCCAAATCGTTTTATACAAGCAGGAATTGCAGAAGCAAGCGCAGTTTCTATTGCAGATGGTCTTGCTGCTGAAGGACAAATTCCATTCTATGTTAATTTTGCAACATTTGTCACAGGAACAGCATGGACTCAGGTTCGCCAATCAGCATATGCAAATTCAAATGTAAAATTAATAGGAACATATGTGGGAATGGATAATGGTCCAGATGGTGCATCACATCATGCAAATGAAGATATTGCACTTATGAGAATGATTCCAAATATGAAGATATTAGTTCCATCAAATGTAAAAGAATTAAAACAAGCAATAAAAATTGCAATTGATTACGATGGACCAGTATATATCAGAGCAACAAGAGATGTTGTACCAGATATTGAATTAGAAAAAGATGCAGAAGTAGGAAAATCAATTATAGTAGAAGATGATGGAAACGATTTTGCATTAATATACGAGGGGACAACAGCTAGTTTAGCTTATAAATCTTTTGAAGTTTTAAAAGAAAAGGGATATAATGGAAAACTTATAAATATATTTTCGATAAAACCATTAGATGAAAGTTTAATTAATAATCTAGCTTCAACAGTGAAAGGAATAGTAACTTTAGAAAATCATTCGATTTTAGGAGGCCTTGGTGGGGCTATAGCAGAAGTGATTGCTAAAAGATCAATACATGCTCCAATTAAGTATGTTGGTGTTGAAGATGTATTTACAGAATCAGGAAAAGCAGTTGATGTTAAAGCGAAATATGGATTAAATATTCAAAATATAGTTGAAAGAGTTGAAGAAATCTTAAAATAAATTGTCAAAAGGATATTCCTTTTGACAATTTTTGCTTGTGACAACTTTCACATCTTAGTTTTCAATAACATAAAATATAGCATAAAGAAAAAGAGGTGAAAAAATGTCAAAATTTATAATTCAAGGAGGAAAAAAGTTAGAGGGGGAGGTTAGAATATCTGGATCAAAAAATGCGGCATTGCCAATAATTGCTGCAACAGTATTAGTAAAAGGAAAAACGACATTATATAATGTTCCTAACATTCAAGATGTTCAAACAATGTTTCAAATCATTAAAGATATTGGTGGAAAAGTAACTAGAAAAAATAATAAAGTAATTATTGATACAAGTAAAATACATACATATGAGATACCAGAAAATTTAATGAGAAAAATGAGGTCATCAGTTATATTGGCAGGGGCTATAATTGGAAAATATAATAAGGCTAATTTTTCATATCCAGGAGGCTGTGAAATTGGTTCAAGACCAATAGATTTACATTTAAAAGGATTTGAAAAATTAGGAATAAACATAAAAGAAGAATATGGAGAAATAATTTGTGATTCTGAAAAAATAAAAGGAACTCAAATTCATTTGGATTTTCCAAGTGTTGGAGCAACAGAAAATATTATATTAGCAGCTTGTTTGGCAGAAGGAATAACAATATTAACTAATGCTGCAAAAGAGCCAGAGATAGAAGATTTAGTTAAATTTTTGAATAAGGCAGGAGCCAAAATTAAAGGTGCTGGAACAGATAGAATAGAAATAGCAGGAGTTAAAAAATTAACTGAAATAAGTTATAACATAATGCCAGATAGGATAGAAGCTGGAACATATTTAGTAGCAGGAGCGATAACTGGCGGAAATGTAAGAATAACTAATGCAAATCCTATGCATATTGAACCTATTTTAAATAAGCTAGAGGAAGCAAATTGTATACTAGAAATTGGAAAAGATTATGTTCAGATAAAAGCTCCTAGAAGAATAAAATCTGTTGATATAAAAACTATGCCATATCCTGGTTTTCCGACAGATATGCAATCAATTTTTGGGGCATTACTGTCAACTGCAAAAGGAACTTCTATAATAACAGAAAATATTTTTGAAAATAGATATAAGTATGTTCAGGAATTAAATAGAATGGGTGCAAGAATAAATGTGGAAGGAAGAACAGCTATAATAAAAGGTACTAAGAGAATTCAAGGAGCAAATGTTGTTGCATCAGACTTAAGAGGAGGTGCTGCTCTTATAATAGAAGGACTTATTGCAAAAGGTATTACTCAGATTGATAATATTCATTATGTATTAAGGGGATATGAAAATATAGAAGATAAATTAAAAAAGTTAGGAGCCAAAATTTTCATAGAGGATTAAAAGAAGCACTTTTTATTAGTGCTTTTTAAAATTGGTTATAAATTATAAAAAAATTCAAAAAAGTATGGAAAAAAATATATAAAAGTGATAAAATAAAAAAGGCAAAAAATGGCTATAAAAATACAAAGGAAGTGATAATAAATATGGCAACTAAAAAGGCAAAACCACGAAATAAAATAAACAAACAAAGAGAAATAGAACAAAAAAGAAGAAAAAGAAAAAAGAATATACTAATATCAATTTTGATAATAATTGTGTTAGCAATAATAGTAGCATATTTATTAAAATCACCAACATTTAAGATAAAAACAATAACAGTAAATGGAAATAGTCAATTAACAAGAGAAAAAGTATTAGAAATAGCAGATATAAGAGTAGGAGATAATATATTATTAAAATCAGCTAAAGTTACAGAAGTAAGACTAAAACAAAATGGTGCTGTGGAAGAAGCTAAAATAACGAAATTATATCCAAGTAGAGTAGAGATAGAAATAACAGAAAGAACAAAGAGATTTCAAATAAAAACAGACCAGGAAAAATATATTTATATAGATGAACAAGGATATATAATAGGATCTGCATCAGATAAGCTAGAACTTCCTACAATAACAGGAATGGAAATAACTGAAAGTGAAGCCAATTCAGCTAAAAGACTTGATGAAAAAGATTTAGAAAAAATGGAAAATATATTGCAAATATATGAAGAATGTAAAAAGATTGAAATTGATACTAAAATTACTCAGATACAAGTAGAAGACGAATATATATTAAATTTAGAAAATGATGGATTAACAATAAATTTAGGAGATGCTGCAAACTTAAAAAATAGAATGGATTATGTAAAAGCATTATTAAAACAAGAATCTGGTAATAAAGGAACTATATATGTAAATGGAAATTTAAATAGTGACTTTAAACCATATTTTAGTGCAAGTTAATACTAAAATGATGGAGGGAGGATATTGATGAATAAAAAAGTAATTACTATAATATTAGGAATTATGTGTGCTGTATTATCATGTGGGATAGTTGTACAAGTTAGGACAGTTGAAGGGACAGGAACTACAGTAAGTACAAATGCCCAAGAAAATCAACTAAGAGATGCAGTATTAAAAGCTAAAGAAAAATATGATAATTTGTATGCAGAAGTAGAAGATGCAGAAAATAAATTAGAAACAGAAAGAACAAATGCAACTCAAAATAATACAGAATTAACAGATTTAGAAAATGAAATAAAAAATGGAAATAAAATATTAGGACTATCAGAAGTAACAGGAAATGGACTAATAATAACAATAAATGACAACCAGGACATATCACTAAATAGTTGGCTTGCAGATCCTAATTTGTTGCTTGTACATGATACTGACTTAATAAGTGTAGTAAATGAACTAAAAAATGCAGGAGCAGAAGCAATATCAATAAATGAACAAAGATTAGTAACAACTTCAGCAATTGAATGTGATGGAAATATAATAAAAGTAAATGGTGAAAAAGTTGGAGCACCATTCACAATTAAAGCAATAGGATTACCAGAAGTACTAATAAATGTAAACCGATTTGGAGGATATCTAGATAATTTAAGAGAAAATAGATATTTAAAAGTATCAATTGAAAAAATGACAGACAAAAAAACAATAACAATTCCAAAGTATACTGGGGTAATGAAATTTCAGTATGCACAAAGCAAATAATGAGGGCTGAAAGGATGGAAAAAGATGAAGATAAAAGTAAGCAAAGAAAGAATTGTAATGTCAATAACAATTGGAATTGCATGTTTGGCGCTAATGCTTGTAATGTTTATGCAATTTAAAGTTGTGAAACAAACAGATATAACAGCAATAGAAACAATGAAAGAATCTGAACTTAGATTAGAATTAAAAAACTGGAATGATAAATATGATGAATTAAATGCAAGATATGAAGAATTAAGTTCTAAAATAGAAGAATACAAAAATGAGAAAGAATCAGATGCAAAAACATATCAATTATTAACAACAGAATTAGAACAATTGAATGAATCTCTTGGAAAAACTGACGTAGAGGGAGAAGGAATTGTAATTCAGTTGACTGATAAAGGTGGAACACAACTTTCTGATGATGTTGAAGTAGATAATATAACATCAACACAACTTTTAACTATAATAAATGAGCTATTTTCAGCAGGAGCAGATGCTATATCTTTAAATGGACATAGAATTACTGCTATGTCAGCAGTATATGAAATTGGTACAGAATTTCTAAAAGTAAATGGTGATAAAATTACATCACCATATGTTATAAATGCTATTGGAGATTCTGACTATTTAAAGAGTGCTGTATCAGGAAAAGGTGGAGGTGTAGATCAACTAAAGGAACTTGGTCATGAAACTAGTGTAGATACAAGTAAAAAGATAAGAATTGAAAAATATGATAAAGACATGACATCAAAATATATAAATTAAGGAGGAAGCAAAAATGATTATTATAGCTATAATAATTGGATGTATAGTTGGAGCTTTAATAGGAATGAATGTTCCGGTAATTCCATATACATATTCAACATTTTTAGCAATTGCAGTAGTAGCTGCTTTAGATTCAGTATTTGGTGGAATTACATCTGTTTTGAAAAAGAACTTTGATTTAACTATTTTTATATCAGGGTTCTTCTGTAATAGTATACTTTCAATAGCATTAACATATTTAGGACAAAGATTAAATTTGGATATTTATTTAGCAGCATTAGTAGTATTTGTAGGAAGAATGTTTACAAATTTGACAATAATAAGAAGATATTACATAGAAAAATGGATGGAAAAAAAAGTAAAAAAGGGAAAAGACTTGGCGCAGTAAGAAAATAAAAAAACATATTACAAAAGTGTTACAAATATTACAAAAATATTTCAAAAATATTTCAAATTATATTGACATTTTTGTCAAAATGTAATATATATAACACTAGAAAAACACAAAATAAATGGAGGAATTATCTTGGCAATCGGTGATATCATAATTGGTATTGATATAGGTACATCTAAAGTTTGCACTGTTGTTGGAGAAGTAAATAATTTTGGACAAATTGAGACAATATGCAGTACATCAGAAAAATGTTCAGGTTTAAAAAAAGGAAAAATAATTAATGAAGAAGAAATAAGCCTAAGCATTGCGAAAACAATAAAAGATGCTGAAGAAGAAGCAGATTTTAAAATTAATTCAGCATATGTAACAATTCCAGGAAAATATGTAACAATAGTTCAAAATAGTGTTGTAAAAGAGCTAAAAGATAAATTTGCCGGAATATCATTAAAAGATGTTCAAAGTGCAATGATGCAAGCTAAAGACATAGAAATACCAGAAGGAAAAACAATAATAGATATAGTACCATCAGAAATAGTGCTAGACAATGGAAAAATAGTAACAGATCCAGTAGGAAATTTAAGTTCTAATTTTACATTAAAAGCACAAATTATTTTGGCTGATAAAGACTATGTAAGACAGTTATCAACCATATTCAAAAGAGTTGGAATAGAAATAGATGGAATAGTTCCAACTGCATTAGCGGAAAGAAATCTAATGTTAGATACTAATGAATTAGATGACAATGTAATGTTATTAGACATAGGAGCAGGAAATACTGAAATAGGAGTATTTGAAGGAAATGCATTTACATATACAAATACAGTTCCACTAGGAGGAGATAACATTACAAATGATATAGCATTAGTATTAAATATTTCTGAAGAAGAAGCTGAAAGATTAAAAAGACAATATGGTTTAGCATTAAAATCATATATAGACAATGACAATGAAATAATGTTAAATACATGTAAAGATGAAAGCAGAAATAAAGTTATAAAAAGTTCTGAACTAATCGAAATTATAGAAGCAAGAATAGAAGAAATATTTACAATAATAAACAAAGACATCACAACGCAAAATGTAAAACAAAATATAAGCACAGTAATATTAACAGGAAGAGGAATAACAAATATTAATAAAAGCGATGTAGCAGGAAAAATTAATTTAAATATTCCTGTAAAAATGTCAACAGGAAGAGCTGTAAGCACAGTAAAACCAGAATTTAGAACCAGTTATGCACTTGTAAGATATATTGCAGCAAGACCATTTGTAAAAACAGTTTCAAGTAGGATTGATTCGCAATCAAATGAAAGTGTGTTTAGGGCGATAATAGAGAGGATAAAAGAGTTTTTTTATTCTTAAAATAAAAACATATCAAAAATAATTAAAATATAGTTTTAATAGGGAGGAAAACTTTATGATGGAATGTGAAGACGTTACAATGATGGACGGAACAGCTACAATAAAAGTAATAGGTGTAGGTGGCGCTGGAAACAACGCTGTAAATAGAATGATTGAAGAAGGTATAAAAGGAGTAGACTTTATTGCTGTTAATACAGATAGACAAGCATTAACAAAATCAAAAGCAGGAACAAAAATTCAAATAGGAGAAAAAATAACAAGAGGACTTGGAGCAGGAGCAAATCCTGATATTGGTGCTCAATCAGCAGAAGAAAATAAATCTGAAATAGCTGAAACATTAAGAGGAGCAGATATGGTATTTGTTACAGCCGGAATGGGTGGAGGAACAGGTACAGGAGCTGCACCAATAGTAGCACAAGCTGCTAAAGAAATGGGTATATTAACAATAGGTGTTGTTACAAAACCATTTACATTTGAAGGTAAAAAAAGACTTTCACAAGCTGAAAGAGGAATTGAAAGTTTAAAAGGAAAAGTAGATTCACTAGTAGTAATACCAAATGATAAATTACTACAAGTAATTGATAGAAAAACATCAATAAATGAAGCATTTAGAATGGCTGATGATATATTAAGACAAGGTGTTCAAGGAATATCAGACTTAATAGCAGTTACAGGAACAGTAAACTTAGACTTTGCAGACGTTAAAACAATAATGTTAAATACAGGTATGGCACATATGGGAATTGGTAGGGCATCTGGTGAAAATAGAGCAGAAGATGCTGCAAAACAAGCTGTACAAAGCCCATTACTAGAAACTTCAATAGAAGGAGCTAGAGGAGTAATTATTAACATTACAGGTGGTGAAGATTTAGGATTACATGAAGTAAATACTGCAGCTGAATTAGTTCAACGCAGTGTAGATCCTGAAGCTAATATCATTTTTGGTACTGTTACAGATCCAGAAATGAAAGATGAAATTCAAATTACAGTCATCGCTACAGGATTTGAAAAACCAGAAACTAGAACAGCATCTACAGTTGATAGCTTTATAAATAAATCTTGGGAGAAGAAAACAAGTTCAATTCCAGCATCAGATGTAAGTTCTTCACAAGGAGACTTAGATATACCAGCATTCTTACGTAAAAACAAAAATAAAAATATGTAATAAAAAACTGTTAGAAGGAATATTTCTTCTGACAGTTTTTTACACATTTTTCTTTATAAATAGAATATAATTAATAACAAAAAGAAGAGAGTGATTATTATAACTATTTATATTGATATAGTATTTTTTGAAAATCTAATAATGAATTCTATAATTATATATGCTACTTCAATTATATTAAAATTAAAACCAAAAATGATAAGAGTAGTTATTTCAAGTGCGATAGGTAGTATATATGCAATAATAACATATGTTACAGAATTATCTATATATACATCTATAATTTCAAAAGGAATTTTAGCTATTGTTATGGTATATATAGCATTTAATCCACAAAATATGAAAAACATGTGGAAACAATTAGTGATATTTTATTTAACATCTTTTGTATTTGGAGGAGTTGCACTTTATTTAATATATTTTATTAAGCCAGAAGATGTTTTTATAAAAAATGGAATATTTGTCGGAGACTATGTACTAAAAGCAATTTTCTTAGGAGCAATTATAGCATTTATAATAATTAAAATATCAATAAAATTTATAAAGACAAAGATTAATGCTAAAGATATGTTTTGCAAAATAAAAATAAAATTAAATGGAAAAGAAATAGAGACAAAAGCAATGATAGATACCGGAAATCTTGCAAAAGAACCAATAACAAATACGCCTGTTGTAATAGTAGAAAGTAGTTTATTAGAAAAAGTTTTACCTAAGGAAATACTAAATAGTATAGACAACATACTTGCAGGAAAATTAGATGGAGTAAAAGAAGAGTACATATCAAGATTAAGATGTATTCCATTCTCATCTTTAGGAAAGCAAAATGGAATGTTATTAGGTATAAAGGCAGATGAAATAATAGTTGAAAAAGAAGAGGAAAATAAAATTTCTAAAGATGTGATAATTGGAGTGTATGAAAGGTCTTTAACTAAAAGAGGAGAATATAGAGCTTTAATAGGACTTGAACTAATATAAAAAACAGTATATAATGTAAAAAAATGTAGAGGAGGTAATAGAATGATTATTGAATTACCAAGAAATTTTAACATGGATGGGACAGATAATTCAAAAGGAGCATTTATTGAGGATGGCATATTAAAAATTAGTAGAGAAATATCGTTCCGGAGAGTAATGACAGAAATTACCTATCAAATAAAGGGACGATATCGGTGTTGTTATTGCAAAGAAAAAGTAATAGAGAATGAAATGACAATAGACCATATGTATCCACAGGCATTTGGAGGTCCAACAATTACGAATAACATGCTCCCAAGTTGCAAAAAGTGCAACAATGAAAAAGGAAATTTAAACACAAGTCAATATAAAGCCTTTTTGAGGGCTAAAGAGAAAGGTGAGTTGGAGGAATTTAGAAGGAAAATAAAAAAATACCAAGACTTTATAAGAACGTGGATTGAATTTGATATACCTCAAGAATGGCTGAGCGAAGAGGAAATTTCAAAAATTATTGTAATATTTGATTTAGACGAAAATTATAAAGGTAAGAAATATCAAAAAATTCAAAAATATTATGAAGAATATCATCAGTTCCAAAAGCCTATTATTATTGATAGAAATGGTTTTGTATTAGATGGTTTTTTGGCAGTAATGTATGCCAAAAATACAGGAATGAAAAAAATACCTGTAATTCAACTTGAGAATGTGGAAATTTTTTTATAAAAACATGTAAGAAATAATCGCAAAATAGCGATTATTTCTTTTTTTCTACAATAAGAAAAGACAGTCTTTGCATCTAAAAAGTTGTACAATAAAAATCACGAAGTGAGGTGATGAAAAAGGTTTATAGATATATCCCAAAATCTAAATATATACAAGGAATGTGAATAAAGATGAAAATAATAGACTTTATAAAAAAGAGTATAGACTCAATTTGTGCAAAATATATAGAAGGAAATTTTGATGAGATTTTGCCAATTTTTTATGTGGCAGGAAGTCAAACATTACCACCGCCATTATCGCCAGAAGAAGAGGAAGAAGCGATTAAAAAGTTAGACACAGATGAGTGTATAGAAGTTAAAAAATTACTTGTCGAAAGGAATTTAAGATTGGTAGTGTACATTGCTAAAAAATTTGAAAATACAGGAATAGGTATTGAAGATTTAATTTCAATAGGAACAATAGGATTAATGAAAGGAGTAAATACATTTAATTCAGAAAAGAAGATAAAACTTGCTACATATGCTTCTAGATGTATTGAAAATGAAATATTAATGCATTTAAGGAGAACAAATAAACTAAAATCAGAAGTTTCAATTGATGAACCATTAAATAAAGATAGTGATGGAAATGAATTATTGTTATCAGATATATTGGGAACAGAAGCTGATATTACATATAGAAAATTAGAAGATGAAGTAGATATGCAACTATTAAAGGAAGCTATAAAAAAATTAAATGATAGAGAAAAAAATATTATGGAAATGAGATTTGGTTTTATTAGTGGAAAAGAAAAGACGCAAAAAGAAGTTGCTGATGAGCTTGGAATTTCTCAAAGTTATATTTCTAGATTGGAGAAGAAAATAATAAACAAAATGAAAAAAGATATTATGAGCAAAACCGGATAGAAGGGTTTAAATTAAAAGAAAAGTATGGTATAATAGTTGCAGTTTAGAAAAGGAGAAATAATATATGTACAGGGAATTTGGAATAAAAAAAGAAATACTTGAATTATCAAAAGAAGTAGAAAAAGAAATACAATTACAATTTGAGAAAATAGATAAGATTAAAGAAGTGAATAGTTTAAAAGTATTAGAAGCATTTCAATATTGTAGATTATCAGAAATGCATTTACATTCATCAACAGGATATGGAATTGATGAAATAGGAAGAAATAAAGTAGAAGAAATATATGCTAGAATATTTAGAACAGAAGATGCATTAGTTAGAGCTCAATTGATTTCTGGAACACATGCTTTAGCAGTGACATTATTTGGATTATTACGTCCAGGAGACACAATGTTAAGTATTTCGGGAGCGCCATATGACACATTACAAACGGCTATCGGAATAAGCAAGGAAGAAAGTAAAAGTTCATTAAAAGCATTTGGAGTAAAATATGAACAAATTGAGTTAGTAAATGATGATTTTGATATTAAAACAATAGAAGAAAGAGTAGCAAAAAATGATATCAAATTAATAGAAATTCAACGTTCAAAAGGATATTCAACAAGAAAGAGTTTAACAATTGATAAAATTGAAAAAGCAATTCAGGCAATTAGAAAAGTGAATACAGATGTAATAATTATGGTAGACAATTGCTATGGAGAATTTGTAGAGGAAAGAGAACCAACAGAGGTTGGCGCTGATATTGTTGTAGGTTCATTAATGAAAAATTTAGGGGCAGGAATTGCAACAAGTGGTGCATATATAGCAGGAAAAAAAGATTTAATAGAACTATGCGCAGAGAGATTAACAGCGCCAGGAGTTGGTAAAGAAATAGGACCATCACTTAATCAGAATACAGCATTTATAAAAGGATTATTTTTTGCTCCAAGCGTTGTTTCAAGTTCTGTAAAAACAGCAGTATTTGCAAGCAGAATTTTAGAAAGATTAGGATATAAAGTAAGTCCTAAATTTGACGAACCAAGAGCAGACATTGTTCAAACAATAGAATTAGGAGATGCTGATAAGCTAATAAAATTTTGTCAAGGTATTCAAATGGGTTCACCAATAGATTCATATGTAGTACCAGAACCAAGTGATATGGGAGGATATGATGACAAAGTAATAATGGCTGCAGGTACATTTACAGAAGGGTCAACAATTGAACTTAGTTGCGATGGACCTATACGTGAACCATATATAGCATATATGCAAGGTGGCTTAACATATGAATATGGAAAACTAGGGATTTTAAAAGCATTATCTGCTTTATAATCTATATATATTTATTCAGAAATTGATAATATATTATCAATTTTCTGAATAATTCTTTAGTATAAAAATATATAGAAAAATAGGCAAAAAACCTTGTAACTTATTGGAATTTATGATATAAATAAAACTATAATACGGAGGTATGTGAAGCATGAATGATAATTATGAATATGAAAAAAAGACAATTCTAATTGTTGATGATGAACAAAAGATAGTGGATTTATTAGTGCATAATTTAACAAGAGAAGGATATAACACAATTGAAGCTAATGATGGTCAAACGGCCGTAGATATAGCATTAGAAAAGAGACCGGATCTTATATTATTAGATGTAATGCTTCCAAGAATGGATGGACTAACAGTATGTAAAAAAATAAAAAATGCATATAATGTTCCAATACTAATGGTATCAGCTAAAGATGATGAGCTAGACAAAATAGTTGGATTAGAATTAGGAGCAGACGATTATATAACAAAGCCATTTAGTGTAAGAGAAGTTGTAGCAAGAGTAAAAGCTAATTTAAGAAAAGTAGAAGCAACAATAGAAGCACAAAATATAGCACAAAAAAACGATAATAAAAAAGAAGAAAAGAAAGAAAGCACAATAAAAGTAGGATCACTTGTATTAGATTTAGAAAAATATGAAGTACATATAGATGGAAAAGTTATAAACTTAACATTAAGAGAATTTGAGGTATTAAAATTTTTAGCACAACAACCAGGTCAAGTAGTAACGAGAGAAGCTTTATTGGAAAGAGTTTGGGGATATGAATACTATGGAGATATTAGAACAGTAGATGTAACAGTTAGAAGAATAAGAGAAAGAATAGAAAAAGATACATCAAATCCACAAATATTAATAACAAAAAGAGGAGTAGGATATTATATACCTAACAAATAGTGAAAAGATCAGTTTTTAGAAAACTGGTCTTTTTTGTAGAAATAAATCGAAATTTGTCGTAATAAAAATAAATAAAACTATTAAAAGGATTGACAAATTATAAAAAAGAAATTATAATTTGAATGAATTATATAATTTCTGTAACATAAATTTTTTCTTAAATTTAAATCAGTTACATTTTTTTCAAAAAGTTATAACTTAGAATCTTATTAATTAAAATAAAAATTAAATATTTTATTTAATGTATCCAAAAATAAAGGAGGAATTATTATAGTAGAAAAAGTATTAAAATTAAAAGAATTAATAAATAGTGATGAGAAAGAAATTCTTAAAGAAGTTCTTAACTCTTTATTAAAATTGAAAATAAAAGAGATTAAATATGATAAAAACATTGAACTACCTAGTATTTCGGAATATGAATTTGAATTAATTAAAGTAAAGGTTGTAATGGAAACAAATGAAGAAGTAGAAATGTATTTAAAGTTGATAAAAAATAAAAGAGTAAAAGAATCTATATTTTGCTATTGGTGTACAATTTATGAAGAGGAATTATTAGCTAAAAAGAAAGAGATAGAATGTATTGTAAATAAAGTGGCAATTTCAGACTTAACAAAAAACAAATATCAAAGAAGAGTATTTCTAACAATAGAAGATAATAATACACAAATTTTAGAAACAGGTACAGAAGTGAATTTTATTGAAATTGCAGATTATATTAATGAAAATAAAAATGAAAACAATCAATTAGAAAAATTATATAAATATTTTGATAGAGGAGATGATGATGTTTTACTTGTAGGAATAAAAATGAATAGAGAAAACAAAGTGGGAAAATAGAATATTGATTTTTCACGTAAATTATAGTATAATCACTAAAAAATAAATGTACTATGAAAGGAGAAAGAGATGGAGTATAAATTTTCACCACAAGGAGTTTGCTCAATGGAAATGATTTTTGATATTGAGAATAATATAATTAACAGCCTTAAAATAATTGGAGGATGCCCAGGAAATACAGTAGGAGTATCAAGATTAGTTGCAGGCAGAAGTGTTGATGAAGTAATTGAAATGCTAGATGGAATAGAATGTGGTGCAAGGGGAACTTCTTGTCCAGATCAAGTTGCTATGGCATTAAAAGAATATAAAAAGAATCACTAAAAAATAGATGCACTATCTATTAATTAGAGAGTGCATCTATTATAAATTTAATATAAATCTTTTTCAGATATATTTGAATTCGAATTTGAATCTTTATTTCCAGTTTCTATACCCATATAAGGTAAAATTTCTGATAACATTTTTCCAGCAGTAGGTGCTGCAATTTGTCCACCATTATGATTTACGCCTTCTCCTGGATTTTTTAAAATAACTAATAAAACAATTTTTGTATTTTCAACAGGAGAGATTGCTAGAAAAGAAGCAACATAACCATCAGAAGAACCATTTATTGGTTCAGATGTACCTGTTTTCCCCCCAATAGAATATCCTGACATACTTTCTTTTACACTATCATCATATTTAACCCTATAACCAGTACCATCTTCAACAACTGATTCCATCATTGAAGTTACCTTATCAGAAGTTTCTTTAGAAAATACTTGACGAACTTCTTTTGTATTAAAGTTTGTGACTTCGCCAGTGTCTGTATTTGTTATATGATCTACTATTTGAGGTTGAAGTAAAACACCATCATTGGCAATTGCAGAAGCGGCTGTAATCATTTGAAGAGGTGTAATTGTAAAACGTTGACCAAATGACATAGTACCTAATTCATGATCATTAATTTTGTTTATATCATAAAATATACTTTTAGGTTCACCTGAAAGAGAAATTCCAGTTTTTCCAAAAAATCCAAGTGCTTCATAATATTTATAAGAACGAGTCTTTCCAATTTTTAATCCGAGCTCTACAAATGCAGGGTTACATGAATTTTCAAGTGCTAATCTTAAACTTTGAGCACCATGTGAATTAGGATATTTGTGACATTTAATTGGTCTTGATTCACCTGGCACATAATATGCACCACTACAATTAAAATTAATAGTATCAGTATCAACAATATTTTCTTCTAATGCAATTGAAGAAGTAACTATTTTAAAAACTGAACCAGGTTCATAAGTATCTGTTACAGCTTTTGGAGACCACATTCTATAAAGAGATTTGCTTTTATCTTCAGAAGATAGTGTATCCCAATTTTGGGCAAGATGTGAATTTGGGGTATATTGATTGTTACAATCATAACTTGGATAATCTGCCATTGCTAATATTTTACCTGTAGATGGATCCATTGCGATTGTTATACCACTATCACACTTATATTCTTCAACAGCTTGAGCTAAATGTTTTTCAACAATACTTTGAATATTAGAATCTATTGTTAAGGAAATGTCATAACCATTTTCTGCTGCAATATATGTTTGATTAGAGTTTGCAATTTCTGATTGACTAGCATCTTTTAAACTTACTGATTTTCCGGATGTACCACTTAAGAAAGAATCCCAAGAAGATTCAATTCCTGACAATCCTTGACCATCAGAACCAACAAAACCAACAATTGTAGATGCTAAAGTTTTATAAGGATATGTACGAGATGTAGTTTCTTCAAAACTTATTCCAGTAGTAAATTTTAATTCTTTTTTCCAATTGTTAATTTGATCTACTTTGCTTTGTTCAACATCAGATGCTACAAGAAATTTATCAGATGTGCTTTGAATTTTTGTAAGTAGTTCATTATAATCTAATTCTAATATAGATGCTAAACTTTGTGCAACTATAGATTTATTACTATCTTCTTTTATTAATGATGGAGTTACATATACTTTATCAGTATCATAACTTATGGCTAGGGCATTTCCTTTAGAATCATATATTGCACCACGTTTGGCTGAAATAGTTTCGGTTAATGTTTGCTGAGATGTGGCAAGGGTTTGCAGACGATTACCATCAACAAATTGCAAATAGCCTACTCGTGCAAGTAGAGCAAGCATAAAGATTACAATTACAATCAAAATGCTACCAATTCTTTTTTTTGAAATTTTATTAGAAACATTTATATCACTTTTATTTTTTACTTTTTTCTTTTTCATATTATCACCATTCTTTTGTAAAATTTTATATACATTTTATAATAAAACCATATAAAAATCAATAAAAAAACTTAAATTTTAGGAGGGAAAAATGTTATCAAAAATAAAGTCAATAGCACTAAATGGATTAGATGGAAATTTAATAGAAATTCAAACAGATATAAGTAATGGAATACCAGAATTTGATATTGTTGGATTACCAGATACAACTGTAAAAGAGTCTAAAAAAAGAATAAAAACAGCAATAAAAAATTCTGGTATTGAATTTCCTAATAAAAAAATATTAATTAATTTAGCACCTGCAAATATAAAAAAAGAAGGAAGTAGCTTTGATTTAGCAATTTCAACGCGGAATATTAATTGCAATAGGAGCAATACCTAATATAGATACTAATAAAGTAGTGAATACGATATTTATAGGAGAACTTTCTTTAGATGGAAAATCAATAGGATAAATGGGGTATTACCAATATGTATTGAAGCAAGAGAATTGGGTATAAAAACAGTAATATTACCTAAAGCTAATGCAAATGAAGCTGCAATTATTGCAGAATTGGATATAATACCAGTTTCAAATATAGAAGAATTAATAAAGCACTTAAATAAAGAAAAAGAAATAAAAAAATATGTTTCACCAAATGTTAATTTAAAAGAAAATTATAATATTAATTTTTCGGAAGTTAAAGGACAAGAAAGTGTAAAAAGAGCTTTAGAAATAACAGCTGCAGGAGGACATAATTGTCTAATGATAGGAAGTCCTGGATCAGGTAAAACTATGATGGCAAAAAGATTAGTAACCATACTACCAGAATTAACTATAGAAGAGGCAATGGAAGTAACTAAAATACACAGTATCTCTGGAGAATTAGAAAGAGATGGCATAATGATGAATAGACCATTTAGAATGCCACATCATACAGTGCCTATAAGTACAATGATTGGAGGTGGCAGAGTGCCTCAACCAGGAGAAATAAGTTTAGCACATTGTGGTGTACTATTTTTAGATGAGTTAACAGAATTTAATAGAAATATTTTAGAATCGTTAAGGGAACCTCTGGAAAATAGAGAAATAACCATTAATAGATTAAGTGGAAATTATAGATATCCATGTAATTTTATGTTTGTTGCAAGTATGAATCCATGTCCATGTGGATATTATGGTGATGAAGAAAAAGAATGTCATTGTAGTCCACAAGAAAGACATAGATATTTAAGGAAAATTAGTGGTCCATTGTTAGATAGAATTGATATACAAATAGAAGTTCAAAGGCCTAAGTATAAAAAGATATCATCTAAAGAAAAAGTGGAAAATTCAGCTATTATACAAGCTAGAGTAAATAAAGCAAGGCAGATACAACTAAAAAGATATAAGAATTATCCTATTCATTCAAATGCAGAGATTCCAACTAAGATGATTTCTGAGTTTTGCCATTTAGATAATAAAGGTGAGGAACTACTACAAAATGCATTTAAAAGATTTAAATTAAGTGTTAGAGCATATGAAAAAATTTTAAAAGTAGCAAGAACAATTGCAGATTTAGATGGAAAAGAGAATATAGAAGTTAAGCATGTAGCAGAAGCTATTCAATATAGAAGTTTAGATAAATTTTCATTACAAGAAGAGGTGAAAAAATATGGAACCAGTTTTAATTGAATATGCAAGTGAAAAATATCCAGAAAGATTGAGGTATATAGAAAATCCACCATCAAGATTATATGCAGTAGGAAATATAAATGTTCTAAATGAATTAGGAATTGCTGTAGTAGGATCACGTACTAATACACAATATGGTGAAAGAATGTGCAAAAGATTTACCAAAAACTTAGTAGAATACAATATTAATATAATTAGTGGGCTTGCTTATGGAATTGATAGTATAGCACATGAAACGTGTTTAAAAAATTCAGGAAAAACAATTGCTGTTTTGCCATCAGGTTTAAAAAATATTTGCAGAGCAACAAATAAAAATTTGATTATACCTATACTTAAAAATAATGGAGTAATAATCTCAGAATATGAAAGTTCTATAAGTGCAGATTCAGCAAAATTTTTAGAAAGAAATAGAATTGTAGCAGGATTAAGTGCAGGAACATTAGTAATAGAAGCTGGTTATAGAAGTGGAACAAGAGTAACAGCAAGATTTACAATAGAAAATGAAAGACCATTGTTTTGTGTTCCAAGTAGTTTAGAAAATATAAAAGGAAAAACAACTAATGAACTAATACAACAAGGAGCTAAATTAGTTACTTGTGTTGAAGATATGTTTGGAGATATTTATGAAAATAATCCAGAAAGTATATTTAGTAAAAAAGAAAAAGAAAAAAATTGGTTAGTAAATATTCCACCTGACCTAATTAGTGTTTTTAAAGAAATAGATAATGTGCCGAGAGACATAAATTATATATCAAGAAAAACTAAATTACCAATAAGTGAAGTAAATTATAAAATAATGCTTTTACAGTTAGAAGGAAAAATTATAGAAAAACCAGGACATAAATTTGTCAGAAGTGAGGAAGATTAAATTGAATACAAGAAGATTTGGAATAATAGGAGAAAAAATTGCTCAAGGGTATTTAAAGTCTCAGGATTACGAAATATTAAAGAACAATTTTTATACTAAAAGAGGCGAAATAGATATAATAGCTAAAAAAGAAAATTGCATAGTATTTGTTGAAGTGAAAACTAGAAGCGGTTTTGAATATGGAACACCAGCAATGGCTGTAGATGGACTAAAAAAGAAGCACTTAAAAAGTTCTGCAAGTATATATTTATATCAAAATAAGTTATATAAATATGATATAAGATTTGATGTAGTAGAAATTATTATAAATAATGGAAAATGTAAGGTAAATCATATAAAAGGAATAATGTAGTAAACTTGACAAAAAGCCGAAAAATCAAGTATAATAAGCAATGAAAGGAACGACAAATTATGAATATATTAGAAGAAACAAGATACATAATGAAAAAGTATAATATAAGAGCAAATAAAAGTTTAGGACAAAATTTCTTAATAAATAATGAAGTTGTAGAAAATATAGTAAATAGTAGTGATATTTCTAAAGAAGATATGGTAATAGAAATAGGACCTGGATTAGGAACATTAACTAAATATTTACTAGAAAAAGCAGGGAAAGTATTATGTGTAGAATTAGATACTAAAATGATAAAGATTTTACAAGATAGATTTAGCCTATATGATAATTTTGAATTAATAAATGAAGATATATTAAAAGTTAATTTAAATGAAATTATAATTGAAAACAAAAAAGATGGAAAAATCAAAAATGTAAAGATAGTTGCTAATTTACCATATTATATAACTACACCAATAATAATGAAATTGCTTGAAGAAAAGCTTGATATAAAAAGTATAACAGTTATGATTCAAAAAGAAGTAGCAGATAGATTGATAGAAACACCTGGAGGAAAAAATACGGGTGCAATAACACATACAGTATATTATTATTGTGAATCAGAAAAAATAATGGAAGTTCCTAATAGTTCATTTATTCCAGAACCGGAAGTGACTTCGGAAGTTATAAAGTTAAACTTACGTGATAAACCAGCAGTTGATATTGAAAATACAAAAGTAATGTTTATGATAATTAAAAGTGCATTTATGCAAAGAAGAAAAACATTATTAAATGCTTTAACTAATACAAAAGTTTTTATTAATAAAGAAGAGGGAATTCAAATATTAAAAGAATTGAATTTGGATGAAAATGTTAGGGCAGAGAAGTTATCAATTCAAGATTTTGCAAATATTGCGAAAATAATAATTGAAAGGAGCAAGGTTTAAAAATGAAAATAGTATTTATGGGAACACCTGATTTTGCAGAAAAATCATTAGAAGATGTATATAATGCAGGACATGAGATATTAGCAGTTGTGACAAATCCAGATAGACCAAAAGGTAGAGGAATGAAAATGGTTGCATCTCCTGTAAAAGAATTTGCTGTATCAAAGAATTTGAAAATATATCAACCAGAAAAAGTTAGAAAAAATGTAGAATTTATAGAAGAAATAAAGAAACTAGAACCTGATGTTATATGTGTAGTTGCATATGGGAAAATTCTACCAAAAGAGATTTTAGAAATACCAAAGTTAGGTTGTATAAATGTCCATGGCTCTTTGTTACCTAAATATAGAGGAGCTGCACCAATACAATGGGCTGTTATAAATGGCGAGAAAGTAACAGGTGTAACAACAATGTATATGGATGTTGGAATGGATACAGGTGATATGATTTTAAAAGAAAAAACAGAAATTGCACCTGATGAAACAACAGGAGAATTGTGGGATAGACTTGCAAAAATAGGAGCAGACCTTTTAGTAAAAACTTTAGAACAAATTGAAAATAAAACAGCTCCAAGAATTCCACAAGGAGAAGAGTTTTCAATGGCTCCAATGTTAGACAAAGAAATGTCGAAAATTGATTGGGAAAGTAAAACTGCGCAAGAAATAAAAAATCTTGTTAGAGGTTTAAATCCAATAATGGGAACATACGCATATTTGAATGGAAAGAAAATTAAAATTTGGAAAGTTGATGTAGTTAAAGCTAATAGTGAAGATACTAAAAATGGAACTGTACTAAAATCAGATAGTAAAGATGGATTATATATAAAAGCTAAAGATGGAGTAATAAAAGTATTAGAAATTCAAGGAGAAAATGCTAAGAGAATGAACATACAAGATTTCTTAAGAGGGAATCAAATAGAAGTTGGGAGCATATTTGAATAAAAAGTAATAAAATTGTAAATAATGTACCTGAAAGTGAGGTACGTTATGGAAGGAATAGTAAAAAAATTAAATGAATTTCTAAGTGACTTAGAAATGTTAAATGTAAAATTACAAAATTATCATTGGAATGTAATTGGAAAAGGATTTTTTACAACACATGAAAAACTAGAAGAATACTATGATGAAGTAAGAGAGCAGATAGATGAAGTTGCTGAACATATTTTATCATTAGGCCATCAACCATTAGGAACAATGAAGGATTTTATGGAAAATTCTAAAATAAGAGAAGCTAAAAATGAACAAATAAAAAGTATTGATATAATGGAAAATGTAATTCATGATTTACAAGAGTTAAAACAAAAGGCGGTACAAATAAAACAAGAAGCGGAAGATAAAGAATATTATGCAACATCAACACTTATGGATGACTATTTAGCAGACTATTCTAAAAAGATATGGATGTTAAATGCAGCACTTAAATAAATCATAAAAAAGAGAATCACTTAATAAATATAATTAAGTGATTTTTTTTCATTTTATTACTATACAAAAAAGAAAATTAGTTATATAATGTAGGCAAGTTTGCAAGCAAGTGCTTCAATCTTAATAAATAATTGAACACTTAAAAAGTGTATAAATTGAAGGAGAGAAAAATAATGGAGTTAAAAAAAGTATTAATTGGATTAGAAGGATTAAAAGCAAAAGGAAGTCTAGATGTTGAAATAAATAACCTAGACAGTAATTCAAAAAATATAAAAGATGGAGATATGTTTATTGCAATAAAAGGTTTTAGTGTAGATGGACATAAATACATAAATGATGCAATAAAAGCAGGTGCAAAAGTAATAATGGTAGAAGAAGGTGCTGATTTAAAAGGAGTAGAATTACCAGAAGATGTGACATTAATAATGGCAAAAGATACAAGAGAAGCATTAGCAATTTGCAGTTGCAATTTCTACGGAAACCCATCAAAAAAATTTAGATTAATAGGGGTAACAGGAACAAAAGGAAAAACAACAACAACATTTATGATAAAAGAAATATTAGAAAAAGCAGGATATAAAGTTGGACTAATAGGAACAATTGCAACATATATAAATGGTAAGATGATTTCAGAAAGTAGTAGAACAACGCCAGAAAGTATAGAACTTCAAAAAACATTTGCACAAATGGTAGAAGCTGGCGTAGAATATGTTGTAATGGAAGTATCATCACAAAGTTTAAAATTACATAGAGTAGACGGATGTGCTTTTGATATGGTATTGTTTACAAACTTTTCAGAAGATCATATTAGTGAAAAAGAACATCCTGATATGAAAGATTATTTTGAATCAAAATTAAAACTATTCAAAATGTGTGATAATGGAATAATAAATGTAGATGATATACAAGTTTCAAAAGTTCCAAAACTATTTCCAGATAGTAATATAATGACATATGGAATAGACAATTATTGCGAAGTCTTAGCAAAAGATATAACAATAACAAATTCATATGTAGACTTTAGAGTAAAAGTTTCTGACAGAAACGAAAGGGTAAAAGTAGATATTCCAGGAAGATTTAGTGTATACAATGCACTAGCAGCTATATGTGTAGCTAAAAAATTAGGAATTTCTTCTGACAAAGTAATTGAAGCTTTAGCTGAAATAAAAGTGCCAGGTAGATCAGAGATGGTACCAAATAAAAAAGAAATACCAATAATGATAGATTATGCACATTCACCAGAAAGTTTACAAAATATATTATCAGCAGTAAAAAGTTATACAAGAGGAAAAGTAATTTCTGTATTTGGATGTGGTGGAGATAGAGACAAAACAAAAAGACCAATAATGGGCGAAATTTCAGGAAGAATTGCAGATTTTACATTTATAACATCAGATAATCCACGTACAGAAAATCCAGAAGAAATTGTAAAAGAAATAGAAGAAGGAATTAAAAAGACAAAAGGAAATTATAAAGTAGTAGTAGATAGAACAGAGGCAATAAAAGAAGCAATAAATATGGCTACAAAATTAGATATAATAGTGCTTGCCGGAAAAGGGCATGAACCATATCAAGAAATAAATGGAGAAAAATTTCCATTTGATGAAAGAATAATAGTAAATGAAATAATAGGATAATACAAAAGTTAACAGGAAAGGTTGATAAAATTGGAATTTCAAACAAAAACATTATTGTTATCATTTGCAGTAACAGTAATTTTAGGAATTATAATAGTACCAATATTAAGAAAATTAAAAGTAGGGCAAATTGAAAGAGATGATGGACCAGAAAGTCATTTAAAAAAACAAGGAACACCAACAATGGGTGGAATAATAATAATGCTAGGAATTGTAATTGTAACAATTGCTGCATATATTTATTATAGAAATGTAGATATAGAATTAGCGAAAAATCTATTACCAATATTAGGATTAACAATTGGATTTGGTGTTATAGGATTTATTGATGATTTTAAGAAATTAGTATTAAAAAATACAAAAGGGTTAAAACCAAGTTTAAAAATGTTAGGGTTACTGATAATATCAGTAGCCTATATAATGTATTTAATAAAAGGATTAAATATAGGAACAGAAACATATATTCCAATATTAAAACAATATATAAATATTCCAATTTATGCATATATTCCATTTTCAATATTAGTAATACTTGCAACAACAAATGCAGTAAATTTAACAGATGGAATTGATGGTTTATCATCAAGTGTATGTACAATAATAATTACATGTTTAACAATTATAGCAACAACACTTGGAGTAAAAGAGGTCGTAATATTTGGAGCAATTGTAATAGGTGCAGTTTTAGGATTTTTGATGTTTAATATACATCCTGCTAAAGTATTTATGGGAGATACAGGGTCGCTATTTTTAGGTGGTGTAATATCAGGAATAGCATTATATTTAAAAATGCCACTTATATTAATACTTATAGCTTTGATTCCAGTAATTGAAACAGTTTCTGTAATTATACAAGTAACATATTTTAAAAAGACAGGAAAAAGAGTATTTAAAATGGCACCAATTCACCATCATTTGGAATTGTCTGGATGGAGAGAAAATCAAGTTGTAATGCTATTTAGTATTATTACTTTGGTTGTTTGTGTGTTAGGACTAAAGATAATATAAAGAAAAGGAGACAAAAATGGCTAAGAAAAAAAATAAAATGGCAGGTTTTTCTAAGTTCTTGAATAATTCAGTTGACTTTACCTTAGTAATAACTGTTTTGCTATTACTTTCACTTGGATTAGTAATGGTATTATCAGCAAGCTCGCCAACAGCTCTACAAAAATATGATAAAAGTTATTACTTTTTTATAAGACAGTTAATCTTTGCAGTAGCAGGATTATTTGGAATGTATTTTGTATCAAAAATAGATTATAGAATTTATCAAAAATTTTATAAACATGCATGGATATTATCTGCAATATTATTAGTATTAGTTTTAGTAATTGGTACTGATAGCCATGGTGCAAAAAGATGGATTGGTTTAGGATTTATAACTTTTCAACCATCAGAATTAGTAAAATTTTTAATGATAATATTTTATGGTGGAATACTTGTAAAAGATAGAGATGAATTAGGAAAGTTTTGGAAAGGCTTAGTAAAACATGTTTTATTTTTAGCACCAATAATAGGATTATTATTACTAGAACCACATGTAAGTACATCAATGGTAATAATAATAACATGTTGCATTATGATGATAATGGCTGGATGCAAATTTTGGCAATTTTTAATGTCAGGAGTAATAGCTGTAGGAGGAATTGGAAGTATAGCAACAGTATTATATGCTGCAAGTGATGCATTCAAAAAACAATTCCAATATATAGTAACAAGATTTATAACATTTACAGATCCATGGCAAGATGCTACTGGAGATGGTTGGCAAATAATACAAAGTTTATATGCTATAGGTTCAGGAGGATTATTTGGAGCAGGATTAGGAGAGAGCAAACAAAAATATTTATATTTATCAGAACCACATAATGACTTTATATTTTCTGTATTAGCAGAAGAATTAGGATTTGTAGGATGTATACTTGTGTTTGTACTATTTGCAGTATTTATTTGGAGAGGCGTGTTAATTGCAATGAAAGCGCCAGATATGTTTGGAAGTTTAGTTGCAATAGGAATTACATCATTAG
Source organism: uncultured Clostridia bacterium (assembly GCA_934130975.1). Classification (GTDB taxonomy): domain Bacteria; phylum Bacillota; class Clostridia; order TANB77; family CAG-508; genus CAG-269. Next base: position 59,952 of record CAKOYU010000003.1, on the reverse strand, counting down.
TAGGAGTTCAAGTAATTATTAATGTAGCTGTTGTTACATCATCAATGCCAGTTACAGGAATGCAGTTGCCATTCTTTAGTTATGGTGGAACGGCGTTATTTATATTACTCTGCGAAGTAGGAGTACTGCTAAGTATTTCAAGAGCGGGTAATAAATAAAATTAGGAGGAAAAAATGAGAGTTATAGTTGCAGCAGCAGGAACAGCAGGACATATAAATCCTGGATTAGCAATAGCAAATAAAATAAAACAGGAAGAACCAAATTCTGAAATAATTTTTATAGGAACTACAAGAGGCTTAGAAAATGATTTGGTACCAAGAGCAGGATATGGATTAAAAACTATAGAAGCATATGGACTAAGTAAACAAATATCAATAGCTAATTTTAAAAAAATGTGGGCAACATTAATGGCAACAGGTAAAGCAAAAAAGATAATAAAAGAATTTAAACCAGATATAATAGTTGGAGCAGGAGGATATATTTGTGGACCAGTAGTATGGGCTGCAAATAAAGAAAAGATACCTGTCATATTACATGAAAGTAATGCGTTTCCAGGGAAAGCAGTAAAAATGTTGGCACCTAAAGCTGAAACAGTTTTAATATCATTTGAAGAAGCACGTTCAAGAATACCAAATGCTAAAAATATAGTATGTACAGGAACTCCTGTAAAAATAGTAAAAAAGGAATATTCACAAGAAGAAAAAACAAAGATATTAACAAACATAGGAGTTAATGGAAATAAACCAATTGTATTAGTATTTGGAGGAAGTCAAGGGGCTCAAAAAATAAATGAAGCTATAATAGGAATATTAGAAAATAAAATGAACAAAGACTATCAAATAATTTGGGCAACAGGTCCAAAACAATTTGATATAATTAAAAAAGAATTAGAAAGTAAAAATATTGATATAAATAATATAGAAAATGCAAAAATATTGCCATACATATATAATATGGAAGAAATAATGAATGTTTCAAATATAATAGTAGCAAGAAGTGGAGCTATGACAATAACAGAAATTTCTAATTTAGGAAAGCCTTCAATTTTAATACCATTACCTAATGTTAGTCAAGACCATCAACTATATAATGCGAAGGTATTAGAAAATGCAGGTGCAGCAAAAATTATACTAAATAATGAATTAAATCAAAATAATTTAGAAGACGAAATAGAAAAAATAATAAGAAATCCTCAATTAATGCACGAAATGGAAGAAAAAGCTTTTTCTAAATCAGTAACAGATGTACAAGAGAAAATATATGAAGAAATTAAAAAAATAGTAAGGAAATAACCTTAGAAAGGATACATCATGGAAATTCAAAATGTTATAATATTAATAATATTAATAGATATAGTAATATTGGCAATTAGTGAAATACTAATGAAAAAATATCTAAAGAAAAAAGTAATGTTTCCTAAAACAAGATTAATAAAAAGCTCAGGTGTAACAAATGATGATTTAGATATTAATAACAGTGTGTTTTTACATATGACAGATGGAATAATAGCATTTGATAGAGATGGAAAAATAATATTGATAAATCCAGCAGCAAAAAAATTAATGAACATATTACCAGAACACACTACATTTGAGGATATATTTGGAAAGCTTCATTTAAATATAAATTTAGAAAAAATTATTTATCTTGAAAATTGGACAAACACTGAAGAAAGATTCCAAATAGAAGATAGGTTTGTAAATACATATTTTGCGCCATTCAAAAAAGAAAATGATAGGACAGTTGGTGTAATAGTAGTAATTCAAGATATAACTGAACATGTAAAACTAGATAATATGAGAAAAGAATTTATTGCAGATGTATCGCATGAATTAAAAACACCAATCACATCAATAATGGGCTATGCTGATACATTATTAGAAGAAGAATATGATAAAGAAACTCAAAGCAAGTTTTTAAATGTAATTGCATCAGAAGCCAGAAGAATGGCAAAACTTGTAACAGACTTACTAACGCTTTCACGAAATGACAGTAATAGAACTGTAGTAAAAAAAGAACAGTTTAATTTAGGTGAGCTGGTAAAAAAATGTCAGGACAAGCTTGCGATAGAAATTAAAAAGAAGAATCATGAAGTTAAATGTTTTGTTACTGCAGATGTCCCTTTAGTATATGCTGACAAAGATGATATAGAAAGAATAGTATTAAATATTTTAACTAATAGTATCAAGTATACTAAAGAAGGTGGAGAAATAAAAATATATGTAGGATTTGTATATAATGATGCATATATTAAAATTTTTGATAACGGAATTGGAATACCAGAAGAAGATTTAAATAGAATTTTTGAAAGATTCTATAGAGTAGACAAAGCACGAAGTAGAGAAATGGGAGGAACAGGATTAGGTCTTTCTATAGCAAAAGATTTACTTGATAGAAATGGTGGAAGTATAGATATAAAAAGTGAAGTAGGAAAAGGAACAGAAGTAGTAATAAAAGTTCCAACAAAAGCAAAAGAGGAAAAAATCAATTCAGAACAATAAACTTTCGAAATATTATTGAAAAAAAGCTTAAACTAAGATATAATATGTAAAGCTTAAAACTTAAGATTAAGAAAGGAAGAAAAAATGAAATCAACTTTAAGAGAAATTATAGAATGGCTAATATGCATAATAATAGCAGTAGCATTAGCACTATTAGTTAGATATTATATAGGAACACCAACAATTGTTCAACAAACATCAATGACACCAACATTAAAAGAAAATGAAAGACTATGGTTAAATAGATGGTGTAGAACAATGAAAAAAATGCCAGAAAGAGGAGATATAATAACATTTGAAGCACCAAGTGTAACAAAAGTAACAGAAGAAAATGTAGACTTAAGTAATCCAGTAGCAATATATAATTATGAACCACAAGGAGCACTAAAGAAATTTGCATATTATGTTTTAGAAAGTGGAAAAAAGAGTTATATAAAAAGAGTAATAGGGTTACCAGGAGACTATGTAGAAATAAAAGATGGTGGAGTATATATAAATGGTGAAAAATTAAAAGAAGATTATCTAAAATCAGGCGTTGTTACAGATATGATTCAAGGAGCAAGAGATGTAAGTTATTTTAACAACTTTACAGTTCCAGAAAATTGTGTATTTGCTATGGGAGATAACAGACCAGGAAGTACAGACTGTAGATCATTTGGATGTATACCACTAGAAAAAATAGAAGGAAAAGTAATGTTTAGATTTTGGCCATTTTCAAAATTTGGAGGAGTAAAATAAAAAATTGTTTGAAAACATAATAGGAAATAAAAAGAATAAAGAAATATTAAAAAAAGCAATAGAAATAAACAAAACTTCACACAGTTATATATTTTGTGGAACAGAAGGAATTGGAAAAAAACTTATAGCCAAAGAATTGGCTAAAAAGATTCTATGTTTGAAAGAAAAAGAAAATGGTTGCGATTGTAAATCTTGTATAGAATTTGATTCTGATAATAATCCTGATTTTCAATTAATAGAATCAGTAGATGGAAAAATCAAAATAGAACAAATAAGACAAATGCAAAGAAAAGTTGCAGAAAAGCCAATTATATCAAACAACAAAGTATATATAATTGATAATGCAGATACAATGACAACAGAGGCGCAAAACTGTTTACTAAAAACATTAGAAGAACCACCAGAATATATAACTATAATATTAATATGCACAAATGAAGGGAATTTGTTAAGTACAATAAAATCAAGATGTACAAGAATGCAGTTTGAACCAATAAAAGATGAAGAACTAAAAGAATATATAAAAACAAAATTACCTGATGAACAAATAAGCCCTCAAATAGTAGAGTTAGCTCAGGGGAGCATAGGAAAAGCAATAAAATTAAATGAAAGAAAAGACATATACGAAAACATAGAAAATATATTATTAAGTATGCAAAATAGAGATTTAATAGATATAGTACAAATGTCAGAAGTAATATATAAGTCAAAAGAAGAAATAAAATCAATACTAGAATATATTAATGTATTGCTAATGAAACTAAGTAAACAAAATATAAAATATATTAATTGTGTACAAATTGTAGAAGAAACAAAAAGAAGAATAAAAGCAAATAGTAATTATGATATGTGCATTGATTATATGATATTTTCAATGTGGCAGAATGTAGAAAGGACCTAATAAATGAAAAGGATAATAGGAGTTAGATTTAAAAGACTAGGGAAAATATATTTCTTTGATCCAAAATGGTTAGAAGTAAAAAAAGGTGAAAAAGTAGTAGTAGAAACTACTCAAGGAGAAGAAATAGCAGAAGTAGTAGTGCCTAATAGGATGATAGAAGAAGAAAAACTTACTAGTCCACTAAAAAAAGTATTGAGATTAGCTTCTTCAAGAGATTTAAAACATGCAGAAGAATGTAGAAAAAAAGAAAAAGAAGCATTTGAATTATGTAATAAAAAGATAAAAGAACATAAATTAGATATGACATTAACAGATGTTGAATATAAATTTGATAATAGTAAAATATTATTCTATTTTACAGCAGATGGAAGAGTAGATTTTAGAGATTTAGTAAAAGATTTAGCAGCAGTTTACAAAACAAGAATAGAATTAAGACAAATAGGCGTTAGAGATGAAGTAAAAAGAATTGGTGGAAATGGAGTATGTGGCAGAGAGCTATGTTGTTGTTCATTTTTAAGAGACTTTGAAACAGTATCAATAAAAATGGCTAAAGAACAAAACATATCATTAAATCCATCAAAAATTTCAGGAAACTGTGGAAGGTTAATGTGTTGCTTAAAATATGAACAAGAAGTTTATGAGGACAAACTAAAAAAATTGCCTAATATAGGAGCAATAGTAAAAACTCCAGATGGGCAGGGAGAAGTTGATGGAATAGAGCCATTAAAAGAAGTTGTAAAAGTAAAAATAAAAGATGGCGAAATTTATAAATTTAAAAGATATGAAGTAAAAGACATAAAAGTTATAAAAGATGTTGCAAGAGAACATACTGATAGCGAAGAAAAAGAATATCAAAAAGAACTAAAAGAGTTAGAAAAACTAGAATTAAAAGATTCAAAAATGAAGGGTGGTGAATAAAAATGGCATATAAAATTCAAGAAGATAAATGTATAAGTTGCGGTGCATGTGCAGCAGCATGCCCAGTAGGATGCATATCACAAGGAGAAACATGTTTTGTAATAGATCAATCAGCATGTATAAGTTGTGGTACATGTGCAGGAGTTTGCCCAGTAGAGGCACCAGTAGAAGAATAGAAAAAATCACAAAATATCCCCCTTTGTATATAATATAAAGGGGGATAAAAATGTTTTGTAGGAGAAAATATTGTTGTTGCAGAGGAATGCAAAATGGAGATATAACAGCAGAAGAAATGAAAAATAAAATAATGCAAGGAGCAATTTTAATAGATGTAAGAAGTAGACAAGAATACCAAGAGGGACACTTGCCCGGAGCAATAAATATACCAGAATATGAAGTAATGAGAAGAATAGAAAAAGAAGTGCCAAAGAAAAATCAACTAATAGTAACATATTGCCAATACGGAGGAAGAAGTAGAAATGTATATAGAATTATGAAAAGGCTTGGATATACAAATGTATATAATTTATATGGAGGGCTAGACTTAATGTGAATAATATTAGTTATAAAATTGCCTATTACAGAATATAAATGTAATGGGAGGTAGAATATGGAAGGGTTAACAAATATTATAAAGGGAATAGGTATTTCAATAGTATGTACGTTTGTATTTTTATTTATTTTTTCATTAATATTAACATATACTAATGTAAGTGAGTCGTTTATAGCACCAGTAATAATCGTAATAACTGCAATAAGTATATTTATAGGAAGCTCAATTGGTAATTTTAATATGAAGAAAAATGGACTATTAAATGGAGCTGTAATAGGTGGAGTATATTTGTTATCAATATATTTGCTATCTGGAATTATAAATCATAATTTTAATTTAAATATTCAATCAGTAATTATTATTGTATCAGGAATTGTTTGTGGAATGTTTGGAGGAGTAATAGGGGTGAATAAAGGTTAATGAATAATTGGTTATTCTTATACATTAATAATATTATTATATAGATTTTAGAGAATTAATAATATATTGTATTTTCGCTTACGCGGTATTTCAAAACAATATATTATTAATTTTCTAAATGTATATTTTTTATATTTAATATTATTAGATAAGTGTATATATTTTAAGTCTTTAATATAAAAACAAGAAAAAACATAAACTGAGACATTTAATAGAAAAAATGTATAAAAACAGTTGATATTTTTGGAAAAATAGGGTAAAATCATAAAAGACTAAAGGAGGAAAGCAATGATAACATTAGAAGACGTTAAAAATAACGAAGAAGTTCAAGCATTTGTGCAAGCATCACAAAAGCAAATAAAAGCAATTGGGTATACAGAACATTCATATAGACATATAGGAATTGTATCAGCAAGAACTGGAGAGATTTTAAGAAAACTAGGATATGATGAAAGAACTATACAATTAGGAGAAATTGCAGGGTACTTACATGATATAGGAAACTGTGTAAATAGAGTAGATCATGCACATAGTGGAGCGATATTAGCATATAACATTTTAAAAGAAATGGGAATGCCAGCAGAAGAAAGAACAGAAATAGTTATGGCAATAGGAAATCATGATGAAGAAACAGGAACAGCTGTAAGTGATATATCTGCAGCATTAATATTAGCAGACAAATCAGATGTACATAGAGATAGAGTAACAAATACAAACATGTCAACATTTGATATACATGATAGAGTTAATTATGCAGTAACAGATGCTAATTTAGAAATAGATGCAGAGGAAAGAAAAGTTAAATTAAATTTAACAATAGATACGCAAATATGTCCTGTATTAGATTATTTTCAAATATTTATGGATAGAACAATGATGAGCAAATATGCAGCAAAATTTTTACATATTTGGTTTGAATTAGTTATAAATGGTACTAAGTTATTATAAAAATGAAAGGATCGATTATAAAATGAAAAAAGTAAAAATAACAACAATAATATTAGCAATTATATTGATAGTACTAGTTGCATTTGGTGGTGTATATATAAAAACACAAAACAGAATGGAAGATAAAGTAAAAGAATATTCTTTAGGAAGAGAGCTAAAAGGAGAAAGATTAATAGAATTAAAAATATCAGATGGAAGTACAGAAGGAAAAACAGCACCATCAGAAGAAGAAAAAAATGTTGAAAATTATGAAACAGTAAAAAAGACAATAGAAAAGAGATTAAAAAGTTTAAAAGCTCAAGATTACACAATTTCACTAAATAAAGAAAATGGTGTAATTAGAGTAGAATTACCAGAAGATGATCAAACAGATGATTTAGCATATTACTTAATTGCATCAGGAAAAGTTGAAATAAAAGAGAAAGATACAAGCACAGAATTATTAAACGAAAAAATGGTAAAAAAAGCTCAATACACATATACATCTAATGCAGATGGAGAATATCAAGTATATTTAGAAATCGCATTAACAGAAGATGGACAAGCTAAAATAGAAGAAATTAAGAATAATTATGCAATATTAAAAGATGATGTAGATGCAGTTGAATCAGCAACAAAAAGTGATGATAATTCAAATTCTTCAGATGAGTCAAATACAGAAGACAATAATACTGAAGAACAAACAACAGAAGAAACAAAAAAAGTCGCAAAATTATCAATTGCAGGAACAGATTATGATGTAGACAAAATAGAAAAAAATAAAATACGAGTAAAAATGGGATCACAAACATCTAATACAACAACAGTAAATAATAGTATGGCTAAAGCTGCAGAATTAACAATGTTAATAAATTCAGGAAAATATCCTATAGACTATGAAGTTCAAAATAATAGATTTGTACATTCAGATATAACAAATGAACAATTGCTATATTTTGCAGGAGTTGTAGCAATAATATTATTAGTACTATTTGTGATATTGACAATAAAATATAAATCAAAAGGATTTTTAGCAAGTATATCATGTATCGGATTTATAGCATTATTATCATTAGTATTAAGATATACAAATGTTATAATAACAATTGAAGGTATAGGAGCTATAATATTAACTATATTAATAGATTTAAAATTAAGTCAAATGATGTTAAATAAAACAAAAATATTGAATGTAGTAAGTGAAGCTGTAAAAAGTTCATATAAAGAACTATTCTTAAAATTAGTACCAATAATGATTGTTTCAATAGTATTTTGTTTCTCAGGATGGACAAACTTGAGTAGTTTTGGAATGATAATGTTCTGGGGATTTATACTAATAGCAATATATAATATAATTGTAACAGAAATATTATTGAAATTAAGAGAAAACAAATAGGAGGCAAGACATGAAACAAAAAAATATAAAAATTATTGCTATTTCTTTAATGACATTAGTTATTTTAGCAGGAATAGTAGTAACTGGAATCTATGGATTTAATAAAGAACTAAAGTATTCAAAAAGTCAAAGTATAGATGTGTATATAGAGCAAGAAGCTGATGTATCAAAAATAAAAGAAATTGTAAATGAAAATTTAAACAATTCAAACAATATGGTACAAACAGTAGAAATATATAAAGATTTAGTTACAATAAGAGCTAAAGAAATAACTGATGAACAAAAAAACAATATTGTAAATAAAATAAAAGAAAATTATGAATTTTCACAAACAGCAGAAGATACTACTATCAATACAGTGCCTGAAACAAAACTTATAGATATGTATAAAAAATATATAGTACCATTTTCGATTTCAGGAATATTAGTATTAGTATACATGGTTATAAGATATTATAAAAAAGGAATATTAAAAGTACTTGGAAGAACTATAGTATTTCCAATCTTTGGAGAATTGTTCTTGTTGAGTATAATTTCAATAACAAGAATTCCAGTTGGAAGATTTACACCGGTATTAGTTATAGCAATGTATATAGCAAGTATATTAATGGTAATAAAACAAAATGAAAAATAAATTAAAGGCTATTTTAGGTTAAGACTTAAAATGGCCTTTTTGCTAAAAAGAAAGGATTGATATAAATGGAAAAAAGAAAAAATTATATAAGTTGGGATGAATATTTTATGGCAATAGCAAAATTATCAGCAATGAGAAGTAAAGATCCAAACACGCAGGTAGGAGCATGCATAGTAAGTGATGATAATAGAATTTTATCAATAGGGTATAATGGAGCTCCAAATGGATTTTCTGATGAAAGATTTCCGTGGGCAAGAGATGGGAAAAATTTAGAAACTAAATATCCGTATGTATGTCATGCAGAAATGAATGCAATATTAAATTATAGAGGAAGTAAGAAAGACTTGGAACATGCGAAAATATATGTAGATCTATTTCCTTGCAATGAATGTGCTAAAATAATAATTCAATCAGGAATAAAAGAAGTTATTTATTTGTCAGATAAATATGCTAATTCTGAAAATAATATAGCATCACGAAAACTTTTTGATGAATGTGGTATTACATATAAAAAGATAGAATTGGATGGAGAAAAAGAGATTATGATAAAACTATAAAAAAGAAAAAGAGTGAATAATTCAAGATTATTTATTCTTTTTTTTGCGAATTTTGGCAAATTTAGCTAAAAGTATTGACATAAATGAAAAAACATTATATAATAGATGAGCATGAAATGTAGCGTTGAAGCTGAATGTGGCTACACTCTTAGAGTGGAGGGAACTTCAGTGGAGTATGTCTTGGCTAGACCAGGCGGTAAGTTTAATATAAATAAAGCACTTATCCCAGAATCATCATGCGAATTTTTGGGATTTTAAAATGGGTATATACAAAACACCCGGAAGTGTTGTAACTTGCCAACGCGTAATTTTAAAATATTTAAACAAATTTATTAAGGAGGGAAAATTACAATGGCAAAAACAGTTGTATCAAGTGAAAAAATTAGAATAAGACTAAAAGCTTATGACCATGTAGTTTTAGATCAGTCTGCTGAAAAAATAGTAGATACTGCTAAGAAAACAGGAGCAAAAGTGTCAGGTCCTATTCCATTACCAACACAAAAAGAAATCGTAACAATCTTACGTTCTCCACACAAACACAAAGATTCAAGAGAACAATTCGAAATGAGAACACATAAAAGAGTTATAGATATTCTTTACCCAACACAAAAAACAATGGATAGTTTAATGAAACTAGAACTACCAGCAGGTGTTGACATCGAAATCAAAAACTAGTTTCAAATATAAATAAAATAAAAATCGATAACCATGCTGACGAAGTTTAACAACGCGAGACGCTGTTTAGAATTAGCAGGTCAGCCAATAGGAGGAGAAAGAAAGATGAAAAAAGCATTAATAGGAAAAAAATTAGGAATGACTCAAATATTTGATGAAAACGGAACAGTTATTCCAGTAACAGTATTAGAAGCAGGTCCATGTGTAGTTGCTCAAGTAAAAACATTAGAAAATGATGGATATGAAGCAGTACAATTAGGATTTGGAGAAGTTAAAGAAAACAAATTAAACAAACCAGAAAAAGGACATTTTGCAAAAGCAAATGTTACAGCCAAAAAACATTTGAGAGAATTCAGATTAGATTCAATAGAAGGAATCAAAGCTGGAGACGAATTAAAAGCAGATGTATTTGCTGAAGGTGATAAAATAGATGTACAAGGAACATCAAAAGGAAAAGGATTCCAAGGTGTAATTAAAAGACATGGTCAACACAGAGGACCAATGGGACATGGATCAATGTATCACAGAAGACCAGGTTCAATGGGATCAACATCAACACCAGGAAGAGTATTTAAAGGTAAAAAACTTCCAGGACATATGGGAAGAGTTACAGTTACAATCCAAAACTTAGATGTTGTAAAAGTAGATTTAGACAAAAACGTAATATTAGTAAAAGGTAGTGTTCCAGGACCAAAAGGAGCTATCTTAAAAATAAAATCAGCTGTAAAAGCTATATAAGGTTATAGAAAAGGAGGAATTACGAAATGCCAAAAGTAGATGTATATAACATGCAAGGTAAAAAAGTTAGCGATGTAGAATTAAGTGCAGCAGTATTTGGAATCGAACCAAACGAAACAGTTGTACATAGTGTATTAGTAAACTACTTAGCTAATCAAAGACAAGGTACACAAAGTACAAAAACAAGAGCAGAAGTTCGTGGTGGTGGTAGAAAACCATGGAGACAAAAAGGAACAGGTAGAGCTAGACAAGGTAGTATACGTGCTCCACAATGGATTAAAGGTGGTATCGCATTAGGTCCAAAACCACGTTCATATAAATATAGAGTAAATAAAAAAGAAAGACAACTTGCAATCAGATCATTATTAAGTGCAAAAGTATTAGATAATGAATTAACAGTTGTTGACAAATTAGAAGTTAAAGAACCAAAAACAAAAGTTATGGCAAAAGCTTTAACAGATTTAAAATTAGAAGGAAAAACATTAATTATCTTAGCTGATAAAAATGAAAATGTTTACCTATCAAGTAGAAACATAGAAGGTGTTAAAGCTATTCAATTAAATATGATCAATGTATTTGATTTATTAAATTGCAGTAAATTAGTTTTACCACTAGATACTGTTAAAAAATTAGAGGAGGTGTATGCTTAATGTTACCAGAAGAAGTAATAATAAGACCAGTAATAACTGAAAAAAGTAATGATGAAATGCAAGCAGGAAAATACACTTTCGAAGTTAACAAAAAAGCAACAAAAGTTGATATAGCAAAAGCTGTAGAAAAACTATTTGAAGTAAAAGTATTAAATGTTAACACAATGATAGTTAAAGGAAAAACAAAAAGAGTTAGATATGTAGAAGGAAAAACTCCAGATTGGAAAAAAGCTATTGTTACAATAGATACAGATCCATCTGACAAAACATATCTTGGAAAAGGTGGAAAAGCAGTTAAAGTTTCTAAGAAATATAAAGATTCTATTGATGAATTTATGGGTGCTTAATTTAAAAATAGGAGAATAAGATGAAAGATAGGCAATCAAGAAAAAATAATAAATTTATACCCAAAACACCATTGGAATGGGCTGTAAATTTAAAAATGAATAATCCGGAAACATTTGATATAAGTAAGCCTTGTAAGGATGCATTGGAAAAATCTGATTATTCTTTGGTTGAAAAATTAGATAATCCTAATTATTCTGAAGTTAAAGAAAAGGAAGAAAAGCAACCCAATAAAGCTAAAAACTTTAGGGATAGAATGAAACAAATATGTTCAGAAGTAAGTGAATATATAGAAACTGACGCTGAAAGAAAATACGTCAAGAGAAAAATAAAAGAAAATATCGGGAAAGAACCCGGAGAATAAAGAATATCTGTAAGTGGAACAGGAAAAAATCCACAAAACCTACTCAGAAGAGTAGTGTAGAAGATTTAGCAAAAACGAGTATTACTAGGAGAATGAATGAGAAAACCGCAGGCGTACGTGGGTACGTTGAGGACGTTTCGAATGAATTTGACAACGTAAGACGAAGTTTTTCATAAATCTGAGGAAGGAGAAAGAAATGGGAATAAAAAGATTCAAAGCCTATACACCATCAAGAAGAAATATGACAGTTTCTGATTATGCAGAAATTACTAAAAAGACACCAGAAAAATCTTTATTAGCAAAGAAAAAGAAAAATGCAGGAAGAAACTCATATGGTAGAATAACAGTAAGACATCAAGGTGGAGGAAATAGACAAAAATACAGAATTATAGATTTCAAAAGAAATAAAGATGATATGGAAGCAACAGTTATTGGTATCGAATATGATCCAAACAGAAGTGCAAACATAGCATTAATCAAATATGAAGATGGAACATTAAATTACATTATAGCACCACAAGGATTAACTGATGGAGATAAAGTAGTATCTGGAATAAATGCAGATATAAAACCAGGTAACAGTTTACCAATATCAAACATACCAGTAGGAACATTAATTCATAATATCGAATTAAATCCAGGTCAAGGTGGAAAATTAGTAAGAGTTGCAGGACAAAGTGCACAATTGATGGCTAAAGAAGGAAAATATGCACATGTAAGATTACCATCAGGAGAAATGAGATTAATCTTAGCTAGATGTAGAGCTACAATAGGTGTAGTTGGAAATTCTGACCATGAAAATGTAAAATTAGGTAAAGCAGGTAAAACAAGACACTTAGGAATTAGACCTACAGTTAGAGGTTCTGTAATGAACCCAGTAGATCACCCTCATGGTGGTGGTGAAGGTAGAGCACCAATAGGACACGCAGGACCAATGACACCTTGGGGTAAACCAGCATTAGGATACAAGACAAGAAATGCTAAAAAGAAATCAAATAAATTTATAGTAAAGAGAAGAAAGTAGAATAGGAGGAAAATCATATGTCAAGATCAAGTAAGAAAAAACCTTTCATAGCACCAGAATTATTAAAAAGAGTAGAAGCTATGAATGAAAGTGGAAACAAAGAAGTAATCAAGACATGGTCAAGAGCTTCAACAATATATCCACAAATGATTGGACACACAATTGCTGTTCATGACGGTAGAAAACATGTGCCAGTATATATTACAGAAGAAATGATAGGTCATAAATTAGGTGAATTTGCTCCTACAAGAACATTTAAAGGTCATGCAGGAGAAAAAACTACAAAGAAATAAAAAATTAATTTAAGGAGGGAATTGTAGTGGAAGAAACAGCAATAATGGAAGCAAAAGCAACATTAAGATATGCTAGAATATCTGCAAGAAAAGTAAAAATCGTTGCAGACTTAATAAGAGGAAAAGACGTTGATGAAGCTTTAGCAATAGTAAAATTCACACCAAAAGCATCATCAGTTATTATAGAAAAATTATTAAAATCAGCAATCGCAAACGCTGAGAACAATCATGATATGAAACATGAAAATTTATATGTTGCTGAAATATATGCAAATCAAGGTCCAACATTAAAGAGAATAAGACCTGCAGCAAAAGGTTCAGCAGTTAGAATTAGAAAAAGAACAAGTCATATAACAATAGTGTTAAAAGAAAAGGAGGCATAGGTTAGATGGGACAGAAAGTACATCCAACAGGTGTAAGAGTTGGAATAATAAAAGACTGGAAAGCTAAATGGTATGCAGATTCTAAAGACTTTGCAGATTATTTAGTAGAAGACCAAAAAATCCGTAAATTTTTAAAGAAAAAATTATACGCAGCTGGAATTTCTGATATCGAAATCGAAAGAACAGCAAAAATGATTAAAGTTAATGTTCATGCAGCTAAACCAGGAATAATAATCGGAAAAGGTGGAGCTGGAGCAGAAAGCTTAAAAGCTGAATTAACAAAATTAATAGGAAAAGATATAAACATAAACATAGTTGAAGTAAAATCAGTAGATACAGATGCACAATTAGTTGCAGAAAATATCGCTGGACAACTAGAAAGAAGAATTTCATTCAGAAGAGCAATGAAACAATGTATGCAAAAATCTATGAAAGCAGGAGCTTTAGGAATAAAGACTGCAGTATCTGGAAGATTAGGTGGAGCCGATATGGCTAGAACAGAATTCTACAAAGAAGGAACAATTCCACTACAAACTTTAAGAGCTGATATTGATTATGGATTTGCAGAAGCAGATACAACATATGGAAAAATCGGTGTTAAAGTTTGGATATATAAAGGAGAAGTTCTTCCAGCTAAAAAAGTGGAAGGAGGAGACAGATAATGCCATTAATGCCTAAAAAAACAAAATATAGAAAAATGCAAAAAGGTAGAAATAGAGGAAAAGCAACAAGAGGAAATAAAGTAACAGATGGAGAATATGGAATACAAGCTGTAGAAGCAGGTTTAATTAGAGGAAACCAAATTGAAGCAGCACGTATTGCAGCAACACGTTACACAAAAAGAGGTGGAAAAGTTTGGATTAAGATATTTCCAGACAAACCAATAACACAAAAACCAGCCGGAACTCGTGGTGGTAAAGGTAAAGGTAATGTTGAATATTGGGTAGCAGCTGTAAAACCAGGTAGAGTTATGTTTGAAATAGCAGGAGTACCAGAAGCAACAGCTAGAGAAGCCTTGAGATTAGCTATGAATAAATTACCAATCAAATGTAAATTTGTAGCAAAAGAAAATGTAAGCAAGGTGGGTGATAGTGATGAAGATAAATAAGATTAGAGAAATGTCTTCACCAGAATTAGAAAAAGAATTAGGTGAACTAAAAACAGAATTATTTAAATTAAAATTTAGTTTAGCTACTAACGGATTAGATAACCCAATGAAAATTAAAGAGGTTAAAAAAGATATAGCTAAAATAAATACTGTATTAACAGAAAGAAAAATAGCAGAAGCAAAGGCTTAATTATAAAAATAGACACAAATTTAAGAGAAGGTAATCATTAATTCATACGGGTAAGGGACATATCTTGTCCCAAAAGAAATACCTATGAAGAAGATGTGTCCCTTGTCCAATAAGAAGGAGGTATAAAACCTATGGAAGAAAGAAATCTTCGTAAAGTTATGGTAGGAACTGTTACATCTGACAAAATGGATAAAACAGTAGTTGTTTCAGTAGAAACAAGTGTAAGCCATAAAATGTATGGAAAAACAGTAAAAAGAACATACAAACTAAAAGCACATGATGAAGAAAATAAATGTGAAATAGGAGATAAAGTAAAAGTAATGGAAACAAGACCACTTTCTAAAGATAAGAGATGGAGAGTAGTTGAGATTCTTGAAAAAGGAGGAAAATAAATCATGATACAACAACAAACAATATTAAAAGTTGCTGATAATACAGGTGCAAAAGAAATTATGTGTATCAGATGTATGGGTGGATCTTATATGAAAACAGCCAACATCGGTGATGTTATAGTTGCCTCTGTTAAAACAGCAACACCAGGTGGAGTTGTTAAAAAAGGTGATGTAGTTAAAGCTGTTATAGTAAGAAGCAAAAAAGGTTTAAGAAGACCAGATGGTTCTTATGTTAAATTTGATGAAAATGCAGCAGTATTAATAAAAGATGACAAAACACCAAGAGGAACACGTATATTTGGCCCAGTTGCAAGAGAATTAAGAGAAAAGGATTATATGAAAATATTATCATTAGCACCTGAGGTTCTATAATTATTATTGAAGAAGGAGGTTAAACTCAATGAGAATAAAAAAAGGAGATACAGTCCTAGTTTTATCTGGAAATGATAAAGATAAAAAAGGAGAAGTATTAGAAGTTATGCCTAAAGACTCAAAAGTAGTTGTAAAAGGTGTAAATGTAAGAAAAAAACACATCAAACCTAGAAAACAAGGTGAAGAGGGTGGAATAATCCCAGTTGAATGTGCTATCAATAGTTCAAAAGTTAATGTAGTATGTCCAAAATGCGGAAAAGCTACAAGAATTGAATATAAAGTAGAAGATGGAAAAAAAGTTCGTATTTGTAAAAAATGTGGAGCTATAATCAAATAGTGAAAGGAGGAAACAAATAAAATGGAAAAACTTAGAGAACAATATGAAAAAGAAGTTGTACCAGCTTTAATGAAAAAATTTCAATATAAATCTATTATGCAAGTTCCAAAGCTTGATAAAATAGTTATAAATATCGGTTTAGGAGATACAAAAGAAAATCCTAAATCATTAGAAAATGCAATAAATGATTTAACACAAATCACAGGTCAAAAACCTATGATTACAAAAGCAAAAAAATCAATTGCTGCATTTAAGTTAAGAGAAGGAGCTAATGTTGGATGTAAAGTAACATTAAGATCAGATAAAATGTATGATTTTGCATACAAATTATTCAATGTAGCACTTCCAAGAGTTAGAGATTTTAGAGGTGTTTCTGCTGATTCTTTTGATGGAAGAGGAAACTACTCTATGGGTATTAAAGAACAATTAATATTCCCAGAAATTGAATATGATAAAATTGATAAATTAAGAGGTATGGATATTATATTCGTAACAACTGCTGAAACAGACGAAGAGGCAAAGGAACTATTAACATTATTAGGAATGCCTTTCAAAGCATAATTTTAAGGAGGAGTAAATAACAATGGCTAAAAAATCATTGAAAGTTAAACAATCTAGACCACAAAAATATGCAACAAGAGAATATAATAGATGCAGAATTTGTGGAAGACCACATGCTTATATAAGAAAATATGGAATTTGCCGTGTATGTTTCAGAGAATTAGCACACAAAGGTGAAATTCCAGGTGTAAAAAAAGCAAGTTGGTAATATATAAAACAAAACTAAAAAGGAGGGAAAGTAAATTGAACATTACAGATCCAATAGCAGACATGTTAACAAGAATAAGAAATGCTAACAGTGCTAAGCACAAAACAGTTGATATTCCAGCATCTAAAATGAAAACAGCAATAGCTGAAATTTTATTTAAAGAAGGATATATCAAATCATTTGAATTAATAAATGACGAAACTCAAGGAATCATCAGAATAACATTAAAATATGATGAAAAAGGAACAAGAGTTATCGATGGAATAAAAAGAATAAGTAAACCAGGACTAAGAGTATATGCTGGTAAAGAAGAATTACCAAAAGTACTTAATGGTTTAGGTATAGCTATCATTTCTACATCAAAAGGATTAAAAACAGACAAAGAAGCTAGAGAAGCAGGAATTGGTGGAGAAGTATTAGCTTACATATGGTAATAAAATATATGTGAAAGTTGATTAAAGGGTAATCACCAGCTTACACGGGTAGGGGACATATCTTATCCCTAAAGGAATACCTGTTAAGAAGATGTGTCCCCTGTCAATAGAAAAGGGAAAAATCAACCTAAATGCGAAAATGCCAATGCAAATAAACGTTAGGCGAACGCCCTACAAAAAAAGGAGGAAAATACAATGTCAAGAATAGGAAACAAACCTATCGCAGTACCAGCAGGAGTAGAAGTAAAAATAGACGGACAACACATTACTGTAAAAGGACCTAAAGGTACATTAGAAAGAGAAATACATAAAAATATTTCTGTAACAATGGAAGATAATACAATTAAAGTTACAAGACCAAATGATGAAGCAAAAAACAGAAGTTTACATGGTTTAACAAGAACTTTAATTAGTAATATGATAGAAGGTGTAGAAAAAGAATTCACAAGAGAATTACAAATAAATGGTGTAGGTTATAGAGTTCAAAAACAAGGAAATAACCTAAACTTAACATTAGGATATTCTCACCCAGTAATTTTTGATGCACCAGAAGGAATAACATTTGATGTTCCAAACCCAAATACAATAATCGTAAAAGGTATCAATAAAGAATTAGTTGGTCAAACAGCAGCTAATATCAGAACAAAGAGACCACCAGAAGTATATAGAGGTAAAGGAATCAAATATGCTGAAGAAGTTATTAGACGTAAAGAAGGTAAAACTGGAAAATAAATTTTTATTAAATTTATCATTTTGCACATTATTAGCAGCATAATTAAAATTGATGATTATCTACTAAAGATGTACAATATAAATTTGATAGAAATTAAGAAAGGAGTTTAAAATGGTTAGTAAAACAGATAGAAAACTAGGAAGAAATAGAAGACATGCTAGAGTTAGAACTAAAGTATCTGGAACAGCAGAAAGACCAAGATTATGTGTATACAGAAGTAACACAAATTTATATGCACAAATCATTGATGATGTTGCAGGAAATACATTAGTATCTGCTTCAACATTAGATAAAGAAATAAAAACTAAAAAATCTAATATAGCAGCAGCTAAAGAAGTTGGAGCTTTAATCGCAAAAAGAGCAGAAGCTAAAAAAATCAAAACTGTTGTATATGATCGTAGTGGATATATATACCATGGTGTAGTAAAAGAATTAGCTGAAGCCGCAAGAGAAGGAGGCTTAGAATTCTAATGGAAGAAAATAAAATGCCAGAATTAAAAGAAAAAGTAGTAGCTATTAATAGAGTTGCAAAAGTAGTAAAAGGTGGTAGAACATTTAGATTCAGTGCTGTTGTAGTTGTAGGAGACGGAGCAGGACATGTAGGAATTGGAAATGGTAAAGCTGCAGAAGTACCAGATGCAATTAAAAAAGCTATTCAAGAAGCTAAAAAGAATTTAGTAGAAGTTCCAATTGTTGGAACAACAGTACCTCATGAATTTGTTGGAAAATTCGGTAGTGCAAAAGTTATGCTAAAACCAGCTGCTGTTGGTACAGGACTTATCACTGGAGGAAGTGTAAGACCAGTATTAGAATTAGCAGGATACAAAGATGTACGTACAAAAGTTATTGGAACAAACAATCCAAGAAACGTTGTATATGCAACTATTGAAGGTTTAAAAAGTATGCAAACAATTGAACAAGTAGCAAAAAAGAGAAACAAAAAAGTTGAAGATATAATGTAAAACTAAAGGTTAATTAAAAATAAGGAGGTGCAAAAATGAAATTAGGAGAATTAAAACCATCTGTAGAAAAGAAAAGCAGAAAAAGACTTGGACGTGGTATAGGTTCTGGAAATGGAAAAACAGCAGGAAGAGGACATAAAGGACAAAAAGCAAGAAGTGGTGGTGGAGTAAGAAGAGGCTTCGAAGGAGGTCAAACACCATTATATAGAAGATTACCAAAAAGAGGATTCACAAATAGAAACTCTAAGAACTATACAGAAGTAACATTAACAATGCTAAACAAATCAAAAGCAACAGATGTAACAGCAGAAAGCTTAGTAGAAGAAGGAATAATCGGAAAAATAAATGACGGAATAGTAGTATTAGCAACAGGAACTTTAGAGAAAAAAGTAAATGTTAAAGCTACAAAATTTACTGCAACTGCTAAGGAAAAAATCGAAGCCCTAGGCGGAAAGGCAGAGGTGATTTAGTTGTTTAAAACGATAAAAAACGCTTTAAAAACACCAGATGTAAGAAAAAGATTATTATATACATTAATACTTATCGTGTTGTTTAGATTGGGATGCTATATAACAGTTCCAGGTGTAAACATGATAACATTAAATGATTCTATGAGTTCAAGTAATGGCATTGCAGGATTTATAGATATAATTTCAGGAGGAGCATTCTCAAGATTTTCAGTATTTGCAATGTCAGTAAGTCCTTATATAACAGCATCAATTGTTGTTCAATTACTAACAATGATTATTCCATCATTAGAGAGAATCTCTAAAGAAGGTGGAGAAGAAGGAAGAAAAATAATGAATAGATGGACTAAGATTATAACAATAATCTTAGCCCTAGTAGAAGCAATAGGAATTTACCTATCATACAGAAAAGCAGGAATATTCATTAATGAAGGATGGTTAACAGGAATATTAGTAGTTTCTTCATTAGTAGCAGGAACATCTTTACTAATGTGGCTTGGAGAGCAAATTACAAGTAAAGGAATTGGAAATGGTATATCAATGATAATATTCATAGGAATTATATCAGGATTACCAGGTGCAGTAACAACTATTTGGAATTTAATTGTAACATCATCAGGATTTAGTACAATTGGATTAATTACAGCAATAGGAATTATAATTGGAGCAATAATTTTAGTATCAGGAGTTGTATTTGTACAACAAGCTGAAAGAAGAGTTCCAGTACAATATTCTAAAAAAGTTGTAGGAAGAAAAATGGTTGGAGCACAAAGCACATTTATTCCATTAAAACTTGCTATGGCAGGAGTAATGCCAGTAATCTTTGCATCATCATTCATGACATTCCCAGCAATGATAATATCTATGTTTGCTGATGTAGAAAATTTATCAGGATTCTGGTCAGGAGTGTATAAATTCTCTATAGCAACATCATCTTCAAGTGTAGGATGGGGATATTCATTAGCAAATGCAATTGTGTACTTATTATTAATAGTTGCATTTACATTTTTCTATACTTATGCAACATTTAATCCAGCAGAAGTATCTAATAATATAAAGAAAAATGGTGGATTTATCCCAGGAATTAGAGCTGGAAAGCCAACAACAGAATACTTATCATCTATAATAACAAAGTTAACAGTTTTTGGTGGATTATTTTTAGCAATAATCGCTATAGTACCAATGTTATTAAGATTTACAAGTTTGAATGTTTCATTTGGTGGAACTTCAATATTAATCGTTGTAGGTGTTGCTCTAGAAACAGTACAACAATTAGAATCTCAATTAGTAATGAGACATTATAAAGGATTTTTAGAATAAAAGAAAAAATGCGCTTATCAAAAGATAAGTGTATTTTTTTTGAAAATAATTGACAAACTAAGGAAAATAGGCTAAAATAGAATTGCAAAATTACGAAAGAAAGCCTCTAAATATTTAGGGGCAACTATTTTTTCGAAAAGAGAAAGGAAGAAAAATCAATGAATATTATTATGTTAGGTGCTCAAGGAACAGGAAAAGGAACTGTTGCCGGAATAATAAGTGAGCAAATAGGATTGCCACAAATATCAACAGGAGACATATTCAGAAAAAATATAAGTGAGAAAACACCATTAGGAGTAGAAGCTGATAAATATATATCAAAAGGAAATCTAGTTCCAGATGAAATTACAGTGCCAATGGTAGAAGATAGATTAACATGGGAAGATGCAAAAAACGGTGCAATATTAGATGGATTTCCAAGAACTATAGAACAAGCTGAAAAATTAGACAAAATATTAGAATCTAAAGGAGAAAAAATAGATTTAGTTGTAAATTTAGTTACACCAAAAGAAGAATTAATAGACAGAATGTTAACAAGAAGGGTATGCACAAATCAAGAATGTAAAGCAACATATAACACAAAATTACACCCACCAAAAGTAGAAGGAATTTGTGATAAATGTGGTGCTCCTTTAAAACAAAGAGCAGATGATTCTGATCCAGAAGCAATAAAAAGAAGATTAGAAATATATGAAGAAAAAACAAGTCCATTAGTAGAATATTATAAAGCTAAAGGCGTTTTAAGAACAGAAACAGTAAGTATAGCAGCAAACCACATGGGAAAAGATGCAGCAGAAGATATTATAAAAGAAATAAAAAAATAAGTTTTGTTAAAATTAGAAAGGAAGCGTAGCAAATGGTTACAATAAAATCAAAAAGAGAAATTGAACTAATGAGAGAAGCAGGACGTGTAACAGCGCTAACACATAAAGCAATAGAAGAAGCAATAAAACCAGGAATGACAACAGCTGATATAGATAGAATTGCAGAAGAAACAATGAAAAAATATGGTGCAGTTTCAGCAGAAAAAGGATATGATCCAGGGATAAGAGGAGTACCTCCTTATCCTGCTGCAACATGTATATCAATAAACGATGAAGTAATACATGGAGTTCCATCAAAAAAGAGAGTAATAAAAGATGGGGACATAGTAAGTGTTGACTTAGTAGCATTAAAGAATGGATATAATGGAGATGCTGCAAGGACATTTTTAGTAGGAAATGTATCAGAAGAAGCGAAAAGATTAGTAGAAGTAACAAAACAAGCATTTTTTGAAGGAATAAAATATGCAAAAAAAGGAAATAGAATAGGGGATGTATCACACGCAATAGGTGAATACGTAAAATCACAAGGATATTCTGTTGTAAGAGAATTTGAAGGACATGGAATTGGAAAAGATATGCATGAGGAGCCTGAAATTCCAAACTATGGAAAAGCAGGAAGAGGAATAAGACTTGAACCAGGCATGACTCTAGCGATAGAACCAATGGTAATACAAGGAAAACCAGACATTTGGGAACTAGAAGATGGATGGACAATTGTAACACAAGATGGAAGCTTAGCAGCACATTATGAAAATACAATTTTAATTACAGAAAATGAGCCGGAACTATTGACAATACTATAAAAATATTATATAATGTATGAGTTAATACTAAAAAATAGAATATTATGGAAAATTTATGCTTAAAAATACAAATTTTCTATATAAATATAACTCTTTAAAAAGGAGGTAAAAGGACTTGGCAAAAGAGGATGTAATAGAAGTAGAAGGTACAGTAGTAGAAACTTTACCAAATACAAATTTCAAAGTAGAACTTGAAAATGGGCATCAAATATTAGCTCATATTTCAGGAAAACTAAGGATGAATTATATCAAAATTCTACCAGGTGATAAAGTAAAAGTAGAATTATCACCATATGATTTAACAAGAGGAAGAATCACTTGGAGAGCAAAATAATAGACAATAATCAATTAACCCAAATAATATATAAATTGGAAAAAGGGTAATCACCAGCTCACACGGGGAAGGGACATATCTTATCCCTAGAGGAATACCGGTGAAGAAGATGTGTCCCTTGTCCATAGTAAAGGAGGGAATAAAATGAAAGTAAGACCATCAGTAAAGAAAATGTGTGACAAATGTAAAGTAATAAAAAGAAAAGGTGTAATTAGAGTTATATGTGAAAACCCTAAACACAAACAAAGACAAGGGTAACCTAAAAAGTTTATAACACAAATATGGTAGCGGCTGTTAGACTGAAAAAGTTTACATATCAGATTTGTGTTTATATATATGTCCAAAATAAAACTTAAAGACTAGCAAGAGCTAGTGCATTTCACCTTTAAGTAAAAATAGGACAACACTAAAATAAAATTCAAACAAAAAAGAAGAAAAATTTGGAGGTGTAAAAAACATGGCTCGTATAGCAGGAGTAGACTTACCTAAAGAAAAAAGAGTAGAAATAGGACTTACATATATTTATGGTATAGGAGTATCTAGTTCACAAAAAATATTAGCAAAAGCTGGTATAAATCCAGATACTAGAGTAAAAGACTTAACAGATGATGAAGTTAATGCAATAAGAAAAGTTATTGACGAATCATACAAAGTTGAAGGTGACTTAAGAAGAGAAGTATCACTTAATATAAAAAGACTAACAGAAATTGGATGCTACAGAGGATTAAGACATAGAAGAGGTCTTCCAGTAAGAGGACAAAGAACAAAAACTAATGCTCGTACAAGAAAAGGTCCAAGAAAATTAGTAAGCAAATCAAAAAAATAAAAATATAAAGCGAAACATATAAAAGTTGATGGAAACATCAAACTCTAATTAAGGAGGGAAAATAAAGAAATGGCAAACAAAAATGGAGTTAAAAAACCAGTAGCTAGAAGAAACAGAAAAAACATCGATAAAGGTGAAGCACATATTCATTCTAGCTTTAACAATACAATAGTTACAATCACAGACACAAAGGGAAATACAATTTCATGGGGAAGTGCTGGAGGATTAGGATTCAAAGGTTCAAGAAAAAGCACACCATTTGCTGCTGGAGAAGTTGCTGAAACTGCAGCTAAAACAGCAATGGAACACGGATTAAAAACTGTAGAAGTATATGTTAAAGGACCAGGAGCTGGAAGAGAAGCTGCAATAAGAGCACTTCAATCAGCAGGTCTTGAACTAAGCAGTATTAAAGACGTAACACCAATCCCACACAATGGTTGTAGACCACCAAAAAGAAGAAGAGTATAATAATAAATAAATAATGTAGTAACCCTGCGCGGGACATATTTTGTCCTAAGAGGAATACAAAGGGGAAAGATGTGTCCCCGATAGAGCACATCAACAAGATAGAGTAGAAATATAGAAAGAGGTGTAAATATAAAATGGCACGTTATACAGGCGAACAATGTCGTATTTGCCGTAGAGAAGGACAAAAATTGTTCTTAAAAGGTTCAAGATGTTATTCTGACAAATGTAGTATATCTAGAAGAAACTACGCACCAGGACAACACGGACAAAAAAGAGCAAAACTTTCTGAATACGGAACTCAATTAAGAGAAAAACAAAAAACAAAATCATACTATGGAGTTGGAGAAAAACAATTTAGAGGATATTTCGAAATGGCATCTAATAAAAAAGGAGTAACAGGTGAAAACTTATTACAAATATTAGAAAGCAGATTAGATAATGTAGTTTACAGATTAGGATTTGGTGTTTCAAGAACACAAGCTAGACAATTAGTAAACCACGGACAATTCGAAGTAAATGGAAAGAAAGTTGATATTCCATCATACTTAGTAAAAGCTGGAGATGTAATAACAGTTAGAGAAATAAAGAAAGATAATGCAACTATAAAAGCAAATGTAGAAGCAAATGCAGCAAGACCAGTTCCAGCATGGTTAGAATTAAATAATGAAACTTTAAGTGGTAAAGTAGTAAGATTAGCATCTAGAGAAGATGTTGATATTCCAGTTGAAGAACATTTAATAGTAGAGCTTTACTCTAAATAGTTTTTAAAATATTAGGAGGTAGAAATGATAGAATTTGAAAAGCCAAATATTGAATGTCTAGAGGTTGATAATGCAAATAATTATGCAAAATTTGTATGCGAACCATTAGAAAGAGGATATGGGGTAACAATAGGAAATTCATTAAGAAGAATATTACTTTCTTCATTAACAGGTTGTGCAATAACAAGTGTTAAAATAGAAGGAGTATTACATGAATTTTCAAGCATACCAAATGTTGTAGAAGACGTTCCAGAAATTATAGTTAATTTAAAAAATGTTAGACTAAAATTTACTGAGAACGAAGAAAAAGTTATGAGAATTAACTTTAAAGGAGAGGGAGAAGTTACTGCAGCAGACATCGTAACAGATGGAACAGTAGAAATCTTAAATCCAGACTTACATATAGCAACTGTATCAGAAGGTGGACAGTTGAGCATGGAATTGACAGCAGATATGGGAAGAGGATATTCCCCTTCAGAGAAGAACAAAAAACCTAATCAAGACATATCTGTGCTTCCAATAGATTCAATTTATACACCAGTTAAAAAAGTAAATTATCAAGTAAAAAACACTAGAGTAGGCCAAATGGTTGACTATGATAAATTAATTATTGAAGTTTGGACAGATGGAAGTTTAAAAGCTCATGAGGCATTAAGCTTAGCTGCTAAAGTAATGACAGGACATTTAGAATTATTCATAGATTTATCAGAAGCAACAAGAAATACACAAGTAATGATAGAAAAAGAAGAATCTAAAAAAGAAAAAGTATTAGAAACTTCTATAGAAGAATTGGAATTATCTGTACGTTCATTCAACTGTTTAAAAAGAGCTGGTATAGCTACAGTTGAGGACTTAACAAATAAATCTGAAAGTGATATGATGAAAGTTAGAAATTTAGGAAAGAAATCATTAGACGAAGTAATTGCAAAATTACATTCATTAGGACTAAATTTCGCCGAAGAGGATGAATAAAATTATCGAATAATATGAAGAAGGGGAATCACTAGTTCATAAGGGTAGGGGGACATATATTGTCCCTTGAGGAATACCCATGAAGAAGATGTGTCCCCTGACAAATAGAAGAGGAAGGTGAAACAAATTGGCAACAAATAGAAAATTAGGTAGAACTACTGATATAAGAAAAGCTATGTTAAAAACACTAACAACAGATTTAATCTTACACGGAAAAATCGAAACAACAGAAGCAAGAGCAAAAGAAGTAAAAGCAATTGCAGACAGTATAATAGCATTAGCAATAAAAGAAAAAGACAACTTTGAAACAGTAGACGCTAAAGTAGTAAAAGCTAAATTAGATTCTAAAGGTAACAAAGTTACAGAATTAGTAAAAAGCAAAAATGGCAAAGAATATCTAAAAGTTGTTAAAGAAGAAACAACTGAAAAAAGACAAAAAGATATGCCATCAAGATTAAATGCAAGAAGAAAAATGATGACAAAAATCAATAAAGTAAAAGATGAAAAAGGAAATAATATAGACTTACTAGATAAATTATTCAATGAAATAGCTCCAAAATACGAAGGTAGAGTTGGAGGATATACAAGAATAATTAAAGCTGGACCTCGTAGAGGAGATGGAGCTGAAGTAGCTATATTACAACTAGTTTAATAAAATTGAATATACATTATCAAGAGTGGAGTAGAGAACGGCTCGTTAATCCCACAGCAACCTATCATAAAGACAAGGTGCTAATACCGGCAAAGCAGTAGCTTTGAGTGATGATTAGAAATAAATTGAACTCTTAGCAGATGCTAGGAGTTTTTATTTTGTAAAAAGATTAACATTTTTTAGAGGAGGTTAAGTATGAAAAAATTTTATTTTACATCTGAAAGTGTAACAGAAGGACATCCAGACAAATTATGTGATTACATTTCAGACACAATATTAGATGAAGCCTTAAAGCAAGACAAGTATTCAAGAGTTGCAGTAGAAACATTTGCATCTGCAAATAAAATAACAATTGCTGGTCAATTAACAACAAATGCAGAACTAGATATAGAAAAAATAGTTAGAGATAGAATCAAAGAAATAGGATATGATGATGCTGATTTAGATATGGATTATAGAACTTGTAAAATAGATATTAATATAACAAAACAAAGTTCTGATATAGCACAAGGTGTAGATATTGGAGGTGCAGGAGATCAAGGAATAATGTTTGGATATGCATCAGATGAAACAGAAGAATATATGCCATTTGCAATATCAATGGCACATAAACTAGCCAAAAGACTTACAGAAGTACGTAAAACAGGTATATTACCATATCTTAGACCTGATGGAAAAACTCAAGTTACAGTTGAATATGAAGGAGATGCAGTAAAAAGAATAGATAGTATTTTAATATCAACACAACATAAAGATGGTATAGATATGGATGCATTAGTAACAGATATAAAAGACAAAGTAATTAATTCTGTAATACCAGAAAAATATTTAGATGAAAATACAAAATATTATATTAATCCAACAGGAAGATTTGTAATAGGAGGACCTTTAGGAGATACAGGGCTAACAGGAAGAAAAATTATCGTAGACACATATGGAGGATATGCTCGACATGGTGGAGGAGCATTTTCAGGAAAAGATGCAACAAAAGTAGATAGAAGCGCAGCATATATGTTGCGTCATATTGCAAAAAATATTGTTGCAAATGGATATGCAAAAAAATGTGAATTACAGGTCGCATATGCAATTGGTGTAGAACAACCAATGTCGATATTTGTAGATACATTTGGAACAAATACAATACCAGAAGATGAAATAGAGGAAAAGATAAGAAATAAATTTGATTTAACACCAAAAGGAATTATAGAATATTTAGAGTTACGCAAACCAATATTTACAAAAACAACTAACTATGGACATTTTGGAAAGCCAGAATTACCATGGGAAAAAGTAATAGAAATGTAACATTAAAATTTCAATAACATATTATAGCCATAAGGAGGAAAAAGGTATGGAGAATTTTATCATAAATTCAGTACTTTGGACACTTGCTCTTTATGGCTTATTTGAGTTAATTAAACAAATAATATACATGTGTACATATACTAATTTAAAAGAAGATGGAATCTATATAATAATAGCAGTGAAAAATCAAGAAGAAAGAATAGAAGGCTTTTTACGTTCAATTTTATTCAAAATCTTATATGGGAAAGAAGAATGTATTAAAGATATAATTGTTACAGATTTAAATTCTACTGATAATACAAAAGAAATTGTAAAAAAAATGTCTACAGATTACGAATGCGTAAAAATTACAAATTGGAAAGAATGCAAAGATATAATTGATAATATTGATGAAATAGATAAAAAGTGCTAAAATAATTACAGTAAAGGAGAAAAAGACATGCTAGAAAAATGTACAATATGTCCACATAAATGTGGGATAGATAGAAATAAATATATAGGAAGATGCAAATCAAATAATAAAATAAAGATTGCTTTATACTCTACACATAACTTTGAAGAACCATGTATTTCTGGCGAGAATCGGTTCTGGTACAATTTTCTTTTCTAATTGTAATATGAACTGCCTCTTTTGCCAAAACTACGAAATAAGCCAATTAGGCAAAGGAAAAGAGATAACAATAGAAAAATTATCTAATATAATGATAGAACAACAAGAAAAAGGTGTAGAAAATATTAATTTAGTAACACCAACAAGTTATGCTTGGCATATTATAGAGGCAATAAAACAAGCAAGAAACAAAGGCTTGAAAATTCCGATAGTATATAATACAAATGGGTATGAAAATGTGGAAACATTAAAGTTGTTAGAAGGATATATAGATATCTATTTACCAGATTTAAAATATTACTATGATGAATTAGGGAAAAAATATTCAAAAGTAGATAATTATTTCGAAATAGCAACATCAGCAATAAAAGAGATGTATAGACAAGTCGGAGCACCACAATTAAATGAACAAGGAATAATGCAAAAGGGATTGATGATAAGACATTTAATTTTACCAAATCAAATAGAGAATAGTAAAAATGTTTTAAAATGGATAAAGGAAAATATGGACAACAATATATATGTAAGTATAATGGCACAGTATTTTCCTACATATAAAGCTAGAGAGTTGGACGAGTTAAATAGAAAACTAACTAGAGAAGAATATGACGAAGTTGAAAATTACTTATATGAATTAGATTTAGAAAATGGTTATATTCAAGAATTAGGTGAGAATGAAGAAGAATATGTGCCAAAGTGGGAAGTCTAAATTTGTATATAATTTTATTTGTTACAATTTACAGCTTATAATAAATACTTTTATGAATTAATAATATATAT
Organism: uncultured Clostridia bacterium; assembly: GCA_934130975.1. Classification (GTDB taxonomy): domain Bacteria; phylum Bacillota; class Clostridia; order TANB77; family CAG-508; genus CAG-269. Next base: position 30,516 of record CAKOYU010000003.1, on the reverse strand, counting down.
AATAAAAATTGTTGTATTTTGTGAAGTTTTTAAGTATAATGTATACATCCTTTCAAAAGGAAATCTTTTAGAAAGGGGGTCAGAGATATGACATCTTACGATTTAATTTGGCTTTTGATTGAGCAACTTTTAAAAGATAAAGAAGCAAATTCAGAAGACAAAACGCAAAAATAAGATTAGAAATAATCTTTGCAAGAATGTATCGCAATTACATTCTTGTTTTTTTGTCAAAAAAAGAATTAGGCGTTCGCAATCCACCTAATTCGATCATTAATCTGACATCTACGATTAACTTAAGTTAAATATAGTATACTACTTTTTCTAGTATATGTCAAATAATTTTTGAATATTCATAAAGATTTTTAAATAGCAATAAATTTTGGTTCTATTATTGTTATTGATAGGTATGTAACTTTTTTGTAAAAACAATTTACAAGCCCAGATTATTATGGTATATTAAAAAAGTAAGAGTCACAATAAAAGGAGGAAAAATTAATGACACAAGCAGACGAAAACTTTATAAAAACATGTGAAGAAATATTAAAAAACGGGTATTCATCAGAAGGCACAAATGTAAGAACAAGATGGGAAGATGGAACAGAAGCAAATTATTACTCAATAGTAGGAGTACAAAATAAATATGACTTAGAAAAAGAATTTCCAATGATAACACTTAGAAATAACAGCAAAACAATCAAAAATGCAATAGACGAAATATTATGGATATGGCAAAAAAAATCAAACAAAATAAGTGAACTAAATTCACACATATGGGATCAATGGGCAGGAGAAGATGGAACAATAGGAAAAGCTTATGGATATCAATTAGCAAAAAAATATGAATTTAAAACAAAAGACGGAATAAAAGAAATGGACCAAGTTGATTATGTGTTATATTTGTTAAAAAATGATCCATCAAGCAGAAGAATAATGACAAATTTATTTAACCATGAAGAACTAAAAGATATGAACTTAGAACCATGTGCATATGGAACACAATGGTTAGTAAAAGAAGGAAAATTACATTTGATATTAAATCAACGTTCACAAGATATGTTAACAGCAAATGGATGGAATGTAATGCAATATGCAACATTACAATGTATGTTTGCTCAAGTTGCAGGACTAAAACCAGGAACATTAACACATAATATTGGAGATTGTCATATATATGATAGACATGTTCCATTAGTAAAAAAATTATTAGAAGCAAAACCAGTAGAATGTCAACCAAAATTAGTCATTAACAATCCAACAAAAGACTTCTATGAATTTAAGGTAGAAGATTTTGAAATAAAAGATTATGATTACAATAAAGAAGTAAAAATTGGTAAAATACCAGTAGCAGAATAAAGGAGTGCAAATAAAATGTTAAGTATAATAGTAGCAAAAGCAAAAAACAATACAATAGGAAAAGATAATAAATTATTATGGCATATACCAGATGATTTAAGAAGATTTAAAGAATTGACAACAAATCACAATATAATAATGGGAAGAAAAACGTTCGAATCAATAGGAAAAATACTTCCAAATAGAAAACATATTATATTTAGTCAAAATCCCGACTTTAAAATAGATAACGAAAATATAGAAATAGTTCATTCAATGTTACAAATTCAACAATACATAGAAGACGAAAATGAAAACTTTGTAATAGGTGGAGCTATGATATACAACTTATTAATGCCATATGTAACAAAAATGTATGTTACAGAAATTGACAAAGATTTTGAAGGAGACACAGTTTTTCCAAGAATAAATCCAGATATATGGCAAGAAGTTAGCAGAGAAGATGGACCAAAAGATGAAGAAAATGACTTTAAATATCAATATGTAGTTTATAAGAGAAAATAAATAAGATTTATAGCTTTGGGTAAAATATAAAAAAGGAGATTTTTTATGTTTAAACCTAAAGCTATTTATTTTGAAAAAGAAATTATAAATTATCCATTAGGACAACATCTAATGAATCAATACAAAGAAACACCGAAGATAGAAATTGAGAATCACAATAATATAGAAGAAATGAGAAAAAAGCAAAATTCAGAATTTGCAAATATGAAAAGCAATTTAATAATAGGAGTACGAAAAACACATAAATTTGTGGAAAACCATAAAACATCAGATTATTTGGTACCATATACATCATCAGGTTGTACGGCAATGTGTATGTATTGCTATTTAGTATGTAATTACAACAAATGTGCATATTTGAGGTTGTTTGTAAATAGAGAGCAGATGTTAGAAAAAATAATAAAAACAGCACAAAAAAGTGAAAAACAATTAACATTTGAGATAGGAAGCAATAGTGACTTGATATTAGAAAATACAATTACAGGAAATTTAGTATGGACCATAGAGAATTTTGCAAATACAGAAAAGGGATTTTTAACATTGCCAACAAAATTTGATATGGTAGATGATATATTACCATTGAAACATAATGGGAGAATAGTTATTAGAATGAGTGTAAATCCGGCAGAAATTATAAATAAAGTAGAATTTGGAACATCAAGATTAAAAGGAAGAATAGAGGCGATAAATAAGTTGGCAGAAGCGGGATACAAAATAGGTATATTAATAGCACCGGTAATATTAGTAGAAAATTGGCAACAATTATATTCAGAACTAATTCAAACCTTAAGTATTGAATTATCAGAGAAAGCAAGAAGAACAGCATTTTTTGAAATAATATTTATGACATATAGCTATGTTCATACGAAAATAAATGAAGAAGCGTTTCCAAATGCAATTAATTTATATGACAAAGAAATTATGACAGGAAGAGGAAATGGTAAATATGGATATAAAGAAAAAAATAGAAGAGAAGCAGAGATTTTTTTAAGAGATCAGATGTATAAATATTTTCCTAATAATAAAATTGAATACGTAGTTTAATACTTGACATTAAAACAAAATAATAATATACTTTAAGCAAGTTATGGAAAGAGTTTCCAAGCTTGCTATTTATGTATTTAAACATAAATAATAAAAACAAAAAGGAGGCTAAATTCAATGAAGAACTTAATTGAAATTAGATGGCATGGAAGAGGCGGCCAAGGTGCAAAAACAGCTTCATTATTATTAGCAGATGCAGCATTTAATACAGGTAAATATATTCAAGGATTCCCAGAATATGGACCAGAAAGAATGGGAGCACCAATAACAGCATATAACAGAATAAGTGATACACCAATAACAATACATAGTAACATATATGAACCTGATTATGTAGTAGTTGTAGATGACACACTATTAACATCCGTACCTGTTACAGCAGGACTAAAAAAAGATGGTGCAATTGTAATAAATACAACAAAAACACCAGAACAATTAAAAGAAGTATTAAAAGGATATGAAGGAGCAGTATATACAATTGATGCTAGAAAAATATCAGAAGAAACATTAGGAAAATATTTTCCTAATACCCCAATGCTTGCCGCAATTGTAAAAGTTGCAGGTGTTATGACAGATGAAGAATTACTTGAAGATATGAAAACTTCATTTAAACATAAATTTGCTAAAAAACCAGAAGTAATAGATGGAAATATGAAAGCATTAGAATTAGCATTAAAAGAAGTTAAGAAAATCCAATAAATCAAAAGGAGGAAAATCAAAATGACAGAAATAAATCCAAAAACACCTATGGAAAAATTAACAATAGGTGGAAATATATATTGTGCAGGAAATGCAAAAGAATTTAAAACTGGAGATTGGAGAAGTATGAAACCAATTTGGATAGAAGAAAAGTGTAAACAATGTGGATTATGCTTCCCTGTATGTCCAGACAATTCAATTCCTGTAGGAAAAGATTTAAACAGAGGGGAATTTAATTATGATTATTGCAAAGGATGTGGAGTTTGTGCTAAAGCGTGTCCTTTTGATGCAATAGAAATGAAAGAGGAGGGTGTTGAATAATGAGTATAAGAGAAAGATTAAGTGGAAACGAAGCAACAGCAATTGCAATGAAGCAAATCAATCCAGACGTAGTTGCAGCATTTCCAATAACACCATCAACAGAAATACCACAATATTTTTCTACATTTGTTGCAAATGGAGATGTAGATACAGAATTTGTTGCAGTAGAAAGTGAACATAGCGCAATGTCTGCAACAATAGGAGCATCAGCAGCTGGAGCAAGAGCTATGACAGCAACATCAGCAAATGGATTATCATTAATGTGGGAAATGATATATATAGCATCAAGTTTAAGATTGCCAATAGTAATGGCATTAGTAAATAGAGCAGTTTCAGGACCTTTAAATATACATAATGATCATTCAGATGCAATGGGAGTAAGAGATGCAGGATGGATAATGCTATTTTCCGAAAATAACCAAGAAGCATATGACAATATGTTAATGGCACATAGAATAGCAGAACATAAAGATATACTATTACCATTAATGGTATGCCAAGATGGATTTATAACATCACATTCAATTGAAAATATTCAATTAGAAAATGATGAGGATGTTAAGAAATTTGTTGGACAATATAAACCAGAACATTATTTATTAAATAGAGATGAACCAATAGCTGTTGGTCCATTAGATTTGCAAGCATATTTATTTGAACACAAAGCACAACAAGCAGAAGCAATGAAAAAAGCAAAAGAAATAATAAAAGAAGTTGCAATAGATTTTGAACATTGGACAGGAAGACATTATGACTTTTTTGAAGAATATAAACTAGAAGATGCTGAAATTGCAATAGTATGTATGAATTCAACTGCAGGAACAACAAAAGCGGTTGTAGATAAATTAAGAGAACAAGGCGTAAAAGCAGGACTATTAAAAATAAGAATGTATAGACCATTCCCAGCAGAAGAAGTTGCAGAAGCATTAGCACATTTAAAAGCAGTTGCAATATTAGATAAAGCAGATTCTTTAAATGCAGCAGGTGGAGCATTATTTGAAGATGTAACATCAGCAATGTATGTAAACAAAAAACAAGTTCCAATGGTAAATTACGTATATGGAATTGGTGGAAGAGATACAACTGAAAAACAATTAGAATCAGTATATACAGATTTAGCAGAAATAGTAAAAACTGGAGAAATTGGAGATCCATATAGATATTTAGGATTAAGAAGGGAGGAAAAGTAAGATGGCATATAATTTAAAAGAAGTAATGGCAAATAAACCTTCAAGATTTACAGAAGGACACAGAATGTGTGCTGGATGTGGTGCTCCAGTAGTATCAAGAATGATAATGAGAGCATTAAAACCAGAAGACCATGCAGTAGTAGCAAATGCAACAGGATGTATGGAAGTATCTACATTTATTTATCCATATACAGCTTGGACAGATTCATTTATACATACAGCATTCGAATGTGCAGGTGCAACATGTGCAGGGGCAGAAGCAGCATATAAATCAATGAAAAAACAAGGAAAATTACCACAAGATAAAGATACAAAATTCATTGCATTTGGTGGAGATGGAGGAACTTATGATATAGGTTTACAAAGTTTATCTGGAGCAATGGAAAGAGGTCATGACATGGTATATGTATGTTATGACAATGGTGCATATATGAACACAGGAATCCAACGTTCATCAGCAACACCTAAATTTGCAGATACAACAACTTCTCCAGCAGGAAAAGTTGTTCCTGGAAAAATGCAAGAAAGAAAAGACTTGGCAAAAATTATGGTAGGACATCATATACCATATGTTGCACAAACACTTGCAATGACAAACTTTAAAGATTTATATGAAAAATCTGAAAAAGCATTGTATACAGAAGGTCCAGCATTTTTAAATGTTATGGCACCATGCCCAAGAGGTTGGGGATATCCAACAGAAGATTTAATGAAAATTAACAAATTAGCAGCTGATACATGTTATTGGCCATTATATGAAGTAGTTAATGGAAAATATAAAATAACATATAAACCAGCTAAGAAACTTCCAATAGAAGAATTCTTACGTCCACAAAAACGTTTTAAACACATGTTTAAACCTGGTAATGAATGGATGATTCAAGAGTTCCAAAGAGTTGTTGATGAGAGATGGCAAGAACTTCTTGATTTGGAAGAGATTACTAATAGAGAATAATAGTCAAATTATTTTGACGGAAAATAAGACAGAGGACTTTTGGGGTTTTCTGTCTATTTTTATATATAACATAAGTAAAACTTCAACTCATTTATGATGTTTTTACAATATTTCAGAATTATTACAATTATATTAAATTTACATTACAAATTAGGAAAAATATATACTTAAATTTTGTTATTTGATATAATTGAAAAAAATATATAAATACTTTGCTTTTATAAAAGAAATATGATATAATAATTATGTAACCATTGGTTTTGCTTATATAAGGAGGATTCAAATGAATAACTCTAAAACAATTGATGAAAGAATAAAGAGAATAAGACAAGAAGCAATTAAAATTTCTAACAGAAAGGCGAAAGATACTTATGAATTAGAAAAAAATCTTGAAGTAAACAATCGCCTTCAGACAATTCTTGAAGAGCTGAAATTCCAAATGAGTAGGGGAATTTCAGAAGAAGAGTTGAATGAAAAAGTCTCTTTAATAGAAGAAGAGATAAAAGAGCTGAGATAGCGCCAATGAGGAAAAGTAGAGTAATGAAAAAAATTCATTACTCTACTTTTATTTTTAGCAAAGTATGAAAGGGAGAGTAAATGGGAAAATATTCATATAGATATGTTGAAGAAAAACATGATAAAGAGAAAAGAAATCAAAAAAAAATAGATGAACTAGAAGGGGTAATAGAAGGCTTAATAGAATATGAAAACGAATCTGGATTTACAGACGAGCAGTGTTTTTTAATTAGTTATTATGGATTAGATAAGGAAAAATGTAAAAATATTAAATTTAATATGAATAATATAATTGATAATATCAATGAAATGAAAAGTGTTCCAAGTATTCCAAGTGAGAAATTAGAAGAAAATAGACATGAGGCTCTATTAGATTTATTTTTTGCTACAGAAAATTTTAGTGAAGATAAAGCTAATGAAAATAAAGATAATTTTCATGAATTAATTAAGGATTGGAATCAGTATTCAGAAGATTTTGAAAAAAATCCTTTAATTATAAAACAGATGATAAACCTTCAAGCACTGAATAGAATGGCGCATCAATATCAATCATTATTTAAAGATATGCTATATAGAAAGTATCCTCAGTTAGACATAGAGTCAAGTGAAAATGATATAGAAGATATGCTAAGTTCTAAAACAGATGGAATTAGAAAAAATGCAATGCAAAAATTAGTCCTAAAATTTGGAAAAGAGCAAGTTAGAAAATTTAATAAAGATGAATATTTAAAGTATAGTGCTAATGCATCTAGATGGATGTTTAAAGAAAAAAATTCATATATAAAAAAAATCTTAAAGGAATTACAAAATAATAATGGAGAATATAATTATGGAATATTAGATGATGGAATTATATTTGACGTTCCAGGATATGGACAATTTGGAGTGCATATGGGATGGAAAGGAAATCTTAAAGATGTAAAAGAAAAATATGATGTAAAAGATTATGATGGAGTACGTTTAGGAGATGTATACTTGCTTTCCAAAGCTAGTCCGGAACTATTAAAAAATGTTAATGTTGATGAACTTTCAGAAGATGATAAGCAAAGATATAAAATAGCAATTGCTGGTGTTCAAAAAGAAAAAGAAGAGATAATAGAAGAGTTGCCATATAAAGAAAAAGAACAAAAGATGATAGAAGTTTTAAGAGAAGAAGGAATAAATCCAGAAGGGATTAAACTAGATACAATTCTAAAAAAGGGAAATCCTGAATCAATAAAAGAAATAATAGAAACAATAAAAACAAATAAATATGGAATTGGAACAGATATTTTTTATAGATGTAATACATTATTAGGATGTAATACAGAAAAAGCAATTGATATAATGTTAATGTTTGATGAAATAGACAAATTAGGTATTAATGTAAAAGAACTTGTTAGTGAATATCCAAATTTTCTTACAGTGTCTAAATCAGATAAGATGGAAGCAATATATAATGTTTTAAAAGAATATAAAATAGATTTAACAAATCATAATATAGGAGTAGCATTTGAAGGGAATGCAAAAAATATAAAAAATAATATGGATTTATTAATAGAAAATGGTTTGTATGATTTAGCAAAAACAGGAAAAAACAAATTTTTTACAAGTAATAACAAAAATTTAAATATGAGAATTAATCTTTTTAAACAACAAAATGATCCATTAATAGTACAAGATAAAGAAAAAAGAAAAATAAATGGAAAATTATTTCTATCAGAACCTGGTTTAATGGCTAGATATGGAATAAGCAAAAAAGAAGTTTTGGACGAATTAGGAAAAATTAAAGGACAAGGATTAATAAAAGACAATGAGTATTATATTGAACAAGATAATAAAGAAATAGAATTAAGTGATGAACAACAAGAAATATCAAATAATATTTTCACAAAATTAGACGAAAATAAAACTGACGATGGAATGGTAATAAAGATAGGAGAGTATTACTATAGTGCTATTAAAGTAAAAGAACAAATAGATGAAATTATAGCAAATACAGATATACAAGATTTAGAAAATGAAGATATTAATGAAATTTTAAAAATGGCATTATTGAAAAATAAAAACATAAATCAAAAAGAAGTTGACGAAATTTCAGTGCAAATTGAGAATTTGACTAAAAAAGAGCAAGTAGATAAAATACAAGAGAATGAAGAAATTCAAGATAATTCAGCTGAAACATTAGAAAATCCACAACAAGAAATAGAAACAGAAAAAGAAGTACAAGGTAAAAAAATTACAGAATATACTGAAATAAAGGAAGCAACAAATGACATTATAGAACAAGAACAAAATATAGAAGATGTTAAACAAATTATAAGTAATCTAAAAGAAGTAAGAAAAACATTAAGACGTCAAATTCAAGAAATGGAAGAAAAGTTAAACAATACTATTTTGGAAAGTGATGAACCTAGTTCAGAAGTTATACAAGATATAAAAAAATTGAGGAAAATAATAACAGAGCAGAAAGAGAAAAGAAAAGAAGTAAAACAAATGATAAAAAAATATAAAGAAAGTAAAAAAGTAATGAAATATACATTAAAACAGCAAAAAGAGGACAGAAATAATTCAATAGATGAATTAGAAATATAAGCAAAGGAGGGGCATAAATGAGTAGTAAAGTATTATTGTTTGAACATAATGAAATAGCATATCAAAAGCTGATAGAAGCATTAAAAAATAGTAAATGCACAACTATAAATCATGCAACAGGCACTGGAAAATCATTTATTGTCCTAAAATATTTATATGAACATAGAGATAAAAAATATTTATATATAGCGCCAACATATCCTATTATAGATCAGCTGTTAAAAAGTTGCTATAAAATAGGAATTACACCTCATGATATTAATATAGATACTATGATATATCACAATTTACTAGAAAAAGATATGGAAAAACTATATGAACAATATGATGGTTTTATATTTGATGAATATCATAGGACAGGAGCCGAAAAGACATATCAAAAAATAAAGCAACTTAAAAGGCTATTAAAAGAAAGAAATGATGGAAAAAAATTTATAGGCTTAACAGCTACTCCTATTAGATATTTAGATAATGAAAGAAATATGACACAGGAGATATTTGATGGAAATGTTGCATCAACATTATCATTGTCAGAAGCAATGCTTGAAGGATTACTGCCTGTTCCAACATATATTAATTCTAAAATAGCTTGTAGACCAACATTACAAAGTATAAAGTCAAAATTAAAAAGGATGTTTCCAACAAAGAAAAAAGAAAAGCTAGAAGAAAAGTTAGATAAAATAGAAAAACAAATAAACAATGGGAAATTAGATAATAAACAGTTAGTAAATAAATATATAAAAAGCAAAGATGGAAAATACATAATATTTTGTAATAATATAAGAGAACTAGAAAAATACTATTCAGAAGTAGATAGCTGGTTTGAAGATATAGGTCCAATAAAAAAGTATAAGGTGCATTCAAGAATAGATACTAATTCAAAAGAAAAAAATCAGCAAACATTAGATGATTTTAATGAAGATAAAGAAGGAATTTCAGTTCTTTTATGTGTAGATATATTAAATGAGGGAGTACATGTTGATGACATAGATGGTATATTTATGTTGAGACGAACTACATCACCAATAATTTATTTTCAACAAATAGGAAGAGTTCTATCATTTTCAGGAAGAAATAAACAAATAAAGATTTTTGACTTAGTAAACAATTTTAAGAATCATATGGCTATCGAAAGACTCTATCAGGAATTACATGACGAATTTGAAAAAAGAAGTAAAGAGTGCCCAGAAAATAAAGAAAAATATGAACAAGTGTTGAAAAAATTTAAAATAATGGACGAAACAAAGAAAATATTAGATAATTTATCAAAGATAAGAGAAGAAGTAACAGAAGAAAAAATTATTGAATCGAAGATTGATTATTCAATAGATATATTAAATCAATATATAAAAGATGGAGGAAATGCTTTTGAGTTATTTAATAATGAAAATACTAAAAAAGCATATACAATAATTGCTAGATACGATACTTTTGTAAATAATAAACAATTTGAAAGATTATTACAATTAAATATTATATTACCCGAGAAAATATCTATGACAATAGAAGAAAGGCAAGAATTATTAAATGATTGCAGTAGCATTCAGGAGAAAATCAATTTAACATATAACAATTGTATAAATGAAGTTATTGAATTTGTGAAAGAAAATCATAGATTACCAGACTTAGATTCTGAAAGTGAAGATGAAAAAAATTTGACAAAAAAATATCTATATAAAATAGTTGAAATTGACCAAAAAACAGATGATCAATTAAAGAGAGTTTGTTTAGAAGAGAAAATCCAGTTGAATGCTTGGGAAAAGGTTTTATTTGATAAAAAAATTGATATAAATGACTTAAATCAAATTATGGAATTATCACAGAATTATATTGATAATAAAAAAGAGATTCCAGGGTATTTAAAAATGGCTATTAAAAAGGTAATAAGACGATATGATATTAAAGAGAACATAAAACTATTTGAATTATTAAATCAATCTGATGCTATAAAACAAAAAAATGTTGAAGAAAAGCAAAAAGTAAGATATGAATTAATGAATAAAATAAATACATATTTGAAAAAACACATTAATGACAATCCAGAACGATTAGAAGAAACAGGAATAATGAATATTATTAGGGAGTTAAAGCCAAAAGATATGAAATTGGTTCAGCTTAAATATGAGGCTTTTAAGATGGAAGAATATAAAAAAATATTAGAAAAGCTTGGAGAAGAGCCATTAAATAATTTTTGTAGAAAAATGAGATATATAGAAAAAGAACAATTTGATACATGTTATGCAAGTATTGAACAAAGTAACAAAGTTAATGAATTTATAATAGAACTAGTAGAATTTATGACAAAACATAATGGACAGTATCCATCAAGAGAAAGTACAGATATAAAAGAAAAAGATTTAGCTGATAGATTTAATATATATTCACAAGATGAAAATGTAGAGAAAATGTTTAGTTTAATAAAAAAAGATAAAAATAGTCAATTATATAAACCACTAAAAATTATATATAAATTATCAGCAGAAAAACTAGAACAGAATGAAATCAAAAGAGTGATTTTAGAAAATACAGAATTCTTTAAGGTACATGAAAGAAAAGCATTATCTAATAGTAGTGATTTAGATGAAAAAAAGATAGCTATTGAATACGAAGAAAAATGTATAGAAAAACTTGGTAATAGAGAAATAACAATATTAAATGACATATTTAATAACAAAAAAAATTTTAGAAAAACATGTGAACAATACGTGAAAAACATAAAAAACATTAATGATCGAGAAATTAGTCATTGATAGAAAAAATTAAGAAAAGAGGGGAAAAATGAAGGTTGAAGACTATGAATATGTAGATGAAGACTTAGATGATGATATAAATTTAACTGATGAAAGAAAAGAAGAAATAGTAAAAAAGCTTAAAGACCAAACAGTAAAAGGAAAAATAACGATAAATAAAATATTAAATATTTGTAAAAACGATAAAGAATATGATTTTGCATTTGAATGGACTAGTCAAAATGACATTATAATAAGAGGATCAAATATTACTCTAAGTGGAGAATTAGAAAATTATGAATATTTAGATAAACTTGAAGAAATAAAACTTCCAGAACCATTAGATAAAGAAGAGCAACGTAATTTGTTTATGAAATTAAAGAATATGAAAAAAGACGGTGTAGATAAAGAATCTGAGGAATATCAAAATATAAGAAATAAACTGATTGAACATAATATGAGGTTAGCAGTATGGACAGTTTTTAAAGAATATAGAAATGAGATAAAAGATTTAGGATTTGAAGAAGATGATTTAAAACAAATTGCATTAGAAAGTTTAATAACAGCTGTTGATGCATATGATGTTGAGTGTGGCTATGAGTTTTCTACATATGCTGTTTCAAGAATAAGATATAGTCCTAGTAAACAGTGGAGAAAAATGGACAACAATAGTGATCAAAAAAGAAGAGAATGGAAAAGACTACAAGTGATTGAAGAAGAGATGTTAAAGAGTGAGAAAAGAACACCTACAGATGAAGAAATTAAAGAGTTATTAGGAATTAGTAATAAAAGACTTGATAGCTTAAAAAACTATATAAATATTCATAGTTCAGAAAGCTTAGAAAGTCTGGAAAAATCAGATAGTGAGTATGAAGAAGAAATGATTAATGAGTTACTAGATGATGAAAGAATAGAAGAAGAGAATAGAAAACAGATTTTAAATGGGATATATGTAGATAGAGAAGAAGATGTTTTGGGCGAACATGCAATAAAAACTGATATAGCGGCAGAAAGAATGGTTGCTAATAAAGATTTGAATGAGGTGCTAGATACTTTGACAGAAAGAGAGAAAAAGGTTTTGAAATCAAGATTTGGACTAGAAGATGGGAGACCAAAAACTCTAGAAGAAACAGGAGAACAATTTTATGTATCAAGAGAAAGAGCTCGTGAAATTGAAGCAAAAGCATTAAGAAAACTAAGGCATCCAACAAGAGCTAAAAAAATTATAGAATATAGTAAGAATTTAGGTTCTGAAGAATGGGAAAAATATGATGGAATATATGAAAATGTCGGAGATAGAAATCAAATTGTTGATGGAATCAAAGTAGAAAATTATAATCTTAGTGAGGAAAAAAATAAAAAAAGACTGAGACCAGAAATAGATGAAAAAACTATAGAAGATTCCAATGTAGAAGCAACAGAAGGACAAGAAATAGAACAGTATCAAGGACAACTTGAAAAAATAGAAAAAATTGAAAAATATAGTAATGAGCAGAACTATTTAAATGAGATAACAGAACTCTTAGGAGAGTTAAACGGATTAGATCAAATGTTAAAACAAACTTCAACCAAAATAAAAAGTGAGAAAAATAAAAAACAAAAAAATAAAGAACTAAGGGAAAAGATGATAAAAGTTAAAGGGTTAATGCAAAGATAGATAAGATGAGAGGTAAAAATGAAAGAGTTTATTAATAAAATAAAACAATTTTTTAAAAATATTATTTTGAAAAATAAAGTAAAGCAACTAGAAGCACCAAAAGAAAATGACTTAATAGAAAAGAATGAAGAAAAGCTAAAAAAACAGAATGATAAAAAGGAATTTTTTGAAATATATAATAAAATAAAAAAAGCAGAATACAATTTAAATGAATTGACAACAGATCAAGCACAGAAGACTATTGATATGTTAAAATCAGAAATAAATCTTAAACAGAATAAGTTAAATAATGATATTACAGAATTAAATATTTTAAAGGCAGATAATAGAATAGAAGAAAAAAATAGAATATTTGAGCTATATAATGGAATAAAAGAGCAAACAATAGATTTAAATGATATTGATAGAGAAGATTTATTAAGAGTTAGAAAATTATTTATAGAAGAAGCCAAAATACAAGATGAAAAACTTGAAGATGAAATAAGTTTATTAGAATTGACGAAAAAAATCTCATAAATAAAAAGCACAAATATAAGGAGCTACCATACAATAAATGGTAGCTTTTATAATAAGAGTGCTATGTTAATATCCTAAAAATTGACAAAGTTATAGAAATAAAATATAATAAAACATGAAAAAATGTAGAAAGTTAAATAATAATTAATTTTTAACTAATAAACCAAAACACAACATAAGGAGAATGAAAATGAAAACAGTAAGAATTATTTACAGCAAGGAAGAAAACGTTACTTTTTGTATGTGGAAGTATTTTTTTGATAGTTGTGGTGTATGGGTAATGCCACAAGACTCTAATCAAAATCAAGAGGATGACGAGCGGCCTAGATTATACATTTTGTCAGAAAAAGACAAAATGCAAATAAAATCAGATGAAATGCCACAAACAGTATATCTTGTATCACAGGAATTATATAATATGCTTGAACCATATGAGCAAAATAGGAGTGATATAATAGTAATAAGTTGGCAGAAAGCACAGATGAGAAAAAATGCTCAAAGAGCATTTTGGATTTTAACAGAATCAAATGAAGAATCAAGTGATTTATATGAACTGTATGATATTTTCTTAAGATATGAATTGTGGGGAATGACATGGTTATTTTCTGTAGTAACCACAAAGAAAACTTTTGAAGGCTATGAAAAATGTATATGGGATAATAGAATTTGTGATGCATGTGCCAAGGCTATAGATGATATTGAAATGAAAAATATGCAAAACAAGTATAGTGCTTTTGCTAAAATTTATTATTATTATATTGAGAAGAGTGTAGAATACAAGCAAAACGAAGATGATAGAGATGAAGAAATGTATCATATATTTGTTATGCAGAAACAATATCTTTTTACATATATAAGAAAGCATCTTGCAAATTCTACTGCATATTTTGTTTTAAATGCAGAAATTTGTAAAATGGGGTTTGGAGAAAAAAGAACTAGAATACATTTTTTTGAAAGTATTGATTCAGAAGATTATACTGCTGGATTATTGTATCATATTGCAAAAGATTTAGAAATAAATCATCGGAATTCAGAAAAAGCATATAAGTATTATAAGAAATCATATTTGTTAGATAAAAATTATAAAGCATTATATGAAATAGCTAGAATCTATGATAAAACAGGAGATTGGCAAGGAACTTTAAGTTTATACGAAGAAGTTTTAGCAAAAGTAAGACAAGAAAAAAAGTGTTCGTGTATTTCAATAAGTCATATCGAATATGAATACAAGGTTATAGGGAAGATATCAGATATATATTATGAAAAGATAAAAGCATTTGATATGGCTAAAGAAGCGCAATTAAGTTTGAAAAGACTTATCAATAATTTGAATGATAGAAAAGAATTTGACATGATTTTGAATTGCATGTTTGAAAGTAAAGATGATATAATTATTTATTTTAATGAAATAATTTATCAAATAGAACAAAAAATCTTTTCTGGAAGTCCGTTTAAGCATCCACTTATTTAAAAAATACAAGATAGAAAAACTCTCATTTTATGGGAGTTTTTTTGTAGCAAAATATCTTTTATTTAAAGAGAAAATGTAGTATAATAAACAAAGAATTTTAGAAAGAGAGTGAACAAGAATGAAACTAAACATAGTAATGGTAGAACCAGAAATACCACAAAACACAGGAAACATAGCAAGAACATGTGCAATAACAGGAGCAAAGTTACATTTAGTACATCCATTAGGATTCCAAATAGACGAAAAAACATTAAAAAGAGCAGGGTTAGATTATTGGGACAAACTAGATATAGAAGAACATGATTCATTAGAAAAATTTTTAGAAAAATATAAACCAGAGGAAAACAACATGTTTTTTGCAACAACAAAAGGAAAAACACAATATACAGATATAGATTATTCAAAAATGGAAGAGGTATTTGTTTTATATGGAAAAGAAACTAAAGGACTACCAGAATGGCTTTTAGAAAAGTATTTAGACAAAAAAACAATAAGAATTCCGATGTTACCAACATTAAGATCACTTAATTTATCAAATTCAGTTGCAATTATTACATATGAAATATTAAGACAACATAATTTTGAGGATTTACAAGGAATAAGTAATTACTTCGAAAAATAAAAGTTGAGCAAAGAGATATTTTTAGGAGGAAGAAATCAATAGTGGAAGAAATCGAAGGAGTATTAGCAGAAATAATATACCAAAATGAAGTCAATAGCTATGTAGTAGGAGTATTTGAAACAGAAGAAGAGCAGTTTACAGTAGTAGGGTATTTGCCGTTTATAAAAAAAGGGGATACGTTAAAGATTGTTGGAAAGTTTGTAGAACATAAAGACTATGGTGAGCAATTCAAAATAGAAACATTTGAAAAGTTAATGCCAAAAACATTAGGAGCATTAGAAACCTATTTAGCAAATGGAAATATTAAAGGAGTAGGACCAGCAACTGCATCAAAAATTGTAAATAAGTTTGGAGAAGATACAATACATGTTTTAAAATATGAACCACAAAAACTAGCTCAAATAAAAGGAATAACTAAAACAAAAGCAGTAGAGATTTCTGAAAGCTTTATAGAAAATTGGGAGGTTTGGCAAATTGTTGGATTCCTAGAAAGATTTGGAATGGGAGCAGAGAGTGCCAAGAAAGTATATGATTTATTAGGAATAAATGCTATTGCAGAAATTGAGGCTAATCCATATATATTAATTGATATATCAAGAGGTGTAGATTTTAAACAAATCGATCAAATGGCAATTGAATTAGGTGTAGAAAAGGAAAATCAAAAAAGAGTTAAAAGTGGTATAAAATATGCACTTATAAAAATTACATATAATGGACATTGTTGTACATTAAAAGAAAATCTAATAGAATATGTGAAAAATCTTTTAAATGTAAATGAAGCTATTATAGAAGACGGAATAATAAATTTAAAAGTAAATAACGAAATAATTGTAGAAGACAGAGAGGAAGAAAAGTGGATATATTTATATTCATTTTATAATGCAGAAAATAAAATTGCACAAAATATATTAGGTCTAGATAGATATAAAAATGTAAAAAAAGTATCTAATATAGAAAAAGAATTAAAATTGGTTGAAGAAAGAACAGATATATTACTATCAGAAAAACAAAAAGAGGCAATACGAGCAATAAATGATAATAATGTAACAATAATAACTGGTGGACCAGGAACAGGAAAAACAACTATAATTAAAAGCATAATAGAAATATATAAGCAGAAAAAATATAAAATCGTGTTATGTGCTCCAACAGGTAGAGCTGCTAAAAGAATGACAGAAACGACAGGAGAAGAAGCAAGTACACTACATAGATTATTAGAAATTGGAAAAGTAGATGAAGAATCATTATTTAAAAAAGATAATGAATATCAAGGAGCTCCAATAGATGGAGATATAATAATAGTTGATGAGGTATCAATGGTTGATATGTTTATTATGAGCTATTTGCTTGACTGTATATATAAAGGAACAAAACTAATATTAGTAGGGGACTGTGATCAGCTACCATCAGTAGGACCAGGAAGTGTATTAAAAGATTTAATATCATCAGAAAAAATAACAACAGTACATCTTGATAAAATATTCAGACAAGCTGCTAAAAGTAAAATAATAGTTAATGCACATAGAGTTAATAGTGGTAAAAAGTTTATAAGCAAAGAAGACAAAGAGATGGAAGAAGACTCTAAACAAGATTTTTTCTTTATAAAAGAAAATAATCAAGAAAAAGTATTAAAACAAGTATTATCATTATGTAATGGAAGATTAAAGAAATTTGGTGATTATGATTTTTTTGAAAGCATTCAAGTTTTAAGCCCAACCAAAAAAGGCATGCTTGGAACAAAAGAAATGAACAAAGCATTACAAGAAGAGCTTAATCCACATAGAGAAGGAGAAGCTGAAAAAAATAGTATGGGAGCAATATTTAGAATTGGTGACAGGGTAATGCAAATTAAAAATAATTATGACATCTACTGGGAAAAGAAAGAAAATGGAGAAGTAGAAGTTGGAAATGGAGTATTCAATGGAGAAACAGGAACAATTTTAAATATAAATGAAAAGGAAAAAAATATATGTGTTAAATTTGATGATGAGAAATTGGTTTGGTATGAATTTAATGATTTAGAACAATTAGAACACAGTTATTGTATTACAATACATAAAGCACAAGGCAGTGAATTTGATGTTGTAATAATGATTGTGCCACAAGCTGCACCAATGCTTCTTACAAGAAATTTATTATACACAGGTTTGACTCGTGCCAAGAAACTTCTTATTGTTATTGGTAATGAAAGAGTTGTTGATTATATGATTAATAATGTTGATAGCAAAAAAAGAAATACCGGACTTGAATATAAATTAAAACAAATTTGACATTTTTATTTTTATAGTGTAATATAAGAATAACGTGAATTACATAGGAGGAAGTTTTATGGAAAATGATAGAAAGAAAAAAAGCAGAGGTTTTTTTGTAAATAAAACTAGAGGAATAGCTAGTAGAAAAATAAAAAGCCAACAGCAAAAATTAGGAAGAAAATTAACCAAAGAAGAGAAACATAAAATTGTAAAAAAAGTAGCTCGTAGAACTAAGATTGCAACATTTGGAGTAACTTTAAGTGCTCTATTAGCAATTGCTGGAGTCGAAAGGTACAAAGCTTTGCCTGATGGAAATGAGCAAAATCGAGTAAAAACAGAAAATCTCCAAAATACTAAAGATGAGTGGAGAAATAGTATTAAGGTAGATGACAAGGATTATACAATTGAAACAGAAAAAGAAGAAAGTATAGAAGAAAAAGAAATTAATGAATTAGAAAGTAAAGAGGATGTTCTTAACTATTTTAAAAATATGTATATAGAAGAATATGAAAAAGCAACAGGAGATGATAAATTGACAACTGCAGACATACAAATTCAGACTTCTTCACAGAATTATGTATATGAACTTGATGATGGAACTATTGTAACTCATGGTGATTTACCTGCTAATACAGAAAGTGCTATAACAAATGATGGACACGAATATACTGATTTACAGAATAAACTTGTATATAGAGTAAGCAGAGTAGAGGATGGAACTGTACTAGATGCAGTAATGTCTACTGGAGATGAAATGAGAAAAGTTATTATAGGAGATAAATATTCTGAAATGAAAGATTATGAATCAATACTTTCAAAAATGGGGCCAATA
Organism: uncultured Clostridia bacterium; assembly: GCA_934130975.1. Taxonomy (GTDB): domain Bacteria; phylum Bacillota; class Clostridia; order TANB77; family CAG-508; genus CAG-269. The sequence continues at coordinate 11,281 of CAKOYU010000003.1, read as the reverse complement.
ACAAGAGATGTATATGAATTAATGAGCTCGATTGAAGATACTAGAGTAGATTCAACAAGTAAAAAAGCAAATCTGTTAGAACATGTACTTGATTATAAACAAAATAATAAAACAGTAGATCAAATGGAAAATGATGAAAGATGATAATGTATAAAATACCACTTTTTGCAAACAATATGTTTAAAACATAAAATTTGCAAGGAGTGGATTTTTTTGAAAAAATATCAAAAATTAGACATAGAAGGAGCAATATTAGACGAAGAGCAACTAAAAAAACACATGGAAAAAATAGCAATACAACATACCCTAAAACAACAATCAGACAAAAGCACATATCCAATACCACAAATGTTAACAAACTACACATTAATAAAAAGCACATATAATCTATTAAATGAACATATAAAATTAGGAATAAATATACATCCAGCAGGAGAATGGATATTAGATAACTTTTATATAGTCGAAGAATCTGTAAGACAGATAGAAAAAGAAATAACATTGAAAAAATATACAAATTTTGTAGGAATTCAAAATGGCAAATATACAGGATTTGCAAGAATATATGTATTAGCAACAGAAATAGTAGCATATACAGATAATAGAATAAATGGAGAAAACTTAGAAAAATATTTACAAGCATATCAAACCAAAAAAACTTTAAATATGGAAGAAATATGGAATATAGGAGTATTTTTACAAATTGCAATAATACAAAACATTTCAGATATATGTGAAAAAATATATAGTAGCCAAATTCAAAAATATAAAGTAAAAAGTATAATAGAAAGACTAGTAGAAAAGAAAGACAAAAGTGAATTAAAATATAATCAATTTTCTGGAATGAGGCTAAAAGGTAATGAAGTAAGAAATATGAAATATCCATTTATAGAATACATGTCATATTCATTAAAAAAATATGGAAAAAAAGCATATGGATATCTAAATATTTTAGAAGAAGAGGTAGAAAAACTAGGAATAACAGTATCTGATGCAATACAAAAAGAACATTTTGCAACAGCAATAAGAAAAATAACCATAGGAAATTGTATAACAAGCATAAAGAAAATTCAAAGAATAAATTTTTTAGATATATTTGAAAAAATCAATGGAGTAGAAGGAATTTTAAGTAATGATCCAGCAGGCGTATATGACAAAATGGAATATAAAACAAAAGAATATTATAGAAATACAATAAAAGAAATAGCACAAAAAACGAAAATGTCTGAAATATATATAGCCAGAAAAACAATAGAATTGTGTAATAATGCAGAAAGAGAAAGTAAACAGAGCCATATAGGATATTATTTAATCGATGATGGAAGAAGCGAATTATATAATAAATTACAATATAAAGAAAAAATATTAAAAACACAAACAAAATCAAAAATTTATATCATAACATTTTTTATATTAACATTAGGATTATCAATTATATTAGCAGGAGTAAACGAAAAAAATCTAACTAAATTTATATTAACAACAATATTTTTAATCATACCAATATCAGAATTTATAAATCAAACAATCCAATATATATTAGGAAAAATAGTAAAACCAAAAATAATACCAAAGATGGAATTAGCAAATGGAATAACAAAAGAAAATGCAACATTTGTAGTAATACCAACAGTTATAAAAACAAAAGAAAAAGTGCAAGAGTTATTTAACAAAATGGAAGTATTTTATCTGGCTAATAAAAGCAAAAATTTGTATTTTGCATTATTAGGCGACTGTTCTGAAAGTACTACAAAAGATGAAACATTTGATAAAGAAGTAATAGAAGAAGGGCTAAGACAAGTAGCAATTTTAAACGAAAAATATTCACAAAATGAATTTCCAATCTTCCATTTTATTTATAGAGAAAGACAATACAATAAAAAAGAAGATAAATATTTAGGTTGGGAGAGGAAAAGGGGATTACTTACACAATTTAATGAATATATCTTAAAAAATGAAAAAAATAAATTTAAAATAAATACAATAAATCAACAAGAATTACCACAAATAAAATATGTAATAACATTAGATGCTGATACAGACTTGGTTTTAAATACTGCATTTGAACTAGTTGGAGCTATGTCACATATATTAAATAGGCCAGAAATTCAGAATGGGATAGTAGTAAAAGGTCATGCACTAATACAACCACGAGTAGGAATAAATTTAAATATTAGTCATACGAATTTATTTACCAAAATCTTTGCAGGAGCAGGAGGAATAGATAATTATACAAATGCAATATCAGATGTATATCAAGATAACTTTCAAGAAGGGATTTTTACAGGAAAAGGAATATATGATGTTGAAGTATTTTCAAAAGTGCTAAAACAAGAAATTCCAGAAAATACAGTACTTAGCCATGATTTGTTAGAAGGAAGTTATTTAAGGTGTGGACTAGCGTCAGATATAATGCTAATGGATGGATATCCAACAAAATATGCGAGTTTTATGAATAGATTATCAAGATGGACAAGAGGAGATTGGCAGATTACAAGATGGCTAAAAAGTAAATTAAATACACTTTCAAAATTCAAAATATTTGATAATTTAAGAAGAAGTTTATTTGAAATAGCAATAATAGTTCTACTAATCTGGGGAATATGTACAAAGAGCCAATGGCTGGTATTAACTTCACTTGGAATAGTTATATATCCATTTGTATTAGAGATTTTAACATTAGCATTTTCAAGAAAAGAAGGAGAGAAAAAGCAAAAAACATTTACACCACATATTGCAGGAGTAAAAGGTGCAATATATAGGGCAATTTTAACAGTAGGCTGTGTACCATATAAGGCATATGTAGAATTAAAAGCAATTTGTAAAACAATATATAGAGTAAATATTTCTCATAAACATTTGCTAGAATGGATGACATCAGAAGATGCAGAAAAACAATCTAAAACTACATTTGAAAATTATTATAAAAAGATGGCTATAAATGTAATATTCGGAATATTAGCAATTTTAATAGGTTTTGAAAGAAAGTTATTAACAATTATTGGAATTTTGTGGATAACTATTCCTTATATCATGTATAAAATAAGCAAAGTGCCTGAAAATAACAAGAAAAAAATAGCGAAAGAAGATGAAATATATCTAAAAGAAATTGCACAAAGAACTTGGCAATTTTTTAAAGACTATTTAACAGCAGAAAACAATTATATGATTCCAGATAATTATCAAGAAGACAGAAAGCAAGTAGTAGTTCCAAGAACATCATCTACAAATATAGGACTTTCAATGTTAGCAATAATATCAAGTTATGACTTAGGATTTGAAGGTTTGGAATCAAGTATAGATAGGCTAAAAAATCTAATAAATGTTGTATATGATTTACCAAAATGGAATGGACATTTATACAATTGGTACAATATAAAAACGATGAAACCTTTAATACCAAGATATATTTCAACAGTAGATAGTGGAAATTTAGTTGGGTATATGTATACAACAAGAGCTTTTTTAGAGGAACTAGACAAAACAGACGAAATAGAGGATATGATAAATAAACTAACTGAAATGATAGAAAATACAGATTTTAAAGTATTATATAATGAAGAGCAGAGATTATTTTCAATAGGATTTAATATAGAAGAAAACAAATTGACAGATTCATATTATGATTTATTAGCATCAGAAGCAAGACAAGCAAGTTTAGTAGCAATAGCTAAAAATGATGTACCATCAAAACATTGGAATAATTTGAGCAGAACTTTAACAGTATTAAGAAAATACAAAGGACTTATATCATGGTCTGGAACAGCATTTGAATATTTAATGCCAAATATCAATATACCAAGATATGAAGGAAGTTTATTAGACGAATCTTGCAGATTTGCAATAATGAATCAAATTGAATATAGCCAAAAGCTAGGAATACCTTGGGGAATATCAGAAGCGGCATTTAATTTAAAAGACTTGCATTCAAATTATCAATATAAAGCATTTGGAATACCATGGTTAGGTCTAAAAAGAGGATTAGCAGATGAAATGGTAAGTGCAACTTATGGAAGTGTATTAGCAATAACAGATATGCCAACAGCAGTAATAAGAAATTTAAAACAATTAGAAAAACAAGGAATGTATGATAAATATGGATTTTATGAATCAATAGATTACACACCAGAAAGACTTACAAAAGGTCAAAAATCAATACCTGTAAAAACATATATGGCACATCATCAGGCACTGATATTATTATCTATAAACAACTTATTTAATAATCAAATCTTTCAAAAAAGATTTATGAAAAACCCAGAAATAGAAGCAGTAAGCATTTTATTACAAGAAAGAATGCCAGAAACATTTATAATAACAAAAGAATCAAAAGAAAAACCAGAAAAAATTAGATATCAAGATTACGAAAATTATACAGTAAGAGAATATAACAAAATAGATGAGAGAGTAATCAGAGGAAATGTAATAGGAAATGAAAAATATGTTGTAGCAATGAATCAGCTGGGATGTGGAGTAAGCAAATTTGAAGAAAACTATATAAATAGATTTAAAAGGACAGATGATTATAATCAAGGGATATTTTTCTATATAAAAGATATAAAATCAAATGAAATTTGGTCTGCAACAGATGATAAGAATTGTGAGCAATTTACAGTTCAATTTATGCCAGATAGAAATCAATTTGAGAAAACAGAAGAAGAAATAAAAACAAAATTCAAAGTTACTGTTGATGCAAATGAACCTGTTGAAATACGAAGACTTGAAATTCAAAATAAAACACGAGAAGAAAAAATATTAGAAGTAACATCATATTTTGAGCCTGTACTTTCAAAAAAAGAGCAGGATTATGCACACCAAGCATTTAACAATCTATTTTTAGTATATAGATATGATGAAGAAAATGATTATTTAACAGTAAAAAGAAAGAACAGAGAAAGTCATCAAAAAGAATTATATTTAATTGCAAAAATGCAAACAAATAGTGAGAAAATAGGAGAAACAGAATATGAAATAGATAGAGCAAAATTTACTGGAAGAAATAATTTTGGAATACCAAAAGCTGTTCAAAATTCAACTCCATTGTCTAAAAAAATAGGACTTACTACAGAAGGGATAGTCGCATTAAAAAATACAATCAAAATTCAACCAGAACAAAAAGTATATGTTGATTTAATATTATCAGTTGAATATGAAGAACAGCTAGCGATTCAAAATATAGAAAAATACAAAATAATGGAAAATGTGGGCAGAGAATTTGAGATTGTGAAAGCTAAAACAGAAGCAGAATCAAGATATCTAGAAATTAAAGGAAAAGATATGGATATATATCAAACAATATTATCATATATTTTGTTTGATAATCCACTAAAAAATAATGCTAAATTAGCATACAAAACTTATGAACAAAAAGACTTATGGAAATACGGTATTTCTGGTGACTTGCCTATAATTACAGTTACAATTAAATATATAAATGACATTTATGTTGTTAAACAAATTATAAAAGCATATGAATTTTTTAGAACTAAAAATGTGCAAGTTGAGATGGTAATAATAGATGAAGAAAACTACAGTTACGAAAACTATATAAAAGATGAAATTGAAGGAGTTATTTTAAATAGCCATTTAGCATATATGAAAAATATTTATGGTGGAATTTTTGTGCTTTCTAAAAGTGAAATGGATGTACAAGATGTAAATTTAATAAAGTTTGTATCAAGTTTAGTAATAGACAGTCATTTAGGAAATTTACGAAACATTATAAAAGACATGGAAGAGGATGTACTAGACGAATATAGAGTTGTTGAAAATACAAAAGAAATAACCACAGAAGAAGATAATACAAAAGATATAGATATTTTAAATAATATGAATGAACCTAAATATTATAATGAATATGGAGCCTTTACAGAAGACGGAAAAGAATATGTTATAAGAGTAAATAAAGAAAATAAATTGCCAACAACTTGGAGTCATGTAATTGCAAATGAAAAATTCGGTAGTGTGGTAACAGAAAGTGGTGGAGGATATACTTGGTACAAAAATAGTAGATTAAATAGAATCACAAGTTGGCAAAATAGTGCATGTAGTAATATTCCATCAGAAATAATTTATTTAAAAGATGAAGAAAATGGACGTATATGGACAGCAACTGCAATGCCTATGCCAGATGACAAAAATTATAATGCAGTATTTGGGTTTGGATATGCTAAATATATTCATTCAAGTGATGAAATTACGCAAGAATTAGAAGTATTTGTACCACAAGAAGAAAGCTGTAAAATCAATATTTTAACATTAAAAAATAATGCACCCAAAAAGAAAAAATTAAAAATTTTGTACTATGTTAAACCAGTAATAGGAGAAGATGAAATAAAGTCAGATACTTATATAAGACTTAAATATGAAGAAAATTCGAATATGATAATAGCAAAAAATCTTTATAATGTTGATGAGTTTAATGACACAATATATGTTTCTAGTAGTGAGAAAATAAAATCATTTACAGGAAATAAAAAGACATTTGGAATAAACAAAATTAGACTTGATAATGATAGTGGGATTGGAAAAAAATCTTGTATTGCAATAGAATTAGAAGTTGAAATAGAAAGTTTTTCAGATAAGAAAATATCTATAATTTTAGGTGCAGAAGAGAATTTAGTTTCAGCAAAAGATATTGCATATAAATACTCAAAAGTACAAAATTGTAATATGGAACTTGGAAAAGTTAAAAATAAATGGAATGATTTATTAGGAAAGTTACAAGTAAAAACTCCATATGAATCTTTAAATATAATGCTTAATGGTTGGATAATGTATCAAACCATAAGTAGTAGATTACTTGCTAAAAGTGGATTTTATCAATCAGGAGGGGCATATGGATTTAGAGACCAATTGCAAGATGCATATGGTACAAAATTTTTAGATACTAATATTTTATATAATCAAATAATCAAACACAGTAAACATCAATTTATAGAAGGAGATGTTGAACATTGGTGGCATGAGGAAAATAATAGAGGTATAAGAACTAAGTTTTCTGATGATTTATTGTGGCTTCCATATATGGTTATAAAATATATTAGACACACTGGAAATTATGGGATTTTAAATATTGTTACACCATATTTGCAAGGAGCAAAGTTAAGTGAAAATGAAAAAGAAAAATATGAACAATATTTGACTTCAAATATTGAAGGAAGTATTTATGAACATTGCAAAAAGGCAATTGATAGAGCTTGTGGAATTAGTGATAATGACTGGTGTTTTGGAGAACATGGATTGCCTAAAATAGGAATAGGTGATTGGAACGATGGTTTTAGTAATATAGGACCAGAAGGTAAAGGAGAAAGTGTATGGCTAGGATTTTTCTTATATGAAATTTTGAATCAATTCATTTCAATTGCAGAATATATGAATGATTTAGAGGCTGTTGAGCAATACAAACAAATAGCGAAAAAGTTGCAAGTAAACTTAAATACAAATGCATGGAATGGTAGATGGTTTAAAAGAGCTTTTGCTGATAATGGTGACGTCTATGGAAGTATGGAAAATGAAGAATGTAGAATTGACAGTATTGCTCAAAGTTGGTCTGTAATTTCTGGTGCAGGTGATGAAGAAAAACAAAAGCAGGCAATGGAAAGTTTAGAAAATCATTTGGTTGATGTTGAAAGTGGAATTATTAAATTATTAGATCCTCCTTTTGAAAAGGGCAAGCTTGAGCCTGGATATATTAAAGCTTATGTTCCAGGTGTTAGAGAAAATGGTGGTCAATATACACACTCTGCCATTTGGGCAATTATTGCAGAAGCAATGCTTGGAAAAGGAGATAAAGCAGTAGAATTATATAAAATGATAACACCAATAGAACATGCAAAAACAAAAGAATCAGCAAACAAATACAAAGTTGAACCATATGTACTTGCAGCAGACGTGTATGGTGCTCAAAATTTGGCTGGTTCAGGTGGATGGACTTGGTATACAGGTTCTAGTAGTTGGTATTACTTGGCTGGAATTCAATATATTTTAGGATTAAATATTTATCATAATACTATGAGTTTTAATCCTTGTATTCCTAAGTTTTGGAACGAATTTGAGATTAAATATAAATTTGGTAATAGTATTTATAATATTGTTGTTAAGAATCTAGATGGAAAGAATACAGGTGTTGTTAAGGTCTTTCTTGATGGTACTGAACATGAAAATAAAATTGTTCTTGATGGTAGTGGAAAGGTGTTTAATGTTGAAATTGTTATGTGAAATATGATTTGAGTTAATAAATAAACGATTATCGTGAACTCTTTCCGCACGATTAAATATAAGTTCTAAAATTTCTACATGTACATTCGTAATTTCATTTAAAGCTTATGGTATTTAAAAGAGAGTAAATAAAGGGACAAAAGGTATAAAAATTAAATAGTTTACTTAATAAACTATTTACAAAATAAAACAAATATGGTACAATTGTTATGTAAACGGTAAAAGCCATGTAGAAATACTGTAGAGCAGACAAAAGGAGGAATAAACAATGAAACAGTATAAGAAAATTGTGTTAAAAGGTGATGGCATTCAGTTTAAAGTAGAAGAGAAAAAGGAAAAATTAATTATTATTGCCACTGCCCAAGACACTAGTAGTAATAGTGATGAGCCACAGATAAAGACGATACAAGTCAAGGAAAAAAGTGGCAAAAAGAAAAAAGAGTCAATTTCAGATTCAGATTCGGTTTCAGTTTCCGAAACCTCAGAACCAGAGGTTTTCATTTCAAAACAGAATCGGCAAGTGATAGGCGATTACAAAAATCCACCAATTCCAAAAGGTTTTTCCTATGTTGAAGGAAAATGGAAAAAAGGGTTCGTAATCGAACATTCTGACAAATATGACAGAAGTCAATTTGTCTGGGTTCCAGTTGGATTCTTGGAAAAAAATGCTACACTAAATGGAAGGACTTTCCTAGAGCAGTTTGGGCGAAGAAGGTTCATAGAAAAAGATTTTTCGGATAATAAATATTTCGAAAATTTTGAAGGAGAGCTGGAAGCCCAGTACCAGAGTGTAGAGAAATATGGAGGATTTTATATTTCTCGTTACACCATATCTATCAATAAAAGAACCGCTGCTCCGCAATCAGTCGCAGGAGAGTATCCGTGGGTCGAAATGAATTATGACTTTGCTAAAGGGGTGGCAAGTCGCATGATTAATGAAAATCATGTAAAAAGCCATATGCTTTATGGTGCCGAATATGATTCTGTACTGCAGTGGTTCTTGCAGACCAAAGCAAGGACTGAAAAAGAAATCATCGAAGACTCCGGAACATGGGGACACTATGATTATTGGGGGTCATTCTTTGGAACTTCTAATTTAAAAAAGACTGGTGAAATCAAAGAAACATGCACCAATGGTATATACGATTTCACAGGAAATGTATTTACTATGACCCAAGAATTAACAAAAGGAGGAAAGCGAGTCATAAGAGGAGGAGGATATAACTGTAGCTCATGTAGTAGTGATGCTGCGGCTGTAAGGAGCGAAATAAGAATGGATTCAGAGAGTGATGAAGAAGGCTTAAGGGTTGCTCTTTGGCTGGAGTGAGATCTACCTAGTAATCTAACGAAAAGAAAGAGAAATTTTGAAAATTCAAAATTTCTCTTTCTTTTTTATTGTTAAATAAACTTCCGGCTGTGCCGGTAGTATAGTAGGCTTTAGCTTTGTAGCAAAGCAACTCCTTTCATGTTATAATATCAATATGTTTCGACGCATAAATGATAAAATAAATGAAAGGAGTTGCGTATCATGAATAGTATATTCAGTAAGAAAACTAAAGAAGAAAGTACTACATATGATACAATGTCAAGTTTATCACATACAAAATGGAATTGCAAATATCATATAGGGACTTTGCAGGCTTTTTATAAAAAAAGTACAACTTTGAAAGCATTGATAATACTACATTGCGAAGAATATCTAAAAAATAAACGTTAAAAAACTTAATTTTCTAAGAAAAAAATTTTTATTCGTCACTACTGGTTTACTTAATAAACTATTTACAAAATAAAACAAATATGATATAATTGTTATGTAAATGGCAAAAGCCATGTAGAAATACTGTAGAGCAGACAAAAGGAGGAATAAACAATGAAACAGTATAAGAAAATTGTGTTAAAAGGTGATGGCATTCAGTTTAAAGTAGAAGAGAAAAAGGAAAAATTAATTATTATTGCCACTGCCCAAGACACTAGTAGTAATAGTGATGAGCCACAGATAAAGACGATACAAGTCAAGGAAAAAAGTGGCAAAAAGAAAAAAGAGTCAATTTCAGATTCAGATTCGGTTTCAGTTTCCGAAACCTCAGAACCAGAGGTTTTCATTTCAAAACAGAATCGGCAAGTGATAGGCGATTACAAAAATCCACCAATTCCAGATGGTTTCTTCTATGTAGAGGGAAAGTGGAAAAAAGGGTTCGTAATTGAACACCTAGACAAATATGACAGAAGTCAATTTGTCTGGGTTCCAGTTGGATTCTTGGAAAGAAATGCCACACTAGGTGGGATCACTTTCCAAGAGCAGTTTGGTAGAAGACGGTTTGAGAAGGCTTTTTGGGATAATAAATATTTCGAAAATTGGAAAAGTGAATTGAAAGCCCAGTACCAGAGTGTAGAGAAATATGGAGGATTTTATATTTCTCGGTATACAATATCCCACAATAAAAGAAGTGGGGCTGCGCAATCAGTAGCAGGAGAGTATCCATGGGTTAACCTCAAGTTTGACTATGCTAAAGGTTTAGCAAGCAACATGATTAATGAAAATCATGTAAAAAGCCATATGCTTTATGGTGCCGAATATGATTCGGTACTGCAGTGGTTTTTGCAGACCAAAGCAAGGACAGAAAAAGAAATCATCAAAAATTCAGAAAACTGGGGTCATTATGATGATATGGGTGAATTTTTTGGGACTGCAGGGTTAAAAAAGACTGGTGAAACCAAAGAGGCATGCACCAATGGTATATACGATTTCACAGGAAATGTATATACTATGACCCAAGAGTTAGCAAATGGAGGAAAAAGAATCCGAAGAGGAGGCGGATATGGTTCTAGTTATGCTGCAGCGACTAGACATGAAATAGAAAGAGAATTAGATGACGATCAAGAAGGCTTAAGAGTTGCTCTCTGGCTGGCTTAGTGAGACATACCTATTGATCAACGAAAAGAAAGAGAAATTTTGAAAATTCAAAATCTCTCTTTCTTTTTTAGTATGAATAACCTTCCGGCTATGCCGGTAGTAACATAGGCTTTAGCTTTGTAGCAAAGCAACTCCTTTCATGTTATA
>CAKOYU010000002.1 GCA_934130975.1 uncultured Clostridia bacterium | reverse complement strand
AAATGGGACAAAACAGAACCGGTCCCAAATGTTCCAAATTTAAAATGGGACAAAACAGAACCGGTCCCAAATGTTCCAAATTTAAAATGGGACAAAACAGAACCGGTCCCAAATGTTCCTTTTTCTAATTACTATATGAATCAAACATCGAAATACAAGGATATTCATCATCTAAAGTATTAGCATCTAATCTAATATATAACATCAACCATTTTGAATTTTCAATTGTTTCTGCATTATAAGTATCTTGTCCATGAAAATTCAAATTATATTTTGTATTATTATTTACCTTAAGAGTCACCTCAAATTTATGTTCCTCATCATTTAGCTCAGGATAATTTTCAGCTTTTATAATATCCGAAATTTCAAAAGTTACTAGTGCTTCATTATTTCCTAATTGTTTTACATCTTTTATTCCATCAACACTCGTTCTTAATATATCAACATCATCAGGTAAAGCTAAACTTTTTAGAAGTTCTTTTTTTAGTTCTTCTCCTGTTATATTTTTATAGATATAACAAGTTCTATCATAACTTATATTTATGTAAAAGCCTTCTTTTAAGTTACTAAACTCACACTGTTCACTAGTTCTTCCATTTATATACCTAATTTGCTCTTTATTTTCTAATATGTATAAATTATTCTCTTTATCTATAAATGTAATTTTATTATCTTTAATTTTTCTTATTATTCCACACTTATATATACTGTTATCATTTAATATAACTCGACTAGTTATATCTTCACCTCTTGTACTTTCACTAACATTATTTGTTGTTTCTTTTCCAAATTTTCTATCTGCTTCTTCCCCCGCATCTACAAATGCCCATATATAGAATCCAATCCAGAAAATCATTATAATTACAAATATTAGTATTCCAATATTTCTTACAATTTTATTTTTTATAGCTAGTCCTGCTATTAAAAATATTCCTCCTATTATGCATAATGCAACTGTAATATTTACAAAAAACATATGCTCATCCTTTCTAATCTGCAAATGAAGTAGGGTTCATATATTTAAATCCTGAAAGTATTTGACTAGCTGGGACAAATTCTTCTTTTGATATTTTTTCCCTTAACTTATTAATAGTATATTTATGTTCTCTCTCTGTCAAATAATCAATCAGTCTGTATAACCTTGTTCCATTTGAAAATCTTAAAAATATATCTCTATTAAAATCTGTATCATATATGTAATCTTTATTATTGGTATAATCATCATAATCAAATATTATAAAATTTTCAATTGAGTTTGATATATCTTCTATTAAATATGGTGTAAATGACCAATTATTAGGATCTTGATTAAATGAATAATACATCCTATCCAAAGCGACTTTTAATATATGTTCATATTCTTTATTGCTTTTATCAAATATATAAAATTCATTTGTTGTTCCTTGTTTTTTTATAATTATTCGCTCCGGATTTTCTTTATAAACTGTACTCTTGAACTCCATATATTCTTCTCCGTAATTTTTTTCATCATCTTCTACTGCTTTTTTCTTTTTGAAATAATTTTTATTTAAAGCATAATATATACCACATATTATAATTACTATAATCATTATAATAGTTATTATTTTTACTATTTTCTTCATATATCATCTTCCTTTTTTACTTTGTTCTAACATTTAAAAAACTATTTTCCAAACTTCTATAATTAGGCACAGCCACACACATTGCAGGATATCTAAAATCTTCTGTTACATCTAACCACCCACCAGTTTTAACATTTAAATACGACTTTCCGTCTTCCTCTTCAATTCCCTCAACAAGAATTGTATTATCTGTATTTGTTCTGACAATTATTATAGCATAAATATATTCAAATTCATACCACTTAATTCGTGGTGCATTATAATTGTTAATCATTTTTAAATAATCACTATAATCTGTAATTGCGATACTATAAAATCCATTTCCAAGGTCATTCCATTTAGAAAAATCTATCTCTGGAGTATTCTTAGCTATCGCAAAATTTATTCCATTATAATCTTGCCAATCAACTTGTGCTAGTCGCAAATTTGAATTTGGATCATTCTGTTGTTTTTTCTCATTTTCTCTGTATTCTTTAGTTTTATATGAATATTTAAAGAAATCACTATAACTATTTGGAATAAGTTTTAATTCATCACTCATATCTTTTTCTGTATCTCTCAAGTTTCTTACTACATAAATATTATCTCTTTCTAATTCTCTAGAAATTTTATATGATATACATGTTTGATTTTCATCATATTCTACCCCATCAGGATAATGAATAAGACTTATATATAAATTGTTGTTATCTGCTTCTAATTTTTCTACTGTTAACCCTAACATACTCGTATTTTCAATTGCAGTTATAACCATAAAATTATCTTTAAAATCAGATTCTGTCATATCAATAATATCTTTCCACATTGCTTTTTCTTTTTCATATTCATCATATGTGTTTATTTTTTTATAATATATTTTGTCCATATATGTCATATCTTGTGTAAAGTCATAATCATCATAGTCTCTATCACTTGTTGATTTGAATGATGGCTTAAACGTTCTAAATTCATATTTAGGTGTTTCATCATTAATCTTTGTTGAATTATATTGATTGCTTTGTGTAAAAAATAATATCACTCCTACAATGATTACCATTAAAGATATTATAGCTATTAAAATTTTATTTTTGTTAAATTTATTTGATAATTTAACCATTTTAATTCGTCTTTCCATATTTTTATTCTCATCTGTAACACATAATATTTTTGCTGTATATGGCTCTTCTTGGAATATTTGTAAAGATTTTATTAATGTCATACCATATTCTTTCTTCTCATTTTCTTGTAACTTTTCTAATACCATTTCATCTGTTGCAAGTTCTACATCTTGCCTTATTTTTTTGAAAAATATCCACACAAATGGGTTAAACCAATGTATTACTGTTATACTTAATAATGCATAATTAAACAACAAATCTTTTCTTTTATAATGTGTTAATTCATGCATTATAATATATTTTTTTGTTTTATCATCTTGCCTTAAAAATTCTGGAGTTATAAGAATCTTGGGCTTAAATACTCCAATTATTGATGGTGTTTTTTTGAACTCTTGTAATACAATTTCTACATTATTTTTTATTTCTAATTTTGTTTTACATTCTTCTAATAGATTCTCTAAATTATTGTCAATATATTTTTTTCCATTGATATTATTTTTTATATTTTTTTCTCCTAAAAATATAAAAGCCAAATTAGCTAATATTCCTGTAATCCATCCAATAGGTAAAATAAAATATAAAAATACATTTTTAACTTGATATTGTAAATTGTCTTCTTCTTTGTTTTCTATAGATACATCATTGCTGTTCTCTGCTTTCGGGGTTGTTGATTCTTCCTTTGTAATTATCTCTTCATAAGCTGGAACATCCTGTATTGGCTCTACTAAACCAGATATACTTATTATTTCTGTATTTTTATATTTATATGGAACTTTAAATTTGATTGGAATTATCAGCTCAATCATAAGTAGCATCCAAATAATACATTTCCATTTTGGAGAAATTTTTTTATCAAATATTTTTCTTGCAATCAATATAAATATTCCTACAAATATTCCTATTATACTCATATATAATATTTTATAAAACATTGGACTTATATAGTTCAAAATTAAATTTATCATACATTTTCCCCTTCCACTTACATTTCATCCTGTTCTAATGTATCTATAAGCTTTTTCAATTCTTCTTTTGTAATCTTTTTCTCTTCAACAAAATTCAATAATAATTTTTCAGTATTTCCATTAAAAAATTTTTCCAAAAAACTATTACTTTCTTTTTTTATAAATTTCTTCTTATTTATTTTAGGAACGTATACCACTTCTTTGTTATTTATCTTTTGTGATTCTATTGCCCCTTTTTGTATTAATCTATGTATTAATGTTTTTATTGTATTTTTATTTTTGTTTTCATTTCTACTTAATTCTTGTGTTATAGTTGTTAAATTACACTCTCTATTTTTCCATAATACTTGCATTATTTCTAATTCAGCATCTGTTATTTCATATTGCTCTTTCATAGAATTTCCTCCTCATATTATTTATAATGAGATTACTTTTGTAATCCTATAGTCAGTTTACGCTTGTAATCTAATTTTGTCAATGCTTTTTCTAAAAATAATTTCAGACTTTTAGTTTTTATTCACACAAAAACTGATCCAAGTTTTACCTTAGACCAGTCTTTTAGTCTTATATCAAATTAGCAACAACAGCATTTTTTCTTTTTTTCACTTTTATTACAACAAATCAAAGCAATTAAAGCAATTACTGCTAATACACCTAAAGCAATTAGTAATGTTATAATAGCACCAATTCCTAATGTAGCAACAAGATCAGTAAGAACTGCAACAAGAGCACCAGCAAAAAATGTTAAAGCAAATACTACTACTGCTAATATTGTCCATAAACAAGAACAATCTTTTCTTTTGTTTTCTTTTTTACAATATATTTCAACTTGTGGTTCCATAATTTAGCACCTCCAGTACTACTATATAATATGACAATTTTCGACATTTGTGATTAAAATGGACCGGTTCTGTTTTGCTCACTGCACATTTGGGACCGGTTCTGTTTTGCTCACAAGAATGGTTCTTTTTTGTTCACTTTTTCTCTTTTCCCTTGTAAATACTAGAAAAATATAGTATAATTAGCTAAAATAATTTTATAAAGGAAGTAAATAATGAAAATTTTAAGTATAGATACAGCAAGCAACTTATGTACAGTTGCAATATTAGAAGATTCAAAATGTATTAAAGAAATTACAGTAAATGATGCAAGAAACCATTCTGAGAAAATTATGCCTGTTATTGAACAAGCCTTAATAGAAACAAATACCACTTTAAAAGACATAGATTTAATTGTTTGTGATAAAGGACCTGGGTCTTTTACTGGTATTCGTATTGGTGTTGGAACAGTTCTTGCCTTCCAAGATTCTTTAAATATTCCATGTGTTGGTATTAATGCCTTAGAATCACTTGCTTATAATATTTCTCAAGATGGGTTTATCTGTTCTTTGATTGATGCAAGAAATAATAATGTGTATTATGGATTATTTAAACATTCTAATAATGAATATTCTCAAATCGGAACTTTAGAATTTAAGACTATCGATGATGCAATTTCTACTTTGAAATCTCAATTAGATCAAAATACTCCTATTTATTTTGTTGGAGATGGCACAGTCGCTAATCAAACTGTAATTGAAAATAATATTCAAAATTGTATATTTGTAGAAAAAAATGATTTAAGTAGTTATTCACTTGGAGTTGCTGGATATAATACTTACATAAAAAATGGGCAAACTTCTGTTATGCCTTTATACTTAAGAAAATCACAAGCTGAAAGAGCTCTTGAAGAAAAGCAAAAAAGGAGTGAATAACCATGGAAATTACTGAAATGACTTTAACAGATTTAGAAAATATGAAAGATACATTATATTCTGATTTTGATAATTTTTGGAGTTATAATGTTTTAAAACAAGAATTAGAAAATGAAAATACAACATATATTATAGCTAAAGAAAAAAATGAAGTTGTTGGATTTGCAGGAATTTCTATATGCCTTGACGAAGCAACTCTTAATAATATAGTAGTAAAAAAATCTTGTCGTGGACGTGGTCTTGGTGGAGAATTACTTGAATCTTTAATTGATATATGTTCTGATCTTAATATAAAAACTTTTACACTTGAAGTTAATACTACTAATGAACATGCAATTCATCTATACGAAAAATTCGGTTTTAAAAATCTAGGAATACGAAAAAAATATTATAATAATACTCAAGATGCTTATATTATGACTAAATATGATATCTAAAAATAGCAAAAATGCACATTTAGGACCGGTTCTGTTTTGCGCACTGCGCATTTGGGACCGGTTCTGTTTTGTCCCAAGAATGGTCCCAATTTGTTTTATATATATTTCTCTATTTTAACTATAACTCTTCCACTTCTAGTCTGCCCAACAAGTTCTTTAATATAAAATCTGCCTTTTCCTCTAATTGTAATCATATCACCAGTTTTAATCTGTTTTGTCTTCTTGGTCTCACATTGAAAATTAACAAAAACTCTCTCCATATTTATAATATCAAGAGCCTTATTTCTAGAACATCTTGCAAGTTCAGAAATTACATTATCCATTCTTAGTGATGCAACAATTATATCACGCTCTTCTTTTTTGATTTCTACTGATCTTAAATTTTCTATCTCTTCTATTGCTATTTTAGATTTAGAAAATCTAGTAAGACTTCCTAAATTTTCTACCAAAAACTTAGAAATATCTTTGTCAACAATTATATCAGCCCCGTCATTGTCAACTATTATATCTCCAACTTTCTCTCTTTTAACTCCAAGTTTTATAACTGCTCCTAAATAATCTCTATGTGTATATTTTCCTTTTAAATCTTCTGGTAATTGTATTCTTACAATTTTAACTATATTGGATAAATTCTTTTCTACAACTGTAGAATTAAATCTTTCTGGATAAATAACAAACATTTTTCTTTCTGCTTGATCAAATCCACCATAACTCATGTAGTTTTCTATTTTTAACTTATCAATATAATTCTTAACTAATTCTATCTGTGCCAAATCTAAAAAATCTGTATATTCTATTTTGTTTTTATTTTCACACATTGTTATTTTATCATCTATTTGTGCAATTAAAATTTTATCATCTTTTTCTTTCATACATCCTCTATCCTATCAATAATAACATACATAATGTTCCAAGTGGTACTGTAACATTGTCTGTCCCTTTTGCTGAAATAGCTTCAATTGCAGTTATCACAAATCCTATTAACATAGATACTACTGGCCAATGTGGAGTTGCCCAAAATTCGCCTGTATGCCAAAATGCTAAATATCCACCAATTAAAATTGATGATATTATAAACATTGTGATTGATCCTGCAACTGATTTTTTAGTATCACTTAATTTATATTTTTTGCTTTTAATTACTTTTCCAATCAGACCTGCTAATCCATCTCCATAAGCCATAACTAAGTTCGGAATTAACCCTAATGATGGCATTTTATATATTCCAAATGAAACTATTACTAATATAAAAAGCGAAATCGCATAATATACTGTTCCTAATCCATCCTGTTTTTCTCTTTCCATTACTTTTATTATGTCTTTTTTATATGAAATATAATTAATTATAACAAATGTTGCTGGTACAAATGCTGCAAACCATACATTAGTAAAATAGTACATGGCTATAAACCACCAATTTCCTAACATAATATGTATAAATTTTCTACTTGCTTCTTTGCCTTTTCTTTCGAATATCCTTGCCCCTATTATGACTAATGCTATATATAAATATGAAACTAAAATCCCCATCCAATTATTCATTTTTTTATTCCTTTCATTATTTGTTATCTCATTTATTATATACTTTAACATATTGATTTGTTTTTTGCAAGTTTATATAAATATTAACTTTTAACTGTTGACAAATCTTACCACTTATGGTATACTAAATAACTAGAATAGTATATTAGTATACAAGGAGGTGTTAATCTTGAAAGAAGAACAAATTATAGAAGTTGCTAGAGAACTATTCCATAAATTTGGATTTAAAAAAGTATCTATGGATGAAATCGCTAGAGAATCCGGTGTTACCAAAAAAACAATTTACCGTTACTTTGATAGTAAAGAAGCTTTACTTGAATACTTTATCCAAGAAGAACTCCAGAATATGAAGGCAATTGTCGAAGAAGTTGAAAGTAAAAATCTAGACTTTTTTGAAACTGTAAACGAAGCAACTTGTAAATTATTGAAATATAGAAAGGAAAAAGACTTTTTAAATATAATTTCCAAAGAAGCAGAATGGTTAAAAAACCCAATTATTATAAAAAATCTAGAATTGATTGACACACAAATTCAAAATTACATCAAAAGTAAACTACAAAAAGCAAAAGAAAAAGGTTTTATCAAATTCACCGATTTAGATGTTACATCATTTTTAGTTTATAAAATGTATATAGCTCTAATTCTTGAGTGGACTGATAAAGATAAAACAATGGATGAACAAATGATAGCAAATAGTATTTCAGAAATTATAAAAAAAGGGTTAAGAAAGGATTGATTTTATTATGAAAAAAGAAAAAATTTTAAAAATCTTGATTTTTGCTGTGGTTTTATTAATCCCTATTATCTATAGCTTTTTCTATTTAAAATCTTATTGGAATCCATATGGAACTTTAAGTGACATGAAAATAGCAGTAGTTAACTTAGATAGTGGAAAAGATGACAAAAATCAAGGAAATGAATTTGTACAAAGTCTAAAAGACAGTGCAACTTTTAATATTTGCGAAGTAAGCCAAGAAGATGCAAATGATGGAATGGAAAAAGGCAATTATTATGCAACAATAGAAATTCCAGAAAATTTCACAAAATGTTTAGAAAGTGGTGCAACTACTGATAAACAAGTTGCTCAAATAACATACAGACCAAACCAAGCGACAAACTATTTAGCAACACAAATTATAAATAGTGCTGTAAAAACTATCGAATTAAACTTACAATCAAAAGTTGATAGAGAAATCATCGCAAATCTATCAGATAAATTAAATGAAGTTCCAGATAGCTTACAAACTATAAGCGATGGTGCTAGTTCAATTTTAGATGGTTCTCAAAGTTTAAATGATGGAATTAAACAACTTAATGATGGTACAAACCAATTAAGTAGTAGTTATAAGGAATTTGACAATGGTGTAGCATCAGCTTATACAGGAAGCCAAAGTCTAGAAAGTGGATTAGTTCAAGTTGCTACTGGTGTTGATACATTAAAAAACGGTGGTCAAACTTTAGATAGTGCTATATCTCAAATAAATGCTGGTGTAGATGAATTATCATCTCAAAGTAATTCAGGAATCGCTTCATTAGCTAGTGGTGTAAATGATTTAAATACTGGTGCAACTAATTTGAATGCAAAACTACCAGAATATGTTGAAAAAGTAGAATATTTAAATTCTAATGTAAAACCTCTTTTACAAGCGCTTTCAGCTTATTCTGGCAACACTACTGATTCTACATTACAATATTTAGCTGTTAGTGCTAGTCAAATATTGGCTCAAGATCCTGAAAAAGGTAACTTAGATGGTTTCCAACAATTAACTATTGGAGGTCAAGCTTTAACAACTGGAGCAAACGATTTATATACAGGAACTCAAAAATTAGTAGCTGGAACTCAAGATTTAGGCAAATTAACAACTGGTGTTCAAAGCTTAAAATCAGCTCTAACTCAAGTAAAACAAGGTACTACTTCATTAAATCAAGGTATTGTAACTTTATCTAATGGTACAGTTCAATTAACAGCAGGAAGTTCTACATTAACAAATGGATTAGCAACTTTAAATTCAAGTTCTAAAACTATTGATAATGCTTTAACTACATTAAATAATGGAACTGCTTCTGCTTATGATGGAAGTAACAAATTAGTTGAAGGTGTTCAAACATTTAAAACTTCAATTGATGAAGGTCTTGCTAATACTAAAGAACAATTAAAATCATTAAATGGAATCGAAGATTTTGGAGCTAAACCTGTTGAATTCAAAACAGAAGCTTATGGTGAAGTAAATTCTTATGGTATTGCCTTTACCCCATTATTCTTATGTATTGGTTTATGGGTTGGTGCTTTAATGGCTTATGTTGTTCTATATTATGATCAAAAACATAGATTTAAAATATTTGACCATGATTATAAAAATAAAATATTACAAAATATTGCATACATTGGACTTGGTGCTTTACAAGGTTTAATTGTAGCTATACTTTTAAAATTAGGTTTAGGTTTTGACATTCAAAACCATGCATTATATTACACAGCAAGCATTTTAGTTGGTATTACTTTTGTAAGTATTATACAATTCTTAATTAGAAATTTCGGTGATATTGGAAAATTCTTAGCATTAGTTGTTTTAGTATTACAATTAGCAGCTTCTGGTGGTACTTTCCCAGTTGAAACAATTGATAAAGGATTCCAAGGAATCACATCTTACTTACCTATGACATACTCAATCAAATTATTCAGAGAAATTTTAGTTCCAACTGCTACAAATTTCAAAGGTCAATATTTAGGTATTTTAGTTGGTATTACAGTTGTTACTTTAGCTATTACTTGTATAGTTGATGTTATTAAAAATAAAAAATCAGATGAAGAAGCTAAAGCTTAACAAACAAAATATATAGATAAAAGAGTCTTGTAAAATCAAGACTCTTTTGTGTTGTTTAGAAAATTAACTGAAAAAGTCGCTATTATTAAAATAGCGACTTTAGAAAGGTTGAAAAATTAGTCAACTTTAATCATTCTGAATGAATCAGTTTGATTTCTAATATCATTTTCCTGTGAAAATCTTTTAGCATCTCTAATTCTATTCTCAAAGAATGGTATTGGATCTCTCCAATCAGTTGGAACTAATAATTCATAAAAAATTGAAAGACTTTCTTTCACTTCTTGAATGCCAGTAGCATCTGGAGTATATCTGTGCTGGCCAACTTCATTAATTTCTAATACTCCAATTTTAGTATCTTTGTAAAAGACATTATATTTCATTGCACTCCACCTTTCTTATTTATGCATATCATAAATATTATATCATATTATGTTAATTTTTTCAAGTTAATCATCTAAACTCGGAAATAACTTACTAAGAATATCTTTATCATCAATTGCTTTTTCTCTTTTCATATCTTTTTCCATAGCTCTTCCTATATCCACCTGTTCACCAGTCCTTATCCCACTTTGAGTTCCCTTAGAAATAAGACTACTTAATAGCGTATTAAAATCTAAATCTTCTTGGTCTTCTTGTGGAATCAATTCACCATCCATAATTTGTTCTATGCAGTCATTTCTCGCATCATATGCTCTTGTAGCTATTCTTCGTACATCATCAGGTAATGGTGCATTTATTCTTTTTTCTACTCTTTCTAAAATTGATTCCATATTTACCTTTCTACGTATATTGTCATTATAATAATCATATATTTCATCATTTTCAATTAATGCTTCTAATGTGTCTTTCCACATCTCATCCCAACCGCCATCTTCTTTTTTTATGACAACTCCTATTTTAGGATCTTGTACTTCTGCTTCTGATTCAACTCCAAAAGGTTGATCCACATAATATTTTATCATTTCTTTATCTCTTTCTAATAATAAAGAGAATTCACTATCATAGTTAGGACTTAATCTTATTTTTCCATCTCCATTTGTTCTTTTTAAAAAAGCAATATTTTCAGAATGTTTATCTGTTTCTAATACTGATAAGCCAAATAATAATCTTTTATTATAATCTAATATAATTTTATTAATATCTTGCTCAGAATATCCTGCAATCTCTAATCTTTCTTTCAATTTATCTATAGTAAATTCATATCTGGTTGCTGACTCAAAATCTATATCTTCCATTCTATCTTCAGGTTTAGGTTCATCTCCAATTAAGTCATGTAAAGTAATTAATTCTTCTTCGCCAAAGTCTACAATTGACTCTGATAAAATCCCAAAATTTTCAACCCCATTTTTATCTTTAATTTTCATCAAATCATAATGTGCTGTTTCAATACCTATTTGTTTAGCAATTTCTTCAACTATAAGCTCAGCATATACAGAATAATTTTCTACAACTTCTCCTCTTAATAAAACTTTTTTTCCACCAAAGTCTATCCAGTTCTTTAGTCTTTCTTCTGTTCCTTTCTTTTCTCTTGATTCATCTGTAAGTTGTATTCCTGCTTTTGATAAATCTATAAAACCTTTTTCATCTCTGAACTCTTCTAAATCTTCTAGAGTATAATCACTTTTTATAAAATTGTTCATAATTATTTCTCACTTTCATTTATTGAATATATTCTTTATGAATTTTTTTATTTTATTCCATATAGATTTGTCTTTTGTTACGGTTAAACTCATTTCTTTAACCGCTTCCATTTTCTCGGTTTTTTTATCTTTTTTTAACCAATCTTCCTTTTTGTATTCATTAATTTTATCTTGATAATTTTTTTCATTTCTAGCATAAAGCTTTTTTAATTTTATCTTTTCATCTTCATTATTTTCCCAGTATTTCAAGTTTAGTATACTTATGATTATCAATGTATTTCTACTAATATTTTTTTCGTCAAATTCATAGTTACTATTTCTATTTTTATATATTAAGTCCAAAATTTTAGTAGGTAATTTATTTTTGTATGTTGCTCCTAATATATCTAGTATATAACTTACTTCTGTATATGAATTACTTAATGTACTATCCATCTATTTCTCCTAATAATAAATTATTGTATTAATATATATATCATAAAAATTTTGATTTATCTATATAAACCAAAAATGTTACAAAAATGTAATATTTCTGTAACATTTATTATTATTAATCTAACTCTTTAATTATATCTTCATAAACCTCTTGTTCTAAAAATTCTTTATAATCTTCTATATTTTCCCTTATTTTAGTTGCACTTATAGGTATTTGAACTTTTTGCATATCAACAATTCTGTTTTCAATGCCAAGATATTGAGCTACTTTTTCACCGTATGGCTCACTACTATAAAAACAATCTACTGGTATCCCTTCTATTTGCTTTTTTAGATATTCCATTTGAATTTTTACACTTTCATCATCTAAGCCATACTGACTAGGACTATTATAAGCATAAATTAATTTTACGTTTTTGTATTTATTTTTTATCCATTTTGCTCTTGTTTCTATTGGTATACTTATAATATCTGTATCATATATAATAATATAAAATTCATCTGTTTCTTTTAATGCTGTTTCTATTAAATATTCATGCCCTTTATGAAATGGCGCAAATTTTCCTATTGTAAATCCTATTTTTCCCATTCTTCGCTCTCTTTCTCTTAAAAATACTCAACAATATTCTTTCATTTTCTTTATTATTATATCATTTTTAGGTAGCATTGTATGTACTAATAAATATT
Source organism: uncultured Clostridia bacterium (assembly GCA_934130975.1). GTDB lineage: Bacteria > Bacillota > Clostridia > TANB77 > CAG-508 > CAG-269. The sequence goes on along the minus strand of CAKOYU010000002.1, from coordinate 189,675 downwards.
CTTATCCTATTTTTATTTTATGTTATGTTCAATTAATTGTCAAGGAACAAATTGTTTTTCACAATAAATTTACATTTACAATAAAAGAACTAGTAAAACTTGAAATTTCTAAGTTTACTAGTTCTTTTTTCTTTATTTAGTACTCATAATTAATGTACCTTTTAAATCATAAATATCATCCCATTCCTCTGCTTCAGTTATAAAAAATTCTTCTCGTTGTTCTACTTTTAGATATTCTATAGGAATAAGAACTGTATATCCTTCGTCATTTAGTAAAATAACACCCTGTTTTTCTTTATATGTTACTTTAATAAATACTTCTTGCATACAACTACTATATGTGTCAATGTTTTTTATTGAATCTGCTAAAATGTAATATACTTTTCCTTTAATCCAATTGTAAAGATTATATCCATCTTCGATTTTTTCACCTGCAAAACCATTATTAAGTCGCACCATCCTATCATATTCTATTCCTCTGTTAAAAATTGCTTTTCCTTTATTGTCCAAAAACCAAATCTCGTTTTCAGTGTTTAACATTTCGCAATATTTATCATTTATACTAAATACCTCCATTAAATTATTAAGTGGAAAAAGCATCTCTCCTTTATCAGAAAATATATATGATATATCTTCTTCGTCTGATGGTGTCCCTAAAAAATATTCTCCTCTTCCTAATTTTTGAAATTCAAGGTCTTCTTCAAATAGCTTATTTCCTTCATAATCATAGATTTTCCATTCTTTACTTGTTGGTCCAAATGGAATAGATTGATTGCCTCCTAATGCCAACATGTTTTCTGTCGCTATATAATTTTCTCCGCAAAATTCATCAAATTCGTTTTTAATGATTCCTGAGTTGCCAATATATTTTCCATGAAGAGTATAATATTTATAAGGTCGTTTTTCTTTAAAATCACCTGATACTAAAATAAATTTTTCATTTAAAGTCATTTCTTCTCCAAATGCTACTAGTATACTGTTCAAAAACTTTATTTTATAATCAGATTGCATTTTAATTCTTCTACTAACATGGTCTGGATTGTAGATTTTCTTTTTACAATAACTCTTTTCTAAATGATAATGTTCCTTTTTACCATTTTTTATTGCTAAGATTTCATCATCCTTAACTTGTATTTTCTGATATTCAATTGGCAAAACCTTAGAAAAACTTCTATCATATCTTTCTAAAACCCATAATCCACATTTATTTTTGTGATACAATATAATAAATCTTTTTCTTCTTGTATATTCTGCCACAATACAAATTTCAAACTTTTCTTCTATTGACTTACTTTCTACATTATATAAATAATGCATTCCATCTTTTTTTAGTATAAAGTATTCACCCCATCGCCAGATTTTATCAAAAGTTTCACCAATAAACTTTCTTTTTTCTGTATCATATACTCTCATTTCTTTGTTGTTTTCTACAATAACGTAATTCTTATATGTTTCAATCTTTGTTGCTTCAAATTTACATATTTCAGCTCCTATATACGTTAATACCTGCCAATAGTTATCTTTTTGTGTTAAAACACAATCTTTCATAAGAATTAACTTGGATTTACTCGTTTCCTCTATTTGCTCTTTTGAAAATCTGTTTAACATTTTTCCTTTTAAGCTATAGTATCTAACACCTCCGTCTACTTGATCAACTCTTACAACTCCTTCTCCTACTTTAAGCCGTTCTCCTACCTTCATGTCAAAGTCCATGTTTTTCATACTCATAAGCATTTCCTTTCTTGATATTATGTTATTAAGTTTCTACATAAAGCTCTTAGCTTTAACATTCTATATTTTATCACATATTTTACATAATTTCAATCTTTTATGAATGTTCTTATACATTATCTTTTTTCTGCAAATCATACACTATATCTACATTATCACAAACATTTTGAGAATGTGTAACAATTACAATACACTTATTTTCATCTTTTGCCAATCTTTTAAATATTTTTAAAATCTCATTCTCTGTATCTTTATCTAAATTACCTGTGGGCTCATCTGCAATAATAATTTTAGGATTATAAGCCAAACTTCTTGCAATAGCAATACGTTGTTGTTCTCCTCCAGAAAGTTTTAGTATCTTTCTATTTGCCTTATCTTCAGAAAGACCTACACTTTTCATTAATTCTAAAGCTCTTTGCTTTTTATCTTCTACGTTTACTTTACTAATATCCATTGATAAAATGATATTTTCTAATGCAGTTAGTCTTGGTAATAAATTATAGCTTTGAAATACAATGCCTATATCTGTATTTCTGTAGGTGTCTAAATTCATCTTTTTTAATTCCTTACCATCATATAGAATTTGACCTTCTGTACAATTTTCAAGTCCCGTAATAAGCGACAATAATGTTGTTTTTCCACTTCCACTTTTACCTTTTATTGCATACATTTTTCCTTCTTCAAAATCATAATTTATATTTTTAAATACATAACTATCTTTTGGTGCATCTTTGTATCTGTAACATACATTTTCTAATTTCAATATTTCCATTTTTTATCTCCTCTCTTTAAGATCTTTCTTTTAAAATAGTCAACGGTGAAAAACGCTGAATACTAATCATTGAAGCTAAACTACTAATCAAAGTTAGTAATAAGCCTATTCCTAATAGTTGAATTACTACTGTAAAGTCAACCACTGCCTCCATATTTTGAATTGCCTGAACTTTTCCGCCTTTATTAAATTGCATATCCATTCCACCTGGCTTACCAAAATTATTTGACATTTCTTGTTGTGTACTTTGGTTTGATTCAATTTCATTTGCTAATAACATATTTCCTACTGACTTTGCCAAAAATGCTCCTATTATAGCTCCTATTATTAATGACATTGTTGAAACAATAAGTAATTCTAATACAAATTGCATTGTTAATTTTAGTCTACTCATTCCTATTGTTCTAAACACACCAATTTCATATTTTCTTTCTCTAATGTTTATCATATTAATTACAAACAATACTAAAGAAGATATTATCAATGTTATTATTAAAAATGTTGTTGCAAAGGTTTTTACATTTTCAATTGATTCTGTTGCACTTGTTATTTCATCTAAATTTGTATTAACTGTATAATATTCATTTAATCCTTTTTCTTTTACTTCTGCTATGAATGCTTCTATATCATCTTCACTATTTAATATAAATGATGGTGTTACATTTGTTGTAAGTGTACTATCATCAGCAACTAATTGCTCTATTACACCACTTCCTGTAATAATTTTATTTGCTGATTTTGAGTACATACTTGCTGTATCTCCATTGTCGCTATTGCTACTATAAATTCCTGTAACTTTAAAATCATATGTTTTTTCTGTTGTTGGATTTTTTAATGTTATTGTATCTCCAACACTTATACTATTTAAAGTTGCTAATTCTGAACTTATTACACATTCAAATCCATTAAAATCTGATATCATTTCTCCATTTGTTATTGTTGATGTTCCTTCTGTAAATTCTGTCATAGCATCATATGAAGAATATCCATCTAACTCAAAGTCTCCTGTAAGATTTTTGTCACTTTCAAATTTTTCTTTTGATTTTGTAATTACTGTTGTTGTGTTATTTTCTGTTATTGTATGTCTTTCTCCCATTTGTCCTTCTGGCATATCTGGTCTATTTTTTGAACCACCACTTGTACTTGTTGTTGTATTTGATGAGGTTGATGTTTGCTTATCTTCCACTTCATATTCAAATGAATCTGTTGCTTTACTTAGTGTATCACTATTTAATGATGTTGTATAAGTATAATAATATCCTTTTAAATAATTACTATCTCCATAATTTTTGACATCTTCAACTGTTACTGATTGAAGATTATTAAATGCTTCTATATTTTCCTTTTGTGCATCTTCTCCTCCTTTGAATTTCTGCCCTAACTGTCCTCTGTCAAATGATATTGTAGCTATTAAGTCATGTGATTCCTCATAACTTTTTACTATTGTGTTTGCTGTATTTCTTATTGCTAGTGTTACTGTTGAGGCACATGCTATTGATAGAATTATTAATCCTATCAATATGTTCCTTCCTTTGTTTCTAAAAATTGAAATTAAACTGTTTTTTAAAATATACATATTTTCTCCTCCTCGTAATTTTTACATTATTCAATATTTCATAAGCTAAAGCCGTGGGGGTAAAGGTAATATTTTTGCAATACCGCACCAGCGACCAAATGAGCGAAGCAAATGCGAATGGAGCAATCTACAATAAGTTAAAATTAGTTGATTGCGACAGTAAGGTATAAAAAAGTATTACCTTTACCCCCACGGCTTTAGCTTATGAATATGATTAACTGTTATTCATTTCGAGTATTAATATAATATATAAAGATTGAAAAATTATTGAAAAAAACATTTAATTAAAAATTTGCTTTTATTTACATAATATGGTATAATATTTAAGATTAAACTAAATTGATAGAGAATAATTATATCTATCTATAAAAGGAGGAAACTATATGAAACCAAAACATGAAGTCGGATGTCTGATTCGGAAAGGCTTAACGTCAGAGGAAATTCAAAGTCGCATAGCTGACTTTCCTACTAATCCCAGTTTAGATTATTTTATAGGGTTAGGCTATTCAAAAAATACAGCTGCACATTATAAGTATTTATTGAATAAAAACAATTCCGCAGATAACCATTCTGAAAAAAATTCTTCTTCAAATCTTATATTTTCAAAAAATGCAAATGCAAATAACATTATATTAGATACATGTGCATTACAACACAAAGAAACAAGAAAAATTTTGTCAGATAGTGATTCTGTTACTGTTTTATATGCAACAATCAAAGAATTTGACAGGGTTTGCAAAAAAGACAATATGTCACAGTACTTGAAATTCAATATAAGAGAAGAGACAAAAAAGATGTTATTCTCAGATTCAAGATATCATCTTTCCCCATTTGATTGGAAAAACAATAATTATACAGATGAGATAATTTTAGACTATATGTCAATGCTCTCTCTTCAAGACCGGCCTACACTTTTAACGGCTGATCAAAATTTTGCTTTAAGAGCAAAATGTCTCGGATTTGAATATATCTTATATTCTGAGAGGCAATCTCAACCAATTGAAAAAACTATTAAAACAAATAAAAACAAATCCGTCATAACACAAGCGACTACTGCAAACCATCACAAATCTTTTCTGTAAAAGCTGATATTTGCAATGATATTTCTTATTCTAATCATCCAACAATTTTGGATTATATCACAGAACTTCTATGACCTCAAAGAGGAACCTTGCTAGGTTCCTCTTAATCTCTTATAGGTATAATAACTTTAAAACAGGTAACTCCTTCTTTACATTCAACCTCTATTTTACCCTTATATTTTAAAACTGTAGATTTAGCTATAGCTAAACCTAAACCATATCTTTTTTCATTTCTATTTCTTGCTTTATCCACTCTATAAAATCTTTCAAAAATTTTATCTTTTTGATTTTCTGGAATTGGTTCTCCATAATTTTTTATATGTAATACAATATTATTTTTTTCTTTTGCCACTCCAACATTAACATCTTTGCCTTCTTCAGAATGCTTTATCGCATTATCTAACAATGTTGATACAATATGCTCAATATCTTGCTTATTCCCATTTAATTTTATATCTTTTTGTATATTAGTGTTTATTTTCACTTTCTTTTCATATGCCATACTTTCAAAAACAGATGCACTCATTTCTATTTGATTTGACACATCAAATATTTCATAGCTTTTTATATCATCCACATTTTCCATTTTAGCAAGTAGCAATAATTCATTTATAAGTTTGTCCATGCTATCTGTTTCATTCTGAATATATGTAAGCCATTTATTATCTCCAACTTCATTTTCAAGTACATCAGCATTTGCCTCTATTACAGCAAGTGGAGTTTTTAATTCATGTGATGCATCAGAAATAAATTGTTTTTGCTTTTCTAAAGTATCTTCAACTGGTTTTACAATAATCTTGGCTACATTTTTTGAAACAACATATATAGCAATCAATGCCACCCCTGAAGCAATACAAGAAAATATAATTACATTTCTTATATGTGTATTTACTTTTTCATTTTCACTATTTATATATTCTTGAATTTCTGGTTTCATAGTTGACTGTTGGAAGTCTGGCTTATCCCTCATCCTTGTCATTCTATTTATATTTTCTCTTGCTGAATGTATTGCATTATTGCAATTTAAAGTTCCAAATAGAATAATAACACCAATAACTATAATTGATAATGATAACATCATTAAAGTAAATATTTTTGACCTTAATTTTTCAATCATTTTTATTTCATTCCTTTCTTAAGGTACAAAATCGGCAAAATTGTAATTATTTTTCAACCTTACCATCCAATTTGTAGCCAATACCTCTAACAGCTTTAATCATTACATTTGATTGTAATATCTTTAGTTTTTTCCTTAAAAAAGAAACATATACTTCAACATTGTTATATTCAGCATCACTATCATATCCCCAAATTTTATTAGCTAAAATTTCTCTACTCATAATTTGGTTTTTATTTAATAATAATGATTCTAACAATTCCAATTCTTTACCATTTATTGCAATTTCATTTTGATTTGCTTTCATCTTTCCAGTTTTTAAATCTAATGTTAAGTCTCCAAATTTCATATTATCTGTATCATCTAAATCAGAATTTCTTTTCAGTATTACTTTTATCCTTGCAACTAATTCTTTCATATGGAATGGCTTTGTAATATAGTCATCAGCCCCATTTTCAAGCCCATTTAGTTTGTCATATATTTCTGATTTCGCAGTTAGCATTATAACAGGTGTTTCTATTTTCTCTCTTCTTAATTCTTTTAATATTGAAAATCCATCTTTATGTGGTAACATTACGTCTAACAGAATAATATCATATACATTTGCTATTGCTTCATCTTCTCCTTTTTCTCCATCTGTTTCAACTTTTACAGAAAATCCTTCTTTATTTAATGTTTCTGATATTGCATCTGCTAAGCTATATTCATCTTCTATTATTAATACTTTCATTCTACCATCTCCATATATTTATTATATAGAACTTTTATTGAATATTTATTGAAATTATAATTCAAAAATATTGGCTTTTAACATCATTTGAGATATTTTAGTTTTTTCGCTAAATGGAAGTTCCCAACAGCTTCCTATTATTGAATTTCCTCTAACATCTTCTCTTTTTGGCTTTCCTAAAACTTTTTTTAACTGCTTTTGCAATCCTATTTTATTTGTATATATCACTATTAATTCTTCATCATATAACACATTTATTGTAGTTTCTGTTTCTTCTTTATTTATTTCTTTATATGCTCTTCTCATTATTACACCCTAATCATTTAATATTGCTTTTACTACTTCTCCAGCAATTATTAAACCTGCAACAGATGGCACAAATGAAATGCTTCCTGGCACTTGATTTCGAATAGTACATTTTCTTTTTGTTCCTGGTGGACATATACAATTATGTTTGCAACTACTCTCCTCTGTTTCATTTAATTTTACTGGTTCTTCTTTTGAATATACTACTTTTAATTTTTTAATTCCTCTATTGCGTAATTCTTTTCTCATTACTTTAGCAAGTGGACAAATACTTGTCTTGTAAATATCTGTTACTTCAAATCTTGTTGGATCTAATTTATTCCCTGTTCCCATACAAGATATTATTGGAATATTTAACTTTTCTGCTCTAACTACTAATTCTATTTTAGCTGTTACTGTATCTATACAATCTACTATATAGTCTATAGAATTATCAAGTATCCCTTCTGTTTCTGGCATAAAGAATTCTTGATGGATTTCTACATTTGCATTTGGATTTATGTCTAAAATTCTTTGTTTTGCTACTTCTACTTTAGCTTGTCCAACTGTTTTTCTTGTTGCTAATATTTGTCTATTTAAATTTGTTAAACAAATTTTATCATCATCTATTAGTACAAAGTTTCCGATTCCAGCTCTAACAAGTCCTTCTAGAACGAATGAACCTACTCCACCTAAACCAAATATTGCTACTTTTGCATTGTTTAATTTTTCTACTCCTGCTTTGCCTATTACTAATTCTGTTCTTGAAAATTGGTTTAACATATTTTGCCTCCTCCTAATACAATGTCTCCTACATAAAATACAGCTGATTGCCCTGGTGTTATTGCTCTTTGTGGTTCATCAAATATTACTTTTACTTGATTTTCTCCATTTTGTTCAATTGTTGCTTTTGCTACTTTTGAAGAATATCTTGTTTTTACTTCTACTTCTATTGGTTCTTTTATCTCATCTATTAGTAATAAGTTTATATCTGTTACATTTATTTCTTTTTGATATAATTCACTTTCTTCTCCAACTATTACCTCATTTTTTAATGGATTAAATCCTATTACAAATAAAGGTACTCTATATGATATGCCTAGTCCTTTTCTTTGCCCAATTGTATAGTTGTACAATCCTGTATGTTTTCCTAAAATTTCGCCTTTTCTATTTACTATGTTTCCTTTTTTAGGTTTTAAATCTGAATTATTTTCTAAGAATTTTTTATAATTTCCATCTGGTACAAAACAGATATCTTCACTATCTGGCTTGTTTGCAACCTTTAAATTATTTTCTCTTGCTATTTTTCTAATTTGTTCTTTATCCTCAAAATCTGCAAGTGGGAATACTACATGTTCTATTAATCCTTTTGGAATATTCCATAATACATAACTTTGATCTTTTTTCCCTGCATTTGATTTTTTTAGTACCCATCTTCCATATTTTTCACTATATTCTGTTTTGGCATAATGTCCTGTTGCTATATATTCACATCCTAATTCTTTAGCCTTTTCCCACATATATCCAAATTTCATATATTTATTACATTCTATGCATGGATTAGGTGTTTTGCAATTTGAATAACAATCTATAAAATCTTGTATGACATGCTTTTTAAATAATTCTTTACAATTGTCTGTAAAGTGTGGTATTCCTATTGAATTACATACGTTTTTGGCATCTATATATGTGTTTATATTACAACAACTACTTCCTGTAAATAGTTCTAATGTTATTCCTATTGGTTCATATCCATTTTGTTTTAATAATAAGGCTGACACACTACTGTCTACGCCTCCACTCATTCCTAATAATACTTTTTTATTCTCCATTTTTTATACCTTTTCTTTATATTTTAATTAATAACAACAATTTATTGTTCCTTTTCCATTTTCGTCATTTTTGTTTAGCATATCTTCTATTGTGTGCCATGCTAAAAGTGCACATTTTACTCTTGCTGGCATATTTGATACATTTTTGAATGCTATAGCATCTTCTAATTTTTTTAATTCTTCCTCATTTGTTGTTTCTCTTTTTATCATTTCTATAAATGTTTTTATAATTTTTTTTGCTTCTTCTATTGTTTTGCCTCTTAATGTATCTATCATTATTGATGTTGAAGCTTGTGATATTGCACATCCATGTCCTGTAAATGCCATATCTTCTATTTTATTTCCATCTAATTTTAATTCTAATGTTATTTCGTCTCCACAATTTGGATTGTGTCCTATTTCTGAATAGTCTGCTTTTTCTAGCTTTTTCTTGTTATATGAATTCATGCTGTGTTCCATTATCAAGTCATTATATACATCTGTTAAATCTTCCATCTTTTTACCTTTCTTTCTTGACATATTTTTTTTGATGTGTTAATATATATTTATAAAAAGATAAAGAGGTTAAACCTCTTTATCCATGTGTGTTTTGTTTAGAGATTTGTCCTCGCCTGGATAAATCTCTATTTTTCTTTTTTCAGAACTATATTTGAATATGTACTTGTTTCTTGAACAAATATGTATCAAAAATCCTATTCCTCCAAAAGAAACTAATTTCATTAATAGATGCTCTATTAACTCCATAGTAGAGACACCTCCTTCTTTTGTAATTTACATTTTAGCCATAATTGGCATAAATGCATAGATTAACAAGCATAAAACATAGTTGTGCTCGCCAATCTATGCACTTATGCCAGAATTCGGTACTCCTTTATTCAAACACACTACACGAATTATATCATCACTGGTAGTAATTGTCAATATTTTATCGAACTTTTTTTCGCTATTTTATAAATTTCTTAAACATATCATATGCTTTATTTAAAGCATGAACAAGCCTGTCTACATCTTCCCTGGTGTTGTAAAAATAGAAACTTGCTCTACATGTTGAATCAATACCCAAAAATCTCATAAGTGGTTGTGCACAATGGTTTCCTGAACGTACACAAACATTTTCTGAATCCAATATACTAGCAACATCATGCGGATGTACTCCATTAATATTAAATGAAATTACACCAGAATGATTTTCTGTATTTGGAGTTAAATATAATGTTAAATAATCTAATTTTGATAACTCCTGTCTTGCATATGATACTACATCATTTTCAAGTTTTTGTATTTTATCATATCCAATTTTTTGAATATAATCAATTGCTGCACCTAATCCAATAACTCCTTCTACATTTTGTGTTCCTGCTTCAAATTTGTTTGGTAATGGTGCAAATGTTGTATCTTGCTCATACACATATTCTATCATGTCTCCACCCATTAAAAATGGTGTCATTTTATTTAAGATTTCTCTTTTTCCATACAATACACCAATTCCTAAAGGTGCTAACATTTTATGTCCTGAAAATACTAAAAAGTCTGCATCTAGATCTTGTACATCTATTTTCATATGTGGAATACTTTGTGATGCATCTACAACTACAATAGCACCTTTTTTATGTGCATATCTTATAATTTTCTTTACATTATTTATTGTTCCTAAAACATTTGAAATATGAGTAATTCCAACTATTTTTGTTTTATCTGTAATTTTATTTTCAATTTCTTCATCTGAAAGTTCAAAATTTTCGTTAATGTACATATAGTTTAATTTACTTCCTGTTGCTTTTGTCATTTTTTGCCATGGTACTAAATTTGAATGGTGTTCCATTATAGAAATTACTACTTCATCATCTTTTTTTAGGTTGTCCATTCCATACGAATATGCAATTAAATTCAAGCTTTCTGTTGCATTTTTCGAAAATATTATTTCTTCTCTATGTTTTGCATTTATAAATTCTGCAATTTTTGTTCTTGTATTTTCATATACTTCTGTTGCTTCTATGCTTAATGTATATGCTCCTCTATGTGGATTTGCATTGTTTTTTTTGTAAAACTCTTCTACTGCTTTTATTACTTGCATTGGCTTTTGTGTTGTTGCCCCACTGTCTAAATATGCTATATCTCGATTTTCTAATAATGGAAAATCTTTTTTTATATTGTTCATTTATATCACCTTTTCTTGATTTTTTGTTATATATGTAATATAATTTATTTAACTTATTCATTTAGAGTATAGTTTATATACTTGTCACCTTATAAGGAGGTTTTTTATGTTTTCTAAAAAGAAAAAATTTCACTACTTTGTATCAGGACTAAACCTTCAAAAAAACACACCATTTATGGCTGAAATACTTTTGGGAGAAAAAGTTGTATCTTATGACCAGATTTATCAGCTAATTAATGCTTGTGCTGTTCGGTTTGATGTCTATTTTGATGAAATTATAATTTATAATTACAATCTGCTTAGGCCATTCCGATATTAAAAACCTCCTCTGGAGGTTTTTTTAATCTAACCTCTTATCAATCTCACTTAGAATCTCATTTTTTAATTCTTCATCAGAAGTTCTTTCAATAATCTTATTAAACTTAGATTTAACAATTAATTTAACTGCCTCTTTATAGCTAATACCTCTAGCCATAATATAAAACAATTGTTTTTCATCAACTTTACCAGAAGCAGTTGAATGATTACCTTCTACATCCTCTTCAGTACATAAAAGCATTGGTAATGCAATAGATTTTGCTTTATCTGATAAAAGCATGCAATATTCATTTTCATTTCCCTTTGCTTTTTTAGAACCCTTTTTGAAATCAATAGTTCCTTTAAAATTCTTCTTAGCAGAATCCTTTAAAGCTCCTTGAACATCTATATCTATATTAGTTTTTGTCCCCCTTAATTCTGCAATATAATTGATATCTTTCCTTTGCTCACCAATTCCTAAATAGATTGATTTTAAATCATTGTCTGCGTTTTCTCCAATTATATTTGAATAATAATTAGAAACGCTAGTTTTTCCACCAATATCAATAATTGTATAATTTACTTTTGAATTTTTTTCTAATCTATTTTCTATTGCTTCAAAATTATCAGAATTTTCATTTAATAAATTTACAATTGTTACATTAAGTTTTGCATTTTCATTTGCAATTGTTCTAATAATTCCGTTGTGCAAACATTTTTGAGATGTTTGAGATTTATATTCAATAATTACATTTGTATCACCATTTGCAATTATTTCTATTTGATTTATTAAGTTTAAATTATTATCATCAAAGTTATATCTTATTCTAATATCTTCTTTTTTGTTGCTTGTTTGTATTCTTATTTTGCTATTTGCAGTTTCATAATTTAATTCTTCTAAAATCTTACCATTTCCATATGTTAAAGGTAAGTTTGAAACTTCACTATCGATAGTACTTTTATCATTAATAATCTCTACATTTTTAAATTCAGCAATCTTTTCTGGCAAATCAAGTTCGACTTCTATGTTATTTATTTTGAAGTTTCTTGCTGTTCTAACTGGTGTATCATTTACTTTTAATTTTTCCATTATCCAATTGCCCCCTCTAACTCTAGATTTATTAAATTATTCATTTCAACTGCATATTCTACTGGTAATTCTTTTGAAATTGGATATGCAAATCCTCTTACAATCATTGCCTTTGCATCTTCTTCTGATAGTCCTCTTGACATTAAATAGAATATTGCTTTATCACTAATTTTTCCGATTTTTGCCTCATGTGAAAATTCTACTTCATCTGTTCTAATATCATTTACTGGTATTGTATCAGATCTTGAAATATCATCTAACATAAGTGATTCACAACTTACACTACATTTTGAATTCTTAGCATTTTCGTTTATTCTTACCAATGCTCTATAAGTACATGCTCCACCATCTTTGGAAATTGATTTTGAATTTACTACAGATGATGTATTTTGTGCATTATGGATTACTTTAAATCCAGTATCAAGGTTTTGTCCTCCACCAGCAAATGTTATTCCTGTATATTCAGTTTTTGCATTTTCTCCATTTAATATGCTCATTGGATATAACATAGATACTTTTGATCCAAATGAACCTGTTATCCAATCTATTTGTGCATTTTTTCCTACAATTGCTTTTTTAGTATTTAGGTTCATCATATTTTTTGACCAGTTTTCTATTGTTGAATATCTTAAATATGCATCATCTTTTACATATAATTCAACACATCCTGCATGTAAATTTACTTTATTATATTTAGGAGCAGAACATCCTTCTATAAAATGTAAACTTGCACCTTCATCTACTATTATTAATGTATGTTCAAATTGTCCTGATTCTGGTGAATTTAATCTGAAATATGATTGTAAAGGAATATCTAATTTTACTCCCTTTGGCACATATACAAATGAACCTCCTGACCATACTGCTGCATGTAATGCAACAAATTTATGATCACTTATTGGAACACATTTCATAAAATGTTCTTTTACTATTTCTGGATAATCTCTTACAGCTGATTCCATATCTGTATAGATTACTCCTTGTTTTATTAAGTCTTCCTTCATGCTATGATATACTACTTCTGAATCATATTGAGCTCCAACTCCTGCTAATGATGTTTTTTCTGCTTCTGGTATTCCTAATTTATCAAATGTGTCTTTTATTTCTTCTGGCACATCTTCCCACGAATTATTTAAATTTGTTTTAGGTTTTACATATGTTGCAATTTCGTCCATTTTTAGTTCTGATAAATCTGGTCCCCATGTTGGAAGTTCTAATTTTTTGTACATTTCTAATGCTTTTAGTCTTATTTCTAACATCCAGTCTGGTTCATTTTTTCTTTTTGATATTTCTTCTACTATTTCTCTACTTAGACCTTTTTGCATTTTGAATTCATAGTCATCTTGATTTTTTATGTCATATATATTTCTATTTATATCTTCTACTTTAGTCTTCATATCTTTCCCTTTCTTGTTTTTTCTCACCAAATATGATATAATTTATTTATAAAATAATATTTTAGGAGGATTTTTATGGATAGAAAGTACTTTTTTACCTTAATAGCCAAAGGATTTATCCGGTTGTTTGTATCATTTATACTATTAGATATTTATTCAAGTTCAGAAGTTGTCATAGCATTGTCTTTAATTTTATTGATTTCAGCTATTGATAAATTTCTAGATGCCATTGATGAATATTAATCCTCACTCCCTGATATCCAATGATATCAGGTCTTTTATATAACAGGAAAGTGATACTTTCCTATTATATAAAAAGCTACAATCGCTAGCCCTTTGAGATTTTCTCCTTTTAGTCGAAAACTCAAATCGGGCGAAAACAAATTAAAGAAAATTTTTCAATTTTTCTTATTTGTTCTTATTTATATTGTGCATATCCTGTTTCTTCAATCTCTTCAGCTAATTCAGCTGTTGAAGTTTTTACAATTTGTCCATTTACTAAAACATGTACATAATCAACTTTTAAATGATTTAATATTCTTGTATTATGAGTAATAATTAATACTCCATTTTCATCATTTTTAAACATTTCAATACCTTTAGAAACTATTTTTATAGCATCAACATCAAGTCCTGAATCTGTTTCATCTAATATTGCAAGCTTTGGATTTAATACGAGCATTTGTAAAATTTCATTTTTCTTTTTTTCTCCTCCAGAGAAACCAACATTTAAATTTCTTTCAATTAATTTTGGATTCATACTCAATTCTTCTGAATATTTTTTTACAGTATCTTTAAATTCAAATATTTTAACAGGTTTTTCTGTTACTTTATTTTTTGCATATTTTAAGAAATTCATTGTTGAAATTCCAGGTATTTCTTCTGGCAATTGGAATGACATGAAAATTCCTTTTTTAGCAATTTGGTCTGTACTTAAATCATTTATATTTTCACCTTCAAATTCTACTGAACCATTTATTTTTGTGTATTGTGGATTATTTAAAATAACATTTGCAAGTGTTGATTTTCCAGCACCATTTGGTCCCATTATTACATGAACTTCACCTTTTTTTATATTTAAGTTTAATCCTTTTAAAATTTCTTTTTCTCCTGCATTAACATGTAAATCTTTTATTTCTAATAATTTGTCACTCATCTTACTATTCCTTTCTTGTTTTGGATGTTCTTTTTACACAACATCTACATTTTTCTTGATTTATATCATAATTACAATTTAGTTCTCTTAACCCTAAAACATTATGCACATATTTTGCTAATTTATTTATGGTTTCATCTGTTATTGTAAGTTTTATTTTTTCTGCTTCCTTTTTTGCTGATTCTTCATCTAAATTTAGTACGTCTTTTAAAAATAAATAAACAATATCATATGCTTCTAATATTTTTTGTGCAAGACTTTCTCCATCTTCTGTTAATTCTATTGTTCCATAAGTTTCGTATTTTACTAATTTTTCTTCTTTTAGATTGTTCAATGCTTTGTTTACACTTGGTTTTGAACAATTCATTTTATTAGCAATATCTGTTACTCTTATGTTACCATTTTGCTTTTGGAGTACATACATTGTTTTTAAATATTCTTCTAATGCTTTTGATATCATATCTTTCTCCTTTTTCTGCAATAAATTGTCATATCGAAATATTTGGACTTTTTGACAACTTATAGCAGATGTTAACTACGGTTAACATTATAATATGGAAATAACGTTTTGTCAATAGATAGCATAAAAAACGTTTTTAATTTTAAAGAAAAAAGCCAATTTGTTTTAACACAAATTGACTTTTCTCTATTAAAATTACAGGCTTAATTCCAATCCATCAGAATCATCTTCAGGAAGACCTACAGCAATATAACTTGATGAACTATCTGGAATATCACCAAAATCAGTTTTCTCACCATAGCAATATCCATTTTCATCATAATATGTAATTGTTGCTTTTTCTAAGTCCTGTTTTTCGAGTAAATGTGGTAATATCATCGCTACGTCTTTAGTAACATATTCCCAACTAGCTATCAAAGCCCTATTAACATGAATCTCCTTACCGTCAATAGTTCGTTTCTGATCATATTCCTGCACTCCTGGCAACCAGTCATTATATTTTTCTTTAACTTTAATGCCAATCTGCTCAACGAGTACAACCTCATCCTCAAAAACATTTGCGACTTTTCCTACTTTGTAAAACGGTTTTCCTGTACCAATAAGTTCTAATCTGATGACTGCATTCTTTTTTAACCGTAATTTCATATTTAATTCCTCCTGGCATTTGCCATATTTAATTGATATGTTTATTTTTTACGTCTTCTTCTTTTACCATTTCTGGCATCAGATGTTGTACAAGCATTGTTTACTCTACAATAATTTTCAATGTTGACAATATTATCTCCTTTCGTAACCATGCAACTGTTAGTTACTTCTGCTAAATTTGGAGCAGTTACAAATTCGTTATTTTCCTCTCTTTTGAACTTACTTTTCCATTTTCTCTCCTCGTCTCTTCTCTTCATGAACAATCCAATACAAGCTGAAATTGTAAAATGTGCTCCAAAAATAGAAACTCCTAACAGTGCCAACAGCCACAACTCAAATTTCACTGATTCATAATACACAAGCAGTGTAGCAAAACCAAAAGATGAGTATACGGCAAAAATGACATACACAACTGCGTCTAAAATCCGGTCTACTTTTCCTTCTCTCACAATATTTGCCAAAATCTTTGTTGCTGTTAAAAAACATACTGCCATAACGATTACATTGCAAACTAATTCTGTTCTTGTCATATTGAAATCCTCCTGTTAAAACATACCATTGAATTTATTTTTAGGGTTCTTATTACTTTCTACCATTTGAACTTTCCTCCTGCTTAGTTGCTAGTTACTCTTTTTTGATGTCTTTTCCATCATTTTCCCTCCTCTTGTAATTTTGTTCAGGTTACAAAGTTCCCCCTTTCATTTATCTGCATTAAGCTCTTGCTTAACACACATTATTATACAACATTTGCAGTCTTTTGTCAACATTATGTTAATAATTAACAAAAAGTGAATCTTAGATCTTCTATCAAATGAAAATTTTAAGAAAATCTAAGACTCACCATATTTGTCTAGTCCTTTACTTTATCAATAAATTCAAAAATCTTATTATAATAAGTATCTGGTTCTTTATACTTAGAATCTGTATGTCCAGCACCACTAATAATTAATTTATCTTTTATGCAATTAGCGGAATCATACAAAGACTCACACATACTTTTTGGAACAAAATCATCTTTGTCACCATGTATAAATAATATTGGTGTTTTACTATTTTTTACTTGTTCTAATGCAGAAGCTTTCTTTATATTATAACCAGCCCTTACTTTAGCAACAACTTGGAACATATTTAAAACTGGAAATGTTGGTAATCCAAACCTTGCTTTTGCTTCTGATGCGAAAATATCCCAAACTGAAGTATATCCACTATCAGCTATAATTGCTTTTACATTTGTAGGTAATTCATCTCCTGATGCCATCAATACAGTTGCAGCTCCCATTGATGAACCATGTAGTATAATTTTAGCATTAGGATTTTCTGTGATAATTAAATTAATCCAACACTTTAAATCATCTTTATCAAGCCAGCCCATTCCTACAAATTCGCCATCACTATCTGCACAAGCTCTCATGCTTGGAATTAACACATTGTATCCTTTTTCTGAAAAATGTTCTCCTATTGTTAACACTGATTTTGTCTCTGCTCTATATCCATGTAAAACAATTGCCCAATTTTCAGTATTTTCGTCTGTTATATATTCAGTGCCTCTTAAAGTAACTCCATCATCAGCTTTTATTTCAACTTTTTTATTTACAATATTAGAAGCCCAATTTTGAGCAGATTCATTTGCAGATTTACGATTATTCTCTATAAGTTGCTCATCTTCACTTAATACTTCTATTTTAGACTCCTCTTTTATTTCTCTGTTTCCACCATCACCGCTTCTTGCAATGGCATAATTAACAAAATAGTTTCCTATTCCCACTGTTAATAACACTCCTATTAATATAATTGCAACTATTATTATTGCCAATACTTTCTTTATCTTATTCATATAAAATTCCTCCGCTTTATTTATATCATAAAAGCAGAGGAAATATGACTGAACTGACTCTTTAGTTCAACTGTTTTGTATCGTCTTTTGAAACTAACTGATTTATTATAGTTACTGTTCCACACACAATATTAAGTAAATAGAAGTTAATTCCTCTATTTAACAGAACTGCACTCTTAATCATATTTTGTGGATAAATATTTCTAAATATTTCAATAAATGCACCTTCTGTAACTCCAACTGCCCCTGGAGAAGGTATTCCAGAAACTGTTCCATATAATACTGCTTGCATTGTTAATATTTCTAGTACATTATGATCTGCAAATCCTAATGCTCGATATGTACAATATGTAACACTGTAATATGATATATATTGTACTAATGTTGTAAGTATTGTTCTAAAAATTAATCTTTTATTATTTTTTATATAATCTGCACTGTTTTGATATTTTGCTAATGTTTCTTCAAGCTTTTGCTTTTTATTTTCTATATTTCTTATTCTAAATAATTTCAATATTTTTATTACAAAATTTATTAATGCTCTTGATAACTTTTTAGAAAATATTCCTACTAGCAATAATGTTAAAGCCGTTAAATTTAACAATATTCCTATTGCAAATAAAATTATTAATGTCTTATTCATATATTGATAATTAATCATTATACTAAATAATGCTAATCCAATTGTTACAATTTGCATACTCGTCAAATTTATCAATAATGCTAATGTTGAATTTGCAATAGATATATGATTTTTATGCATATAATAAATCTGCATTGGTTGACCTCCACTTGCAGCTGGTGTAATTGCACTAAAAAAGAATCCTATTAATGCATATTTTATATTATGAGCAAATGTTGATTTTTCACCTAATGCTTTTAATGTTCTTGATATATTCACTGATTCACACATAACATAAATTGCTACACACATTATTCCCAATAATACAAATTCTATTTTTGCTGATTTTATGATATCAAATACTTCTAATAAATTCTGATCTTTTAATAATACATATAATGTTAATACTATTAATAATATAAACACAAAAAAATTCATTACTAATTTTGTTTGCTTTTTCATATTTTTCTCCTTCTTTTCATAATATTCTATCACAAATTAATAACAAGCACAATATGCAAAAAATATCTTAATAAAATTTTAAACTTTTATTGACTTGCATTTAATATACTTGTATAATATTTTTATATAAAACGAAAGAAAGGTGATACTAATGAGTTTAATAGATAGAATTTTAAATAAAGAAGCAAAGAAAAAAGAAATAAAATTACAACAAGGGGTCAACACTGTACAAACAGTTATAGAAGAAAGTGATTCTCAAAAAGAAGCTTCTGAAAAAGCTGTAACTGCAGCTATTGAAGAAATTCAAGCACATCCTGAAATGCCAGTAGGAGAATTTATGAAAAGACTTCAAAAAAATACCGACTTAACTGATGCTGATTTAGTGAGAATTATCAAACAATTGCCTGATGTAAAATCAGAAGAAGCAACAATCTACGCAGTTCAAGCTACTGATTTATCTTCACCAAAAATAGCAGAAATCATAGAAGATGCTCCTATTAGTCCTAACGTTGCTCAAAAAATTGTTGAACAAATTCCAGATGAAGATATTCAAAAAGAACAACAAGCAAAAATCGACAAAGAATTAGAAGAACAAAGAATTCAAAAAGCTTTAGCAGAAGAAAAAAGAATTATTGATACATTATCTAGTTTTTATGCGCATTGCGAAAATATGGAAGACAACTATTTGGTTTCAGAAGTGCAACAATTAGGAATTACTCCTGAAACTCTTACTCCCAATATCAAAGCTAAGCTTTTAGATTTAATAGCAAGACGAACTGCTTTAGATTGCATGAAATTTGGTGGCCCTAAAATAGCAACACTCTCTAAGATTATGTCACTTAATAATGATTTGATAGATGACATGTTTGCTGAAAATTTACCACAATTAGCTAAAGACGAATATGAAATTCTAAAAACTGATTTCGATAGACGAGAAAAAACCTATCACAAATATGATGAAAAACAAGAAAAATTTGTACAAGAACAATTGTTAAGTTACATTGCTAAAAGATCTGCACAAACTTTTGACCAAGTAGGTGACTTTAGTCTTCCAAAAAGTAAACGTTTTTCTAATTTATCTGCAGAAGATAGAAAATTTTTCATAGATAGAGTAAATGACTTCTTACCTGGTTCACTTGATGAAACTAGCAAAGATATTCTTATAAAACAACTAAATGGTGAAAATTTAAAATTTCAAACTATAAACAGCAAATTAGGAAAAATGGATGGAAAAACAAAAAGCATTGCTATGCAAAAAATATCTGATGTTATTGACTCAACTTTAGATAATTCAAAATCTCCAGCTGAAGAAAAAATTGATGAAGATTTTGACTATATAAAATCAACTATAAAACAGCTTCCTATATCTCAACAATTAGTCGTAACTAAAGCTATTCGTAATGCATTAAATAATCAAAAATTTCTCAAACTAAAATCAAAAAACGATGATTCAATACATTCTGTTCCAACAGATTCTGATGAACAAGATCAAGATATAGAATTATAAATATAGAGCACTGCTTTCAGCAGTGCTCTATATTTTTTAATAAAAATTCTATACTCAACTATATATTTTTATTTCTTATACATTTCTTATTAAATTCTTCATTTAAAATGTCCATTTCTATTGAATCATAGTATTTTCCATCTACAAAATTGCACTTTCTTCTCCTTCCATATTCCTTAAATCCACATTTTTTATAACATTTAACCATTCTGTAAATTTTTCTACATCTTCACTATTTCTTGGAGATAAGTATATTCTATCTCCTAGCAATTTTCTGAAATATTTCATATATTATCACTTCTTTCTATATAATATCACTCTTGTTATTTTTGTAAATTATATATATACCCTACTTCTTTATATTCTTTATTTCCTCTTACACATGAAGATTCACCACAATAACTTCCCTCCATCTTTTCATAAAATTTTCTAGCTTTATAATTATCTTTAAAACACCATATTATCATCTTCTTTAAGTTCTTATCCTTAAATTCATTCATTACATATTTTACAAGTTTACTACCAATTCCTTTTCTTTTTTCTTCAGTCTTTACATATAAAGCACATAGCTCACAGTCAACCTTTGGATATTCTTTTGTATATTTATTTCCTTCGCAATATTTACAAAACCCTACAATTTTATTATTTTGTTCCGCTACTATAAACCCATTTTCTTTATAGTTTTTTAACATTTTCTGATATTTTTCATCTATACTTAAATTTTCTAGATAATCGTCTTCAACAATCCCTTTATAAGCAGTTTGCCACCCATTAACTACTATTTCTGCTACATCTCTTAAGTCTTCAACTTTTACTTTTCTAATTACTAAATTATCCATTTTGTTCCCCTTTCTATAAAAAAAGTCTCACAAAGAAATCTTGTGCTTAAGACTCCTTTGTAAGACTTATAAAATCTATACATCGTGTAAATAACCTCTTATTCTGGTTATCCTATATCGCTCGAAATACATTGTTTCTTAGATATACTCTTAAATATGTTTTTTATTTTAACATATTGATATCTGCTTGTCAATATGTTTATGTGAACTTTTTATCTAATCTATTTGTTCTAAATCAATCAATTCTTTCTTTCTAAAAATCAATTTTAACAAACATGGTGATTTTACATTTAATATTGTATTTTCATTATAGACAAGTTTAACCTTTTCATTTACAGTACACCAATTTAATAAAAAGAACTTTATTGAACCTCCATGACTAATTACTGCAATTCTTTTTCCTTCATATTCTTCAAGTATTTTATCAAAAAATTCATTCATCCTTTCTCGTGTTTGCTCTGCACTTTCTCCATCAGATGTTCTAAATGTTCTATTTAATAGTTGCTCTTGTGAAGGATCTCTTGTACTTTTGTATTTCATAAACTCTCCTAGTTCTTTTAAATTTCCTAGTTTTCTCTCACTTAGGTTATCATCTAAATTGATTGGTAAGTTATTTGCATTTGCAATATATTTTGCAGTTGCTTTTGCTCTAGTATAACTGCTTGACCATATAATATCTAAATTTTTCAGTTCTTCATTTCCGCTTAACTTTTTTGCTTGTTCTTCTCCTTCTACTGATAATATTTCTTTCTCATTAATTATTTGCGAATCTTCCATTGTATTTCTAATACCATTCTCATCAATAGTTTCAGCATGTCTAATCAAATATATTATTGTATCTTTCATTTATTTAGGTCTCCTTTAACTTATTTATTAGTTTTTGCACTTTAAATATATTTGAGAATCTTCTCCATATCTATCTATTTTTATATTCTCTACATTTTTCTTCTAATAATTTAAAATTACAGCATCTTGACTTTATATTTTCAGGCAATTTATCACTTATATATAACTGATATAATTTAAATGATTTATTCTTTATCTGTTTGTAGTTAGCATTTAGCCAATTTAATTGCTCGATTAACATTCTTTGATACTTATGTTCTGAAGAATTCAAATTTTTTTTCTTCAAGTCAACAATTGTATAATTATTTTCCTGAACAGGTATCATATTATTAAAATTCACTGCACCCAATTCTCCATTCTTTATCTTGAAGAAGTCTATTGTATTCTTCATAGTTTTATGCTTTGATTTTGGACTTGATAATGGAGCAAAGTATTCACAATTCTCTATTTCAAATAATATTCCAATAAATGGTCTTAGTTCTTTTTCATATTTATTGTATGAAACTTTATTATCAAATTTTCTTAAATAATCGCAATAATCCGAGTCCACTCTAACTATTTTTAAATTTAATATCATATCTATTCCTCCATTTACTGCTAAAAATATAGAAAGATTAGGATTAGCCCCTAATCTTTCACTTTTTTAAGTTCCAATTTTTGGCTGGATACACCGCTTTTTTAAGTCCCACTTATGGCTGGGTTCACCGCTTTTTTAAGTCCCACTTATGGCTGGGTTCACCAACTTTTTTCTACTATCAAGTAGCAATAATATTATATGAAAAAATTTCTATAATATTACTTCTAATAATAGAATAACATATTTTTTTATTTTTTGCAACAACAATTAATAAATTTGCTAATAACCATTGAACACAAAAGACTGGCATTTTTTACAATGTCAGTCAATATTGCTATTATTATTGATTTTTACCACAGCAGTTTTTGTACTTTTTGCCGCTTCCACAAGGGCATGGGTCGTTACGACCAACTTTAGGACCTTCATTAACAACAGTTTTGTTAACTTCAGTTTTAATTTGTTCCCCATTATCTAAGCTATTGATAGCTTGTAGAGCTGCACCAGTAATTTTAGCTGCTTCTTCTCTCTTAACATCTTCTTGTTTACGTAAATTCATAAGAATTTTTACAACATCATGTTTAATATCAAGAACCATTTCTTCGAACATGTCCATACCTTCAATTCTGTATTTAACAACAGGATCTTGTTGTCCATAAGCACGAAGACCAATACCATCTTTTAATTCATCCATAGCATCGATGTGGTCCATCCATTTTTGGTCAACAACTTTAAGCATAACAACTCTTTCAAGTTCTCTTAAGTCATCATTTCCAATTTCTTGTTCTTTTTCATCATATTTAGCTAAAGCAAGCTCTTGAAGTTTTTCTATTATAGCATTTGAATCTTTTGAGTTTTCTTTAATAAAGTCAACCATTTCAATTCCAAATGTATTTCTAATATCTGTGTCAAGTGCTTCTATACTAACTTCTTCTTCACTAGCAAAGTATGTTAATACAACTTCTTCTGCAAGTGATTTTATCATTGTTAATATATTGTCTTTTAAGTTTTCTCCATCTAGAACTTCTCTTCTTTGTTTGTAGATTATTTCTCTTTGTGCATTCATTACATCATCATATTTTAATACATTCTTTCTAGTACTAAAGTTTCTACCTTCGACTTTTCTTTGAGCTGATTCAACTGCATTACTAATCATTTTGTTTTCAATTGGAACATTTTCGTCCATTCCTATTTTGTTGTAAACTTTTGTAATCATGTCTCCACCAAAGATTTTCATTAAGTCATCATCAAGTCCTATATAGAATTTAGATTCTCCTGGGTCTCCTTGACGTCCACTACGTCCACGTAACTGATTGTCAATTCTTCTTGATTCATGTCTTTCTGTACCAATTATTTTTAGACCACCAGCAGCTATAACTTTTTCTTTTTCTTCTTTGATTTCTTCATCATATTTCTTTTCTAATTTTTTGAATTCTTCTCTTGCTCTTAATATGTCTTGTTCGTCTGTTTCATAATATGTGTTTGATTCTTCTATCAAGTTTTCTGGTACTTTGTTTTTCTTCATTTCTTGTTTTGCCAAGAATTCACTATTTCCACCTAACATAATATCGGTACCACGTCCTGCCATGTTTGTAGCAATTGTTACTGCTCCAAATTTTCCGGCTTGCGCTATGATTTCAGCTTCTTTTTCATGGAATTTAGCATTTAATACTTCATGTTTAATTCCTTCTTTTTTAAGAATTCTACTTAATTTTTCAGATTTTTCTATTGATACTGTACCAACTAATACTGGTTGTCCTTTTTCATGACTTTCTTTTATGCTTTGTACTATTGCATTAAATTTAGCATTTTCGTTTTTGTATATTACATCATTTTGATCATTTCTTATCATTGGTCTATTTGTTGGAATTGCAACAACGTCTAAATTGTATATTTCCTCGAATTCTGCCTCTTCTGTCATTGCAGTACCTGTCATACCTGATAATTTGTCATACATTCTGAAGTAGTTTTGGAATGTAATTGTTGCTAATGTTTTTGATTCATCTGCAATTTTTACTCCTTCTTTTGCTTCTATTGCTTGATGTAATCCATTATTGTATCTTCTTCCATACATGATACGTCCTGTAAATTCATCAACTATTAGTACTTCTCCATCTTTTACGATATAGTCTATATCTTTTTTCATTACTCCATGTGCACGTAATGCTTGATTTACGTGATGTACTAATGTTGAGTTTTCTATATCATTGAAGTTTTCTAGTCTGAATGTTTCTTCTGCTTTCTTAATACCTTTTTGTGTTAATGATGCTGATTTTGCTTTTAAGTCTACAATGTAATCATATTTTTCATTGTCTTCTGCTTGTGCTTCATCTTTAACATCTTCTTCTACTATTACTTTTGGTGTTAATCTTTTTACAAAGTCATTTGCTTTTTTGTATAAGTCTGAAGATTGATTTGCTCTACCTGATATGATAAGTGGTGTTCTTGCTTCATCAATTAAAATACTATCAATCTCGTCTACGATTGCATAGCTTAATCCTCTTTGTACTAATTGATTTTGGTAAATTACCATGTTATCTCTTAAGTAATCAAATCCAAATTCATTGTTTGTTCCATATGTGATGTCACATGCATATGCTTCTTGTTTTTGTTTTGGTTCCATTCCTGCAATTACTAGTCCTACTGATAGTCCTAAGAATTTATATAATTTTCCCATCCATTCACTATCTCTTTTTGCTAGATAGTCATTTACAGTTATTACATGTACACCTTCTCCTGTTAGTGCATTTAAGTATACTGGAAGTGTTGCTACAAGTGTTTTTCCTTCACCTGTTTTCATTTCTGCAATTCTTCCTTGGTGTAGTATAATTCCACCTATTAATTGCACATCAAAGTGTCTCATTCCTAATACTCTTTTTGATGCTTCTCTTACTACTGCAAATGCTTCTGGTAATATATCGTCTAATGTTTTTCCTTCTTCTAATTGTTTTTTGAATTCGTTTGTTTTGTTTTTTAGTTGTTCGTCTGTTAGTTTTGATATTTCTTCTTCTAGTCCATTTATTTGTTCTACTATTGGCATTACTCTTTTTACTTCTTTTTCACTATAGCTTTTAAATATCTTTCTGAATATTCCCATGTTTTTTCTCATTTCCCTTCTTATCTATTTATCGACTTGTTATAATATATCATGATTATATTGACTTTTCAAGTGTTTTTAATGATTTTTTTGCGAACGTCAAAAGAAGCTCCCACTTGAGAGCTTCCTTTTTGATTTTATGGTTACTTTAAAATATATTTTGTGTTATCATCTTCAATCCCTTCTTGCAAAATCAATTCTTTATAGGTTCCTTTTGGCTTCGACATCACCTGATACATAATCTTATCAAATACATAATTGGTTACATTAGCAAGCTCACGAGCTCCAGTCTCTTTGCCTTCGACTTTTGCTTTTTGGGCAAATGCACTTATATTCTTTTTTGTGTATTTGGTTGTAATTCCATCTTTTTTCAGACAGTTTACATACATTTTAAATTTAGACTTTTTTGAACTTGTTAGAATATTTTCAAGTACTTCTTCTGATAGTTCATTTAATTGAACTATTTTATCAATTCTTCCAATAAATTCTTCTTTAAGTCCAAATTTAATCAAATCACTTTTTTTTATTTTTTTATCTAACTGCATCTGCTTCTCAGATATTGTTTCTACAGAAAATCCCATCTTTGTTTCTTTTTTTAATCTTGTTCTTACTATTTCATCAATTCCAGAAAATGCTCCTGCAAAATAAAACATAATTTTATCTGTATTTATTTCAATAGGTTTAATGCTTCCATTTATACTAACTAGTTGAAGTGGTATAGTTTTTTCTTCAATTAATTTAAGTAATGCATCTTGCACTCCCTTTCCAGCTACATCTTGTTGACCAGGATACTTGGAAACTGCTTTTTTATCAATTTCATCAATAATAATTATTCCATTTTCTGCTCTTTCTACATCATATTCTGCAGCTTCGAGAAGTTTAATAATAATATCTGATACACTCGCCCCTATATAACCTTCTGCTGTGTAATCATTGGCATCTATAGTTATACAAACTTTTCCTGTTTTCTTAGCAAGTTGTCTTAAAATCTCAGTTTTACCAGTTCCACTTTTTCCTACAATCAACACATTCGATTTTATTTTATAATTGATTGATTTATATTCAGCATTTACAATCTGCCGTACTTGTTCATCTTGACCTTTTACTGTATCTAAAATAAACTTTTCTGTTTCTGTAATTGTTGGAACTTTAACAACTTTTATAACTTTTTTTGATGTCTGCTGTGGTATTTTTTCCTTTGGGACAATTTTTAATTTTCTTTTTAAAAATTCCATTTTTATAATAGATACCTCCTTTTAGCATCTAATATATTTTAGATAGAACTCCCTAAAGGAAGTTCTATCTTGAAAAAGAATTCTTCCTTCTACAAATCATTCTGAGTTTCTTTTTCTTTTCTTTTTTGGGTTGCTCTTGTTTATTTTTAATCATCGTGTAAAGCTTCGCTCCCATAATTTTTACAAAACCATAATGTGCTAATTTTACAGTATATTCTCCAAGAACCTCAACTCTTTTAGCAAAATTCGCATTTTCAACTCTTAATGCGAATTTTTTCATTGTTTCTTTTTCTCCATGATTTACTAAAACTAATTTCAAGTTTTTAAATCTAAAAAGTAATTCTAGTAATTCATCAGCTTTTGCATGAGAGGAAAACTGACTTGTTGAATAAATCTGAGCTTTAACATAAACCTCCTGCCCCATAATTTCAATTGCTTTGTCTTTAAATTCATTATCGATAAGCTTCCGTCCAAGGGTTTCTTCACTACAATAGCTCGTTAAGAAAATCGCCCAATTTTCATTGCTAATAACAGATGGCAAATATAACCGTGCTGGACCATGGTCTAACATTCCAGAGGTTGTTAAAATAATTTTTTGCCCTTTGGATGCCATTACAAATGGTCTGGTATCTTTGTCTACCCAATGGAAGTTTTCTGGAAGAAATTCTAACTTTTCTTCTTCAATTTCAAGTTCACCACTTCGATATTTATGTGTATATTGATGTGATAAATTTCCATCCAAATAAATAGGAATTTCCTTACTGATTCTTCCATCATTTTGCATCTGTTTTAGAATAAACAAAATTTCCTGAGCTCTGCCTTGTGCTAATACTGGAATAAATAAGCTTTTTCTTTGTTCCAATATATTCTTTACATCATTTTCAAAGTTATATTGAACTTCTTTAGTTTCTGTATCTCCATAAGTAGATTCAACAATAACATTCATTGGCAACTCATAAACCCAAGTAGGTACTGATTGCACTTTTTTGAAAACATTGTAAGGCTTGTAATCACCTGTAAAGAATAAATTGATATCTTGTTCTCCAGGATAACTTATTTGCACAAGAATCATTCCTGCCCCAATAATATGCCCATTGTCAAAGTACGTTATTTTGATGTTTGGATTAACTTGAATCCCTTCTCCAATATTGCATGGTTCTAAGTATTCAAATACTCTCTCAACATCTTCCTCCTCGTAAAGTGGTTTTACCTTCTGTCTTTGAGAATCTTCTTTCATTATTTGATAAGAATTACTTAATGAAATTCTCAAAAGCTTACTAGTAGACTTGGTTTCAAATATTTTTCCATGAAAGCCATATTTGCATAATAATGGCAATTTTCCAATATGATCTGCATGATTGTGCGTAATTAACACAAATTCAATATCTTCACTTGAAAATGGAAAATCTAATTTATTCAATTCATTGTACATCTTTTCTTGAAAAAGACCACAATCAACTATAAATTTAATTTTCCGACCATTTGGCAAATGCACAACCACTAATAAGCAGGAACCTGTGACTTCTGGATGCAATGCTGTAATGTGTACATAAAGCTTTTCTTTTGAACCCATAAAATCTCTCCTTCCTTATACATCAAAATATTTTTTTGATACGAAAGAATTATGTTAATAGTTACATCTTTATTATACACAGATTTCCTCAATAATTCAATACTTTCTACATACTTTTTAAAAAATTTACAATTTTAGAACATCCCACTTGTTGGAATATAATCATTGCTTGGTGGCATTACACAAGAATTCTCTGGCTCAATCGCTTCTTTAATATCTGTAATTTTAATAAATGGAATCTGTTCATTATGATATTTTCCCATCTCTATACTTCCAGTTATATTAACCCAAGTTCCATCAGCAAATTTTTCAGCATCTTTGCATTCACACAAAAAACCAACAACTACAGACTGTGTTTTGCTTTCATTAATAAACATATCTCTTGCAATAACAAACTGATTATCCTTAAAATCAATAACTCTATATATGTAACCTGTAAAATTCACTCTCATTCCAATATATGAATCTGGATCATCATGAACAGCTTTTAAAATATTAGTATAATTCTCTGTCTGAATTTCTGTAATATCTTGTCTTTTTATTTTATCATTTATTACAAATTTGCCACTTGTGAAAAAAATCTTGTAAACGCTAAACCCAAATACTCCTAGCATAAATATGGAAAGTATCACAATTATTATTTTTAAAACTACTCCACCATTCACTTTCAAATTATATATAAACATAAAAACGTCCCTCCACTTATCTTTTATTTCTATAAGTTTATGAACGTTTTTATATTTTATGCGCATTATGGACCGGTTCTGTTTTGCTCACTGCGCATTTGGGACCGGTTCTATTTTGTACCAAGAATGGTACTTTTTTGCTCACATAAATCTATTTGCTATTCCTTCTTCTAATACACTAGCAAAAATACTTTTTAAAATTATTAAAACAATTGGTCCTACAAGCATTCCCATTACTCCAATAACTCTAAAACCTGTATACATTGCAATCAATGTAAAAATCGGATGTATTCCTATCTTTCCACTTACTATTTTAGGTTCTAAAAATTGTCTTACAATTGACATGATTATCCATAATACAATTATTGCTATTCCTAACTGTATATCTCCATTTAATGCTTCCATTACAGCCCAAGGAGCCATAACCGAACCAGATCCAAGTATTGGTAATGCATCTACAAATCCTATTCCTAATGCTATTAATAATGGATATTTTACATTCATTCCTACAAATTTAAATATATATAATCCAACTAACGAAATTATGAATGACACTAATATCAATATTGCCTCTGCTTTTAAGTATCCTCCTAATTTTATTGTTATTTCTCTAATATGAACTCCTATTTTTTGAACCCATTTTCTTGGCATATGATGTTCCATAAAATCCAAAATATATATTCTATCTGTACATACAAAATATACTGAAAGAATTGTTATTACAACATATATGGCAATTGTCGGTATTGATGTAATAACAGACATCAATTTTGTTAAAAATCTTGTTATCCATGTTGATATTTTAAACAATACTTCTTTTGATGCATCTTGCATTAAATTAGTAACATCATTTGATATGCTTGCCCTTGATATACTTATTTTACCAATTGTTTCTTGAATTTGAGTATATGCTTTATCTATATATAAATTTAAAGTTTGTAAAAGGTTTGTTGATTCTGAAATTAGCGAAACTATTCCCCATGTCACACTTCCAATTATTATAGTAAACACTATTACGAATATTATAATTGAACTCATTTTTCTTGATAGCTTTGTTTTTTTCATCAAATATTTTATACCTGGTTCTATCATCAATGAAATTACAAAAGCCACTAAAAACGGCATATAAAATACAGCCAACTTTGCCCCTATGTACACCACAACTATTATTAGGGCAATATTTAAAACTCTTCTAATAACTTTATAAATATAATTTAAATCTTCTGACATTTGCCCTCTTTTCTATGTAATAATTACATTATAATGTAGATTGTTGATACTATACTTTTCATTATATTTAATACAGAAATTTGATAATATATTGTTTTTGAAATACCGCGTAAGCGATTAAACGAGCATATGCGAGTGCGATATGGAGCAATCTACGTATACTAAAATATTTAATATATAGATTGCGACAGCAAGGTATAAAAAACAATATATTATCAATTTCTATATGCATAGTAATCTCAACAATCTTTATTACCCATTATTCTTAGTTTGTCCACTACAACCACAAATATCTTCAACAGTATTGCAGAAATGATCCTCTCCAGTCTCTTCATTATAATGAGCCAAATCTCCTAGAGTAAGAATACCTATAACCTTATCATCATCAACAACCGGAATTCTTCTTATTTGATTTTGTGCCATCTTATTTTCAGCTGTATGAACATCATCATTTCCATTACAAGTACAAACATTGCAAGTCATTATTTCACTTGCAGGTGTATTTTTTACATCTTTATCACACGCAACTGTACGCAATATAATATCTCTATCTGTAATTAATCCTACAAGGCAATTGTTATTATCACATACTGGCACACATCCAATATGATTTTCTTCCATCAATTTTGCAACATCATTGATTTTTGTTTCTGGTTTTACACAACAAACGTCGCCACACATACAATCTTTAACCTTCATAGTAAACTCCTTTTTGTTTTATTGAATTAATATTAATTCTTTTTATATTTTAGTCAAAAATAAAAAAGATTATTCTTATTTTCGAATAATCTTTTTTGATTTTTATAACAATTTCTGTGAAGCTAAAGCGAACTCTACTGCTTGGGCAATTGTTTCTGCTCTTGAATAATTAGCACCAAGTAAGTCTTCTGCACAATTTATTCCTTTTGACCTAAGATAATCATCGAGATTACTATTTCTGATAATCTCTATATCTTCATATGGAATTTGCCACCCAGAGCTTTTGCCCCAAAGATATCTTTGTTTTTTGGAATCAAATAGGCAAATTATTTGCACATTTAAGTATTTTCCAAAAAACTCTTCGATGCCAGCTTCACAACTAATATAAAAATCTGCTTTCTTTGATTTTTCAATTAGAGTATTTACTCTATTTAAAGCTCCTTTATAAGTTTCTTCATTAAATGGTTGCTCTGGTACTCCAGAATCTACCTTTTGGTGAAAAAACTCTATTTCATCCTCCTCAATTTTGAAAAACCGAGAAAATGCACTCTTGATTCCTTTGATTTTCTCTGCAGAATCAGTTGCAATTGCTACTCTCATGGTATATTTACCTCCTTTGTGTTTATATATATATAATACCATATTCTAGAAAATTTTTCAATAGTTATGTAGTCAAGCAGCTATTTTCCATCATAATAATCAAATCCACCACGAGTAAGTTCTTTATTAGGAACAAATCTTGTTCTTTTTTCATCAAATTCTTTTTCATCAAATAGTCGCACTATTGCATCTTCTCCATCAATTAAATATTTTTTATCATCTATATTAGCAACAACACATCTTATATATCTAGTCGATTCTCTATTCTTACCATCTATTTTTTTCCATACTTTTTCTCTGTTTTCTTTACCAATACTAATGTCTATTATTTCTTTCATATATTCAAATATTCCCTGCGAGTCAAGTCCATCTTCTTTTAATATCTCAACAGCTTTTTTTAAAAATGCAACTTCTTCGCTTTCTTCTTCTATTTCTGTTTCATCTGTTTCTTCAATTTTATTTTCTACTCTTTTTATTGCAAATTCGTCTCTTCCTTCATTAAATTTATCAAGAGCATTCTTAAATTTATGTTTATCATCTTCTAAAATTGTAATTCCTTCTAATGTTAATCCTGTTTTTAATCTTGTAAGATCTTTTATCTTAAAAAAATCATCCAAATCAATAGCTAAACTATAATCATCAGAAGTAAGTCCTACAAAATAATGTATAAGATTCTTATTCCATAATATGCAAGTATTACAATTCTTATCATCTTTAAATAATTCGTCTAAGGATTTAACTAAATATCTTGATAATTCAAAACATATTCTTCTATTATGATTTTCTCTATTCTTTTCCCATTCTTTGTCAACATCTCTTCCATACCAATCCGGAAGGCTATATATATCATCATCAACTTTTTGAATA
The DNA here is from genome assembly GCA_934130975.1 of uncultured Clostridia bacterium. Taxonomy (GTDB): domain Bacteria; phylum Bacillota; class Clostridia; order TANB77; family CAG-508; genus CAG-269. Next base: position 156,676 of record CAKOYU010000002.1, on the reverse strand, counting down.
TAAGATATTAAATTATCATCATATACATAATCATGACATAGTTTTTCGTAAACTGATAATATTTTTTCTTCCTTACTTAATTCTTCATTCTTTGATAGTTCCTTAACATATTCTTTAAGTTCACTTGGCATGTCCCAATCGGCCTTATCATATACTATCTCTTCACCTAAATACTTTCCGTATTTTTTCTCTAATTTTGGGTCCAAAACGATTGTATGCTTACTTCTAAAAAACATGTTTACTAATTCATTTAATCTTATAATTTTTTCTATATTTATACTCATACAATTTCTCCTTGCTTTTCTTTTATCCACCATAATATGGATATATATTTTCTGCTGAATTGAAGACAAAAACGTTTTTATCTAAGTCTCCTTTTTCTATTTGAATTATAGCTTGTTCAATACTATCTATTAAATATGTTTTACCATCAAATTCAAAAATTATGCATCTTTCATATCTTTTTTCTGGTGCTATCTTATCTTCTTTCCAGATTTTTTCTATCTTAATTCCTTCATTTTCCACTATGGCTCTTATATATTCAAAAAATCCTTGTGCATCAATATTTCTATTTTTTAAAATTTGTGCAACATTATTAAAATATTCAATAAGACTCTTGTTCTTTAAATTTCTCTTTGCCTCTTCAATCTCTGCAAGTTCTTCTCTTTTCCCTTCATTAAATTTATCAACTGCTTGTTTAAATTTTCCTGATTCATCTCTAAGTATCTTTATTCCTTTAATTGTTAATCCAAATTTAACTCTTGTAAGATCCTTTATGCTATTAAAATCATCTAAATCTAAAATGACACTGTATTCATCTCCTGTTAATCCTACAACATAGTGTAAATTTTCCTTATCTCCAAGCATAAATGCTTCTAATTTATCATTTCCATCTAATAACACATTTATTGCCTTAGCATAAAATCTTGCAAATTCATAGCATATTCTTCTATTATGTGTCTGCCTTTTTTCAATCCAGTCTTTTCCAACAATTCTTCCATACCAGTCTACTGCTATATATTTTATATTATTTATATCACTATCGTCTCTTTTGAAAAAATATAATACATTAGCATCATATACATAGTTTAAACATATATATTTATATACTTCTAAAATCTTCTCTTCAAAACTAATTGAACTTTCTTTTAATAATTTTTCTACTAGATTACTAATTCCATCTTCCATTTCCCATTTAACTTGGTCATATTCTATCCAATCTTCATGAATATCTCTATTAGGTTCTAATATTATTTTATAATCTCCTTCTAGTGCTTGATTTACTTCATCATAAAATTTATATATATATTCATCTCTCATTTTTTATGTTCCTCCATTTTATTTTTTCTTTTTAAACAACTCTTCTCGTCCGATACTCCTTATATTTTATAATTAAGTTCTCATCATTGGCTTTTATTTTTCCACTATTTAATAACTCATAATATACCTCTTGATTAATTAACTTTTGATATACTTCTTCTAGCGATTCTTTTTTTATTCCTACTACTTGCAAAATTTTACATGCTTTTTCTTTATTAATTCTAAAGAAAAAAGTTTCATCTTTTAAATATTCTTGAATTTTCTCATTTAATGAATAATCTTCTTTTTTATCTTTTAAAACTTCAATTCTTGCTCTGTTCATTACTTCAATAACTTTAAATTCATTCATTTTCATGTACCCCCTTTTAACTGGCAATATAACTATACTTTATATTATACCACAAAAAAGTTCCATTTGACAACAAAATCCTTTACTTTTCTATATTTACCTGATAAAATACTCATATCAATAATTTAAGGAGGATTTTATGGAATCAAAAGAATTAATCTTAATATTAGACTTTGGAGGCCAATACAATCAATTGATTGCTCGTAGAGTAAGAGAATGTAATGTATACTCTGAAGTTGTACCATTTAATATTTCAATAGAAAAAATAAAAGAAAAAAATCCAAAAGGAATAATCTTCACAGGAGGACCTGCAAGTGTATATGGCGAAGAATCCCCAAAATGTACTGATGGAATTTTTGAATTAGGAATTCCTGTACTTGGAATCTGTTATGGAATGCAATTAATGGCACACACACTTAGTGGAAAAGTTGCATCTGCAACAACAAGAGAATATGGAGAAACAAATGTAAATATAGATAATACCTCTCCTCTATTCCAAGGATTTGAAAACACAAATGTATTTTTAATGAGTCATACTGACTATGTAGAAGAGGTCCCTCAAAGCTTCAAAAAAATTGGTTATACACCAGTTTGTCCAAATGCAGCAATGGAAAACCAAGAAAAAAATTTATATGGAATTCAATTCCATCCAGAAGTAAATAATTCAATAAATGGAACACAAGTTATCAAAAACTTTTTATATAATGTTTGCCACTGTTCAGGTGATTGGGTTATGTCATCATTTGTGGAAGATTCTATAAAATCTTTAAAAGAAAAAATAGGAGATAAAAAAGCTTTATGCGCTCTATCTGGTGGTGTTGATTCATCTGTTGCAGCAGTACTTTTAAGCAAAGCTATTGGTAAAAATTTAACATGTATATTTGTTGACCATGGGTTACTTAGAAAAAACGAAGGTAACGAAGTTGAAAAGATCTTTACAGAAAATTATGATTTAAATTTCATCAGAGTTGATGCCAAAGATAGATTTTTAAGTAAACTTGCTGGAGTTACTGATCCAGAAAGAAAAAGAAAAATAATAGGAGAAGAATTCATTAGGGTTTTCGAAGCTGAAGCAAAGAAAATTGGAACTGTAGATTTCTTAGTTCAAGGAACCATCTACCCAGACGTTATCGAAAGTGGTCTTGGAAAAAGTGCTGTAATCAAGAGCCATCATAATGTTGGTGGACTTCCTGACTATGTTGATTTTAAAGAAATTGTTGAACCTTTAAGAAATTTGTTTAAAGATGAAGTTCGTAAAACTGGTTTAGAACTGGGGATTCCAGAAAATCTAGTTTATAGACAACCATTTCCTGGTCCAGGTCTAGCAATTAGAGTTATTGGAGATATTACAGATGATAAGCTTACTATTTTAAAAGATGCAGATGCTATTTTTAGAGAAGAAATTGCTAGTGCAGGTTTACACAAAAATATAAATCAATATTTTGCAGTTCTTACAAATTTAAAATCTGTAGGAGTTATGGGAGATGAAAGAACTTATGATTATACAGTTGCTTTAAGAGCCGTTGAAACTACTGACTTTATGACTGGTGTATGGAGCAGAATTCCATATGAAGTGTTAGAAAAAGTTTCTAGTAGAATTGTTAATGAAGTTAAACATGTTAATAGAGTAGTTTATGATATTACTTCTAAACCACCAGCAACAATTGAGTGGGAATAACAAAACCAAGTTGTCAAAAGGTTTGTTACCGATTGACAACTTTTTGCGCATTTGGGACCGGTTCTGTTTTGCTCACTGCACATTTGGGACCGGTTCTGTTTTGTGCATTTTTATATTAATTTTTTTAATATGCTAATTCTCCATCATCTAATGAAGAAAAATATTTAGGTGACTCATATATATCCATCTCTCCTCTTGGTCTTGGAGGTCTTCCTGGCCCAGGTCCCATAGGTGGTCTCATTGGAGGACGAGGTGGTCTTGGTGGAGGAGGTGGTGGTGGCCTTGGAGGTCTAAATCCAGGGAAACCTGGTCTTCCCAATAATTCTCTTAATAATAAGATACGAATTATATCATTTACCCCTGTGTTTCTTTGTCTGCTATCACAGTTTTGACAATATCTATCTTCTTTATTTTTCTCAATTTTTCCAGTGTTTGTTGTTGTAGATTTTGCATCTATTTTTGTAGCTTCCGCTTCTCCTCTATCTTGAACAAGCTCTCTGTCTTCTACCGCAGAATAGATTTCATCTGTTAGTCTGTCTACTAATTCTCTTGTAATTTCTCCTCTATTTTCTGCACATGCTTTTTGCACCATAGGATATACTATCTGATATATCTCTGGATAGCATTTTTCCAGCTCTTTAATTTGTATATTACTCATTGCCGTCATCGGTCTTGCAGACATAGATTGCATATTTTGATTTTGCATTGGCATCATACTATTCATCATTTGCATTCCTTGATTCTGCATATGCGCCATTGCTGGTACTGCATCATAACTTGAATAATTGTCATAATTATTATAGTTATATGTATCTTGATAATTATTCATAGGTTGATATCCTAATACACTTCTCATATAGTCTTCATATAATGAATCATTCATCTTAAATTTCATTCCTTTCTTTTAAAATTCATAATACATTATATGTTCTAATCTAATTTATGTGCAAAAGTGCACAAAACAGAACCGGTCCCAAATGCTCAGTGAGCAAAACAGAACCGGTCCCAAATGTGCAATTTTAAAATTTCATAACCATATTCTTAAATTGATCTCCTCTATCATACATATCTTTAAACATATCAAAACTTGTACTAGCAGGTGAAAATAAAACAATTTGACCTGGCTTAGCAACTCTTTTAGCTAATTGCATGCTTTGTTCAAATGTTTCACACATATGAATATCCATTTTCCTATGTTGATGTTCTAATTCTTTCTTAACAGCTTCATAAATTTTATTTGCTGTTTGACCTATTAAAATTAAGCATTCTACATTATCTACTATTGGCTTTCCTATTGGTGTATAGTCTAAATTCTTGTCAGCTCCACCAGCAATTAACACAATTTCTCTATCTTTAAATGCATTTAATGCTGAAATTCCTCTCGTTGGACTTGTACTTGCAGAATCATTATACCATTCTACTCCATCAACTGTACGTACATATTCTTGTCTGTGATGTACTCCCGCAAATTGTTTTATTGTTTCTGCTGCATCATCTGTATCTACAAGTCCTTTTGTTAAGGCTAATACTGTACATGCATTTTGAAAATTGTGTATTCCTCTTAACTTCATATCTTTAGTATCTAATATATGTCTTCTTATTCCATCATTGCATTCTTTAATTATTCCATCTTCATCTACTATAAATCCATTTTCAAGCTTTTGCTTACTACTAAACATTATTACTTTTCCATTTGCTTCATCTTTGCAAGAATTTGTAATTTCATTGTCAGCATTTAAAACTAATATTCCATTTTCATTTTGATATTTAAAAATATTTTTCTTTGCGCCTATGTACTCTTGGTAATCTTTATGTACATTTAAATGATTTGGTGTAATGTTAGTTATTGCTGCAATATCTGGACTAATTTGCATGTTCATTAATTGAAAACTGCTTAATTCTAATACTATTATATCTTCTGGCTTTATTTCATTTAATTTCGTAAATAGTGGTATTCCTATATTTCCACCTACATGAACTGTGTAGCCTGCATTTTTTAAAACTTCTGCAGTTAATGTAGTCGTTGTTGTTTTTCCATCACTACCTGTAATTCCTATAATTTTGCATGGTGCTAATTTCATTAATTGTTCAATTTCAGTTGTAACTATTGCTCCTCTGTTTGCTTCTTTAACTAGTTCTGGCTTAGTTGGTAAACAACTTGGTGATCTAAATATTAAATCAAATCCTTTTAAATTTTCTAGATTTCCAGCTCCTAAATATTGTTTAAATCCATATGATTTAATTTTACTCATAACTTCTTTACCTAACTTCTCTTCTTCTCTATCATCAAATACTGATACATCTGCATGTTTATTATAAAGGTAGTCTATCAATGGTATATTGCTAACACCAAGCCCTATTACTGCTATTTTTTGATTTGGTAACATTTCTTCAAATTTTTCTAATTTTTTATTTCTAAATTCCAATTTTAATGGCCTCCTTCATGTTTTCTAATACCAATTTTTCTGATTCTTTTGCACTTTTGCAATTTGTTACATCTATAATTTTTGTTTGTGGATATATCTTATAATATCCTGATTTTTCTTGAAGTTCATCCCTAACTTGTATCATTTCTTTAATTTGCTCTTTTGGTATCTCTTTATTATATTGCATATATTTTCTATTTGTTCTTTCTTCTATTGAAGCATCAATAAAAAAATGATATGTAACATCAGGATACATTTTTATTATATCTCTTGAAGATAAAATCACATTATATTTTTCTCTATATTTATCTATTAACTCTTTTCCAAATTGATATAATCTTGTATTATCTGCAGTATTACTAACTTTTGAAACTGCCATAGATGATTTTTTTGATTGCAAATCTTTTTCATCTACTTTTTTTCCATTCATATATATTACTGTTTCTTTATTTTCTAATTTGATTTCTATTCCAAGCTTTTTCATAATATCAAATGCATCTAAATTTTGTGTATTTTCTATTTTTGTTTGCATCATTCCATACACTATTGCTCTATATATCTCTCCTCCATGCAGTATTATTGAATTTTCTATGTCTTTTAATAGTTCTCTGCATATTGATGTTTTTCCAGCTCCAACTGTTCCTTCTATTCCTATTACTATATTTTCCATTTTATTTTTCCTCTTTATTGACAAATCTTTTTATTTTTTATATAATATGAATAGGAAATAAGTAACCACAAACGTGGTTGCCGTGTAATATGTAAAAAACACATCAGACTGGCAAGTTACAGATGTGTTTTTTATTGTCTATTTGCTTAATATTATAATTAAGGCAAATACTATAATAGTTTCGACAACTAATGCAAATAAAAGTAAGTATATTATTTCTAATAAAACAGCTTCTATCATAGCACCACCTCCATTCTCACAACATAAAGTCATGAATTAAAAGTGGCAACCACATCCGCAATCCTCATTTCCTACTATATTACTATACTATAAATTCAGTCAAATAACAAGTAAAATTCTTAAAAATATTAACCGTATTTTAGAAAATTGATAATATATTGTTTTCGCAATACCGCGTAAGCAAGCAAACGAGCTTATGCGAGTGCGATATGGAGCAATCAATATACTAGTGTATTTTCAATATGTAGATTGCGACAGCAAGGTATAAAAAAACAATATATTATCAATTTCCTAAATAATTTTTTATATGATATAAATTATATTGTAATAATAATTTCACTGTATACTTTTTTACTTTATGGGTAAAATATTTGAGAAAGATTAGAATGGAGGTGTTCTTCTATGTCAGATAAAAAAAGCAAACAAAATAAAAATAACAACAGAAATAATGAAAGCAATAACAACAATAATAACAATCAAAATAATAACAATAGATAGTTAAACTTTATATACAAAAATAAAGCAGTTAGCTAGTAGTTTTTTATCAAACTATAGTAAACTGCTTTTATTTTATACAAAATTTATTATTTTTATGCTGTTTCTTTTTGTTCAACAGCAATTCTTTCACTTCTAACCTTTTTAACTTTATTAGGATTTTCTATAATTCTTGGTTCTTGGTTGTCTAAAACAGTTTCTTTTGTAACAATACACTGTTCAATCTTTTCATTAGAAGGAATATCAAACATAATATCTCTCATAATTTCTTCTATTATAGAACGTAATCCTCTAGCACCAGTTTTTCTCTCAATTGCTTTATCTACAATAGCTTCTAATGCTTCGTGCTCAAATATTAATTCTACATCATCCATTTGTAATAATTTCTTGTATTGTTTTACTAACGCATTTTTGGGTTCTGTAGTAATTTTAATTAAAGCCTCTCTATCTAGCTCTTTTAAAGTAGCTATTATTGGCAATCTTCCTATAAATTCTGGAATCATACCAAACTTTAATAAATCTTGTGGTAATATTTGTTCAAACACTTTGTATCTATCTATATCTTTCTTGCTTTCAATATCAGCTCCAAATCCCATTGATTTCTTACCAATTCTGTCTTTAATAATATTTTCAAGTCCTTCGAAAGCACCGCCACAGATAAATAATATATTTGATGTATTTATTTGCAATAATTCTTGTTGTGGATGTTTTCTTCCTCCTTGTGGTGGAACAGATGCAACTGTACCTTCTACAATTTTCAACAATGCTTGTTGCACACCTTCTCCACTGACATCTCTTGTTATAGATGGATTTTCAGATTTTCTTGTTATTTTGTCAATCTCATCTATATAGATTATTCCTTTTTCTGCTTTTTCTATATCGCCATCAGCAGCTTGAATTAATTTTAGAAGTATATTTTCAACATCTTCTCCAACATATCCTGCTTCTGTAAGCGTCGTAGCATCAGCAATAGCAAATGGAACATTTAATATCTTTGCAAGAGTACTTGCTAACAATGTCTTTCCACAACCAGTTGGTCCTAATAATAAAATATTACTTTTTTGTATTTCTACATCATCATCATTTTTTTCATGTTTAGCCATCATTTCTTCTTCATTTGCTATTCTTTTATAATGGTTATATACAGCAACTGACAATGTTTTCTTAGCTTCATCTTGGCCAATTACATATTGATCTAATATTCCTTTTATTTCTCTAGGACTTGGTATTTTATCTAATCCTGCTAATGTGTAAGCATCTTCATCTTCGTCATAAAATTCACTTTCGATTATTTCATTGCATAGTCCTATACATTCATTACAAATGTATACTCCAGGACCTGCAACAATTTTCTTTACACTTTCTTGTGTTTTACCACAAAATGAACATTTTACACCTTTAGGTGTATCATTTTTTGCCATCTATATTTCTCCTTTTCTATTTTATCAAATTCTAATAACTCTATTAATGTGCATTAAATGTAATTATTATTAGAATTAAATTCTTTTATCCATAATGCCATCAATAAGACCATATTCTAGTGCTTCTTGAGCTGTCATATAGTGGTCTCTTTCAGTATCTCTCTCAATAGTCTCTATAGATTGACCTGTTTTTTCACTTAATAATTTATTTAATTTCTCTCTTGTTCTTATCATATGATCTGCATGAATTTTAATTTCTGTAGCTTGACCAGAAATTCCTCCACCTTGACCACCAATTAATGGTTGATGTATTAATATTTCTGAATTTGGTGTAGCATATCTTTTTCCTTTTTCACCATTAGCTAGTAAAACAGCTCCAAAACTTGCTGCTAAACCAACACATATTGTTGAAACAGGACATTTAATATAATTCATTGTATCAACAATTCCCATTCCATCTGTAATAGATCCTCCAGGTGAATTAATATATAAAAATATTTCTTTATCTGGATCTTCTGACTCTAAGAATAATAATTGTGCAATTATTAAACTTGCAGATGTTGGATTTACATCTTCTCCTAAAAATATTATTCTATCTTTTAATAATCTTGAGAAAATATCATAAGATCTTTCTCCTTTACTTGTTTGTTCAATTACATATGGTACTAAACTATCTTTTTCTATCATACTTTATCCTCCTCTATACATTTGGGACCGGTTCTGTTTTGCTCACTGCGCATTTGGGACCGGTTCTGTTTTGCTCATTTTTCAAAAAATAAAAGGGCGCAAATTATTACGTTACCAATTTGCCCCTTTTTTAGCTATTATTTTTTGCTAGCTGTTGTTTTTTTTGTTTCTTTTTTCTTTTCTGCGAATTTTGCATTTGCTACTATGAATTCTAATGCTTTTTCTGATTTTATTCCGTCTTCTAAGTAGTTTTTTAAGTTTTCGTTTTTGCTTAATTCTTCTACATCTTTTCCATAGCTTTTAGCCATTTCTTCCATTTTTGCTTTTACTTCTTCTTCACTTGCTTCGATTTTTTCTGCTTTTATTACAGCTTCTAATACAAGTCTTGATTTTATTGCTTCTATAGCTTGTGGCTCATATTCTTTTCTTATTTCTTCTTCAGTTTTTCCTAACATTTTTAGGTATTGTTCTAGATTTAGTCCTTGATATGCAAGTCTTTGTTCAAAGTCTTTTAACATATTGTCTATTTCTAGTTCAATCATTCCTGATGGAACATCTAATTCTGATTCTTCACATACAGCTTTGATTGCTGCATCTTCTGTTTCATATTTTGCTCTTTGTTCATTATTTTTTGTTAATTTTTCTTTGATACTTTTCTTTAATTCGTCTAATGTATCAAATTCACTAACGTCTTTGGCAAATTCGTCATCTAATTCTGGTAATTCTTTTTTCTTTATTTCATGTAATTTTACTTTGAATGTAGCATCTTTTCCTGCTAAGTCTTTTGAGAAGTATTCTTTTGGGAATGTTACTTTGATTTCTTTTTCTCCATCAATTTCCATTCCTACTAATTGTTCTTCAAATCCTGGGATAAATGCTCCACTTCCTATTTCTAATTCATGACCTTCTGCTTTTCCACCATCAAATGCAACTCCGTCAACAAATCCTTCGAAATCAATTGTTGCTGTATCTCCATTTTCTAATGGTCTGTCATCAACTGTTATTAATCTTGAATTGTGTTCTTGCATATGTCCTAATTCATGATCTACAGCTTTTTTGTCTACTTTGTATTCTATTTTTTCGATTTCTACTCCTTTATATTTTCCTAGTTTTACTTCTGGTTTTGTTTGTACTACTGCTGAAAATATTAAGTCTTTTCCTTTTTCCATTTGAGCTATGTCTACTTCTGGTCTGCTTACTGCTTCTATTTTATTTTCTTTTATAGCTTCTTCATAGGCTTCTGTTGCAACTTCGTTGAATGCATCTTCATAGAATATTTGCTCTCCATAATATTTTTCTACTATATTCATTGGTGCTTTTCCTTTTCTGAAACCTGGTATGTTAAAGTATTTAGCATTTTGAAAATATACTTTTTTCATAGCATTTTCAAATTTTTCTGCTTCTACTGTAATTTCTAATTTTACTTCATTTGCGTTTTTTGTTTTTTCAACTTTACAATTCATTATTATCTTCCTTTCTTGTCTTCTTATAGCTTTTATATTATATCACATATTTTCTATTTTGCAATACTTTTACTTTATAATACTATAGAAATTTTCAAATTCAAATCCTTTATCTCTAAAATATTTAATAATTGTTGGTAATGCATTTGCTGTTGCTTGTTTATTTCCTGCATCATGCATTAATACAACTACACTATTGTGTTTTGGAACTGTTTTTTCTAATTCTGCTATAAACTGTTCCGTTGTTTTTGCTCCAGCTGCATCTGATGTTAATGCATTCCAATCAATATGCAAAATGTCATTTTCGTCTAATAATTGTTTTGCTTGTTTTTTTACTTCTGCATATTTTCCACCCCAATATCCACCAGGGAATCTAAATAGATGTGGATTGTATTGTTGCTCTCCTATTGCATTTCTGATGGCAGTAACACTTCTGTTATATTCATCTATTACACTTTGTGGAGATGCATATATTTGTGAATATACATGAGAATATCCATGACTAGCCAAATAATGTCCTTCATTGTATTCACGTTTTACAAGTTCTGGATTAAGTTCAACTCTACTTCCTAACAAAAAGAAGGTTGCTTTTATATTTTCTTTTTTTAATGTGTCCAAAACTACTGGCGTTACAGTCTCTGATGGACCATCATCAAATGTTAAAAATACTCGCTTTGTATCTGAATGATATATATTTTCTAAGTTGCTTTTTCCTTCTTCTGTTAGTTGTGGCAACTTGGCTTTTTTTTCTGTTTCCTTTTGTTCTTGTGTTTTGTGCTCTTCTCCTTCTTGGTGCCCTCCTTGAAGTTGTTTTATTTGGTTTTCATATGATGTATATACCTTTTGATATTTTGACTTTTTATTTAATTCTTTTATTACTAATCCAAATATAATCACTAATACTAGTATACATATTGCTATTATTATATTTCTTATATTTCTATATTTTCTTCTAATTGATATCAAATCCATTTTTCCACCTTTTATCTAATAATTAGCTTCTTAAATATTCTAATTCCTCTTCAATATCTTTTCTCATAAATAGCGGTTCACCTTTTTCAATCACTTGAATGTCTTTTAATTTATCATATTCATACAAGCTATCCCATGTTTGAAATTCTTCTGTTATTCCAATTTGATGTAATAAATTCTTTGCTGTTTCTTCCATAAATGGTAATAAAATTATTCCTATTTTTCTAATATTTTCTATTAGATGATACATGCTAGATTCTAGTTTTTCTGTTTCTTCGTTTTTAGCAAGTTCCCATGGTCTAGTTTCATCTATATATTTGTTTGTTCTAGAAACTAATATCCACAACTCTTTTAAAGAATCAGCTATTTCATATTTTTCGATTAATTCTTCTACTTTTTTAATTTGAATATTTGTAAATTCTTCAAATTCTTTATCTACTTCATTTGGTGTACCATTATATTCTGGTACTTTTCCACAAAAGTATTTATTTACCATCGATACTGTTCTATTTACTAAATTTCCTAAATCATTACACAAGTCTGAATTATATCTTTCTATAAAACTTTCTGGTGTATATAATCCATCTTGTGATGTTTGCATTTCTCTTAATAAAAAATATCTTGTTGCATCTAATCCATATCTGCTTATTAATTTTTCTGGATATACAACATTTCCTTTTGATTTTGACATTTTTCCGTCTTTCATCATTATCCAGTTATGGACTAATATTTTCTTTGGCAATGGTAAGTCTAATGCCATTAAGAATATTGGCCAATATATTAAATGGAATCTTGCTATGTCTTTTCCTATTATTTGTAAATCTGCTGGCCAGTATTTTTTGAATAGTTCATCTTCATCTTGTGTATAACCCAATGCTGTCAAATAATTTGTTAACGCATCTAACCATACATATATAACATGTTTTGGATCTGATTCTACTTTTATTCCCCAATCAAATGATGTTCTTGTTACACACAAGTCTTCAAGTCCTGGTTTTATAAAGTTATTTATCATCTCTGTTTTTCTATATTCTGGTTGGATGAAATCTGGATGTTCATCATAATATTGTAGTAATTTGTCTGCATATTTTTTCATATTGAAGAAATATGCTTCTTCTTTCATTAATTTTACTTCTCTACCGCAATCAGGACATTTTCCGTCAACTAATTGTGTTTCTGTAAAATATGTTTCACATGGCATACAATACCAACCTTCATATTCTCCTTTATATATGTCTCCTTTTTGTAAAAAGTATTCAAAGATTTTTTGAACAGCTTTTTCATGTCTTGGTTCTGTTGTTCTGATAAAATAGTCATAGTTTATGTTCATTAATTTCCATAAGTCCTTTGCCATTTTTGCCATTTCGTCAACATGCTCCTGTGGTGTTTTTCCATGTTCTTTTGCTACTGTCTCTATTTTTTGTCCATGTTCGTCTGTTCCTGTTAACATGAATACATCATACCCTCTTAGTTGTTTGTATCTTTTTACTGTGTCTGCTAATACTGTTGTGTATGCTGTTCCTATATGAAATTTTCCACTTGGGTAATATATTGGTGTTGTTATATAGAATTTTTCCATTCTTTCATCCTCCTTCTTTATATTATAATATCTCTTTTAAGCAAATTATTTTTAACAGTCCCAATTCCAATAAAATGCTCATTACTGTAAACTTTATACACGCCATCAGGTAATGGCCAAGTCAATTGTACACCATTCAAAAATAATTGCAACTTTTTTTCATTCAAATTAATATTTTTATTTTGTCTAAAATAATTTTCAATTGTAATGCAAGTTTGATTTTGCTCTAATTCCTCTATTGTAATTGCATCTTCTATTTTGAACTCACCCACTTGAGTTCTTTTAAGTTCTTTCATATATCCCACTGTGCCAAGCTTTTCAGCTATATTCTCACATAATGTTCTTATATATGTTCCTTTTGAACAAGATACTCTAAATTCAATTTGCTTGTCAGCTTCATTAATATTTATCAGTTCTAAACTATAAATTTCTATTTTTCTAGGCTCAATTTCAACTTTCTCACCTTTTCTAGCATATTCATACAATTTTTTTCCATTTATTTTAATTGCAGAATACATTGGTGGTACTTGTTCCTGCTCTCCTTCTAATGCTTTCAAAGTTTGCTCTATAAATTTTGCTTCAAGACATTTTGAATCAACAGGTTTTGTTTCTATTACTTCGCCTTCTATATCTGCAGTGTCTGTTTTTTCACCTAGTTGCAAAACTGCTTCATATGTTTTGTCATGATTAATTATGTATTTTGAAATCTGTGTTCCTTTTCCAATAAGTAATGGCAACACTCCTGTCGCATTAGGATCTAATGTACCTGTATGTCCAACTTTTTCATTTAATATTTTCTTTGCTTTTCTTACTATATCATGTGATGTACAATTTTTAGGTTTATTTATTATTATTATTCCATCCATTTTATTTTTTTAATCCTTGTTTTACTGCATTTATAACTTTATTTTTTGCTTGTTCTAGTGTTCCACTAACAAAGCATCCGGCTGCTCCTTTATGTCCCCCACCACCAAGTAACATACATATATCTGAAACATTAACAGTTTCATGAGAACGTAATGAACCTTTGTAACCGTTTGTTCCTTCTTTTTCTTTTAACAATACAGCAACTTCTACATCTTCAATATCACGAATCATTTCTACTAAGCCTTCATCGTCTCCAATTTCAGCATTTGTTTTTTCATAATCTTCTAAATTCAAGTATGCAAAAGCTACTTTTCCATCTTCTAGAAATTCTAATCTATTATAAATCAATTTTTCTAATTCACAATGAGCTTTGCTTTTCTTTCTTAATGCAATTCTGCAAATATCTTTAAGTTTAGCACCTTTTCTTAGCAATTCTGCTGCAAATTCAAATGTTTCAGGACTTACTCCTCCCCATTGGAATCCACCTGTATCTGTTATTATACCTGTTAAAATGCATGTTGCTAAATCTTTATTTATCTCTATATTGTAATATTCAAACATTGCTGCAAGTACTTGGCAACAGGCTGGTGCTACTGGATCGACATAATTGTAATCTGCAAACATTGCATTTACTGAATGGTGATCTATTTGTATTGTTGTTTTTGCTGGTTCAAAATATTCATTTCCACAAGCTAATCTTTTTAAATCTGTACAATCAACTGCTATTGCTAAATCATATGGTTCTTCTTGACCTTTTTCTAATATTTTTTCTGAGCCTGGCAAAAATTTAAAATCTTTTGAATATTCAGGAATTACAACATCAGCTTTTTTTCCTAATTGTTGAACCGCATGCATCACTGATAGAGAGCTAGATACAGCATCTCCATCAGGTGACTCATGTGATAATATTACAATTGTTTCTGCTTTTTTTATCTCTTCTAATATATCATCTAATGTCATTATTTATTATTTCCTCCGTTATCTTTGTTTTTCATTATATCATTTAATATGCTATCTATTCTAGCTCCATACTCTAAAGATTCATCTAATTCAAACACTAACTCTGGAGTATTTCTTAAATTAATTCTTTTAGCTAATTCTGAACGTAAATATCCAGAAGATTTTTTTAATCCTGCTAAAGTTTCTTTCACATTTTTTGAGTTCAAAATGCTGACAGATACTTTTGCATATTTTAAGTCTGGTGTAACTTTAACTTTAGTAACACTAATCATTCCTGTTACACTAGGTTCTTTTAAATCATAACTAATTATTTGACTAAGTTCTTTTCTAAATTCTTCGTCAATTCTTCCTTGACGGTTATTGTTTTTAGGCATTTTTAACCCCTTTCTGAATGTTTTGCACATTTGGGACCGGTTCTGTTTTGCTTACTGCGCATTTGGGACCGGTTCTGTTTTGTGCACCTATCTCTTAATTTCTTCCATAATATATGCTTCAATAATATCTCCTTCTTTGATATCATTGTATTTTTCAATTTGGATACCACATTCATATCCTTTTGATACCTCTTTAGCATCATCTTTAAATCTCTTTAATGATGCTAGTTTACCATCATGTATAACTACATTGTCACGTAATACTCTTACTCCTGCATTTCTTTCTAGTTTTCCATCTAATACATATGCACCAGCAATTGTACCAACATTTGATATTTTAAATGTTTGTCTAACTTCTGCATTTCCTATTATGTGTTCTTCATATTTTGGTGCTAACATACCTTTCATTGCAGATTCTACATCATCTATTGCTTGATATATTACAGAATATTGTTTTATTTGTACTTCTTCTTTTTCTGCCATGTCTTTTGCTGTTGGCATTGGTCTAACATTAAATGCTATGATTATTGCATTTGATACTTTTGCAAGTGTTACATCTGATTCTGTAACAGCCCCTGCTGCAGCATGAATAACTTTTACTCTTACTTCTTCATTTGACAATTTTTCCATTGATTGTTTGATTGCTTCTACAGAACCTTGAACATCTGCTTTTACTATTAAGTTAAGCACTTTCAAGTCTCCAGCTTCCATTTGGCTGAATAAATTGTCTAATGTTACTTTGTTCATTGCATTTATTGTATTTTCTCTTTCTTGACGTTTTCTCTTTTCTATTAAATGTTTAGCTGTTTTTTCATCTTTTACTTCATAGAAGATATCTCCAGCTTGTGGCACTTCTGTTAATCCCATTATTTCTACTGGTGTTGATGGTCCGGCTTTTTTTACTTTTTTACCTTTCTCATCTGTCATACTTCTAATTCTACCAATTGATGAACCTACAACTATTGTATCTCCAACATCAAGTGTTCCCCTTTGTACAAGCATTGATGCAATTGCTCCTCTATTTTTGTCTAGTCTTGCTTCTATTACTACACCTTTTGCTTGTTTATTTGGATTTGCTTTTAATTCTAGCATATCAGCTTCTAATAATACCATTTCTAATAATTGATCTATATTTTGATGTTGTTTAGCAGAGATTGGTACAAATATTGTATCTCCTCCCCATTCTTCTGGTACTAATTCATAAGCCATTAATTCTTGTTTTACTTTATCTATATTAGCATCTGGTAAATCCATTTTGTTTATTGCAACAATTATTGGAATTCCTGCTGATTTTGCATGGTTTATAGCTTCTACTGTTTGTGGCATTACACCATCATTTGCTGCAACTACAAGTATTGCTATATCAGTTATTTGAGCACCTCTCGCTCTCATTGCTGTAAATGCCTCGTGTCCTGGTGTATCTAAAAATGTAATTTCTCTGTCATTTACTTTTACTTTGTATGCACCTATATGTTGTGTAATTCCTCCAGCTTCACCTTCGATTACATTTGTTTTCTTAACGGCGTCTAATAAAGAAGTTTTTCCATGATCTACGTGTCCCATTACTACTATTACTGGTGGACGTGGCATTAAATCTTCTTCTCTATCTTCTGAATCATCAAATAGGATATCTTCTTCTGTTACTGTTTCCTTTTTGTTAACTTTTACTCCAAATTCGTCAGCTATTAAAGATGCAGTATCAAAATCAATATCATTGTTGATTGTTGCCATTACACCATAACCAAGTAATTTTTTAATAACTTCTGCTGTTGTTTTCTTTAATTCTGCAGCAAAGTCTTTTACTGTGATTGTTTCTGGAATTGTAATTTCTTCTAATTTGAAGATTTTTTGTTTATTACGATTTTCATCATTTTTGTTTATTTTCTTTTTACCTTTTTTACCTCTTTGTGTTGTTAAATCATAATAATCTAGCATTCCACCTTCTTGGTCATTAAACATATTTGACAAGCTATCTGTTCTCTTTAATCCTTTTAGTTTGTGTTCATTTATTTCACCATTTTGATTATTTCTTCTTGTTTTATTTTTCTTTCTGTTATCATCAAATCTAGTGTTTTGTTTTTGCTTATCAATTGATTTGTTATATTCTCTTGCTGGCTCTTTTTCTATACTTTCAACAGCCATTATATCTTTGATATTTTTTTCAATTCTCTTTTCATCTAATGGTCTATTTCCATTATTAAATCTTGGATTTCCACCTTGTCTATTTCTGTTGTCAAATCTTCCACCATTATTGTTATTATTATTAGGTCTATTATTTCTATCAAATCTTGGTCTATTTCCATTATTATTGCCATTGTTTGAATAATTTCTATCAAAATTACGATTTCCTTGTTGTTGATTTCTATCATTATTAAATCTGTTATTATTATTTCTTCTGAAACCATTATTGTTTTGATTATCTCTATTATTGTTTGGTCTAAATTCTCTATTATCTCTATTTTGTCTATTATTTTGATTATAATTCTTTTCTGGCATTACTTTTTGTTCATTTACTTTTTTTACTTCAACATCCATTTTATTTTCTTTTACTTCTACCTTTTCTTCAACTTTTTGAGCTTCAATTTTTGTATTTTCTACTTTTTGAGGCTCTGGTTTTTGAGTTTCTACTTTTGGCGCCACAACATTCTCCTCTTTTTTAACTTCTTTTTTTATTCCAAATAATTCGTCTACTGTCATTGGTTTAGTTGGTTTATTTCTGTAAACAATATTGTAATCTTTTTTCTTTCTTTCCACAAACCCTACATTATTGCTTTTCTTCTCTTCTTTTTTATTATCTTCTTTTGGCTTGCTTGATTCATCATTTATTATAACTTCTCTTCTTATTATAACTGGTGAATCATTAGCTGATTTTGCCTTTTCATTCGCTTGCTTTTTAGGCTCTGGCTTACTTTTAAAGTTCTTTGCACTATTTTTAATTTTTTGTGCATCAGCCTCATCTACAGCACTTAAATGACTTTTTACATCTAAGTTTAAATTTTTAGCTATCTCTAATACTTCTTTACTGGTTAAGTTTAATTCTTTCGCTATGTCATATAATTTTATCTTACCCAATAACATCACCCCCTACTTTGCTTTCTATTATATTTTCGATTTCGTCATATATCTCATCATTTATTTTTATATCTAATGCTTTTTCAAGTTTTTTAGTTTTTTTAGCTTTTTCGAAGCATTCCATATTTAAACAAATATAAGCTCCACGTCCTGGCTCTTTTCCTTTTTCATCTACTTTAATGATATTCTCTTTATTTTTTACTATTCTTAATAATTCGTTTTTATTTTTTTGTGCTCTACACACTGTGCATGTTCTTTGTGGTATATTTTTCAATTATATTCCTCCCTCAAAATTACTAAGTCACACTTTTAATGAGCCTTATTCTTCAACTTTTTCTTCTTGTTCTTCATTGTTTTCTGTATCTTCTACCTTTTCTGCTTCTTCTGCTTTTTTAGCTAACATTTCTCTAAATTGTGTTTCTGATTTTATATCTATTTTCCATCCTGTTAATTTTGCTGCTAATCTAGCATTTTGACCAGCTTTTCCTATTGCTAATGATAGTTGATCATCTGGAACTATTACTTGTGCAAATTTTTCTTCTTCTTTTATATCTACTGCCATTATTTGTGCAGGTAATAATGCTGATGATATAAATATACTTGGGTCTGCATTCCATTCGATTACATCTATTTTTTCTCCATGTAATTCATTTATTACATTTTGAATACGTATTCCTTTTTGACCTACACATGAACCTACTGGATCTATGTTTTCGTCTGGTGAATATACTGCAACTTTACTTCTTAGTCCTGGATCTCTTGATACACTTTTTATTTCGATTAGTCCTTCATATATTTCTGGTATTTCGAATTCTAATAATTTTCTTACAAAGTCTGGATGTGTTCTTGAGATAATTGCTTGTGGTACTCCTTTTTCTCCTCTTTCTACATCTACTACATATCCTTTTATTTTGTCATTTACATGATATCTTTCTGTTGGAATTTGGTCTTTTGCTAACATTATTCCTTCTAGTTTTCCTAAATCCATTACTACTATGTGTTTATCTGCTTTCTGAATTAGTCCAGAAACTATTTCTCCTTTTCTTTCATTGTATTCATTAAATACCATGTTTCTTTCTGTTTCTCTTAATTTTTGAATTATTACTTGTTTTGCTGTTTGTGCCGCAATTCTTCCGAAGTCTCTTGGTACTATCTCTACTGCTACATTATCTCCTAAGTTTAGTTGATTGTTGATTTTTCTTGCTTCTTCTAAACTGATTTCTAATGCGTCGTCATTTGCTCTTTCCATGACTTCTTTTATTGAGTATACATGTGTTTCTCCTGTTTGTTCATCTATTTTCACGTCTACATTTTCTAATGCATCAAAATTTCTTTTATATGCTGTTATTAATGCTGTTCTTATTGATTCTAATAGTTCTTCTTTTTTTATTCCTTTTTCTTTTTCTAATTCTTCTAAAGCTAATATTAATTCTTTATTATCTATTGCTTTCATTTTTATACTCCCTTTCTATTACAAAAATTTAATTTTTAAATTTGCTTTTTATGAAATAGTCTTAAATATAAGTTTTAAGTGAAGTTTCGAATGTGCACGGAAAACCGCTAGAAATTCTATGCAATTTTATGGAAAGAGTTCGCGATAGTGGAAGGGTGCCATAAAATAAATTAGAATTTCTTAAGGTTTGTAGTAAGCCGAGAAATGCAACGCAAAACTTATATTTAAAACTATCTCATAAATTCATATTAAAATTCAATTTTACCAATCGAATACAGTTTTTAATTGAGCTATGTTTTTTCTATCAAACTTGAATTCATCAATTGTAATTGTATCATTATCAAATGCCTTTAGCTCACCTATATAATTCTTATTTCCGTTTTCATCTTTCTTGTATAGTTTTGCTTCTACTTGTTTTCCTATATTTTCTGCTAAATGGCTGTCTTTTCTTAATATTCTTTCAACTCCTGGTGATGATACTTCTAAGAAATATTGTTCTTTTATGTAGTCTGCTTGATCTAATAATTCATTTATTTCATTGCTTACTTTTTCGCAGTCATTCAAATCAATTCCTTTTGGACTATCTATGAATATTCTTAAATAATAGTTCTGTCCTTCTTTTGCATATTCTACATCGTATAGGCTGTATCCTATATTTTCTATCTTGTCTTTTAGTAGTTCTTCTACTCTTTCTTCTATTTTTGCCATATAGCCTCCTCTTTCTTTTATTATCCTCTTCACGATTGAAGAGTAGGATTTGTTCCTACTCTTCTGCGTTTTTTTATGTTCTTTTATATTATACCCAATTTTTGCCATAAAATCAAGGGTTTTAAAGAATTTTTTATTTATTTTTCTAATGTTTCGATTTCCTCTTCACTCAATCTTGTTATTTCTACTATTTGTTGCTATTGGCAATATTTTTTTATTTTCTATTTTATATAACCATCGCCAATAAATATAAAACCACATGTTGTAACGGAAAAGTTAGATAGAACAACCACTGTATTAACTTATTTTTCTTTCCACTATTTCCATTATATAAAGCAATCAATATAACAGAAGCAATCATCATATACTTACATCCAGAACTATATCCAATTAACAATGTTGATATTGTTAAACAAATTAATATTAAAAACAAATATAAAATTCTTTTCTCAATGTCTATTTTTTGTTTTAGAATTAACTGATCATCTTTTTCGAATAACTTTTCTATTCCATAAAATTCTAAAACCAAAAAAGGTACAACCATATCAAACTCTATTTGAAGTTTTAGATACATCAATAATATTACTAGAAACATATTTATTCTTACAAATAAATTTTGCTTTTCATTTAATTTTTTAATAATTATCTTTTTATCTACTATTCCCAATAAAATTAAAGAAAGAAAATATGAGTACACTACTCCTAAATAATTATTAACACCTGTTACATAATTAGGATAATATTCTTGATTAATAATTCCTAATACTAATAACCCTATTTGTGTGATTGTTGCTAAAACAAAAATTCTAAAAATATATTTCTTTAAGTTTCTAGTATAAAAGAACCCTTGAACTATTAAATATGCAAATATAGGCATTGAAATCCTTCCTATACTTCTTAAAACATAATAAGTATTATGGTCAATTTTTGGATATAAATATCCTCCTATATGATCAATTATCATTATAACAATTGCAATTATTTTTAAACAATTTGAAGACAATCCCTTTTTCATTTATTACTCCTTAAAACAATAGAGGCTTTTAAGAAGCCTCCGTTTTTTCTAATCTATTTTTTCATCCTTGTTGTTTTTATCATCTTTTTTATTTTTAACTTTCTTATCTACAATTAAAATTACAACAACAACAATTATAGCTAATATAGAAACTCCAATGATGATAACATACATTTTATGACTTTCTAAGAATGAAACTTTATCTTTTTCTTTAACGTCTCCATTTGTAGTTGTTACTGAATATTCCTTTTCTTCTATGAGTTTATTTACTAACAAATACTTTGAATTGTGGTTTATTGAAAATTCTATGTATCCATCTTCATTATATATAGCATCATCTGTCATTTGTGTTAATTCTTTTGTTTCTTCATTATAATAATATACAAGTATTGTATCCATATCTAGTGCTTGTTTTAATTCTTCTGTTGCTTTTATTCTAATTAACGCTGTACCTGGTAATTCGCCATTGTTAGCAAAGTTAATTACAACACCTTCTTGTACAATTTCTTTTAATAATAAATCTTTATTTACTAAATTATATGAAATTTCAGCATTTATATCTTTTGTTATTTCTATATTATTGCCGTCAAATATTATTTGATTCTCACCAGTATTTATAGTTAATTTTATATTCTTTTCTTTGATAGCTTTAAATACCTCTCTACTTATATTAACATTCTCGTCTAAATTAATTGTTATATTTTGTAGTTCTGTATTATTAGAGATTTTTTCTAAAATTTCTGGTGTTATCTCTGAATTATTATAAGTTAAATCTGTTTCAGCTGTTTTATTTATTTCTGTTTTTACTTCTTCTGGTTCTTTTTTTGGTTGTGGTGTACTAGTTTCTTGTTTAGTTTCAGTCTGTGTATTTGTTACCTTTATTGTTTCTGTCACTTGAGTATTATCATTCTTAGCATCACTACTTGTTGCATCGCTACTTGTGGCACATCCCTGTGCATTACTACTTGTCGCATTACTGCTTGTAGCACATCCTTGTGCGTTACTACTTGTTGCGTCACTATTTGTAGTACATCCTTGCGCATTGCTACTTGTTGCATTACTATCTGTCGCAGAATCTGTAATTTCAGCAGCAAAAGAATACATATATCCTTCTAATTTTTTCAACTTTCCTGTTTTTATAACTACTCCTAGTACTAAAATTAATGCTACTATTATTATAGCAAATATTACTCTTTTAAATTTTTCTTTCATCTTCTTTTCCCCTTTCATTTGTGTTGGCATTTGTGCTTATAAACACTAAAGCCATTAGTATCCAAAATATTGGTGTTACTATTACTACCCATAAATTGAAGCAATCTTGTATTAAATAACAAATAAACGCTATAAAAAATATTACTGAATATTTATTAATATTTTTCAATCCATTTATTATTTGTAAAATAATATAAACTAAATAAGATATTAGTCCCAAAAATCCTGTATTAACTAAAATTGTCAAATAATTATTTGCCGCAGTATCATTTATTGTAAGTTCTCCTAAGCTTGCTACATCTTGCGTATATTTATCCATAAATCTTATTGCAAATGTATCTGGACCTGTTCCGAATAATTGGATAATCTTTTACCAATGATAGACTTCTTTTCCATAAGAATATCCTATATGTTCCAAAATCATCATCCAAATTTCCATGCAATATCTCATGTATTTCATATAAAAATCCATCTGAAAAATTCACAAAATATATTGTAGCAACACCTATAACTACACATAAAACTAAAGCTAGATAAAATAGTTTTATTACCTTTTTGTTTTTAGAGATATCAAATTCTCTATTTTTTAGAACATGTGCTAATCCTATAAATATCACTATAACTGCTAATAATGCTATTGCAATTTCATTTATTTGAAAATCTAATTTAAGTTTTCCTATATCATAATAATATACTGGATTTACTATTATATTAGTTAAGTATCCTAATATAATCATTGCCCCAACAATTAATAGTCGAGATAACCTTTTACTATTAGTTATTATAAAAGGAATTGTTAAAACTAAGGTTCCACAAAATGCTACCGCTCCTCCTAATACATCTAAAACTTCAAATATAAAAAATCCCATATATATTGAAAGTAAATGTATTATTTTTATATATTTTTTATCTTCTTCTATAAATACATATGATGCCATTGAAATTGTTAAATATATGCAATAAAATGCTGATACAAAAGCAATATTGCCAATTGTACCTATAAAACTCACATTATGTGTTCCAATTCCATTTTGATACATATTAAAAGGATTAAATCCTATATACTGAAGTATTGCTATTGAACTTACCATTATTGAAGCTACTGAAAAATACACATTATATCTCTTTTTAAATTCTCCAAACATAGTAATATTCAAAAAACTCAAACAATACATAGTTATGCTTATCAGTCCTTCTGCTCTTCCAACTCCAACAAATAAGTTATATTCTTTAAAAAATGGAGATAATATAGTTGAAATTATATTTATTATTAAAAACACTATTACCGCCCATTGAATTTTGTGTATCCTTATTTCTTTAAAAATATTTGTATTTTTAAAGAACCAATAATATAGTATCGTTATAAATAAAACTGAAATATAAATTGTATTTATAATTAAAAAATAACTATATTTAGCCTCCAAAATCCTAAAAAAACCTGTCGAGTCTACTAATAAAGGAAATAGCATTATCATCACTACTATATATACTTCTGTTATTTTAGCTAAAATATTTTTTTCTTTAATTTTTTCCATTGTTACTCCATTCTTTAGTATAGCTTTTAACTAACTCAACTATAGAATTAATATTTCTCCAAGTATCTGGTTCTACTTGTGTTGGCTGTATTTCAATATCAAACTCATCCTCAAGTCTTGATATCAAATTTATAAAAGCTAAAGAATCTAATATTTCATTTTCTATTAAATCTATATCTAAATTATCTTTTATTCCTTCATTTTCACATACTTCTGCAATTATATTAATAATTTTATCTTCCATTTACTATTCCCCTTAATTTTGCAATATCTGTTTTTCCGTTATTATTTATCGGAAATTCCTCTAATATCTTAATACTTGGCCTCATATATTCTGGTAGTCTCGACGCCAACTCTTTTTTTATTTCTATTTCAGTTTTATTTATATTATTTTTTAATTTTACAAAAGCAATTAACTTAATCACTTTATTTTCTTCAGATATTTTTTCTATAACTTTTACTTTTTCAAAATAGTTTAAATCATAAAGATTTTTTTCTATATCAGATAACTCTATTCTATATCCTTTATACTTTATTTGCTTATCTTTTCTGCATTTATAATATAAATTCCCATTACTCCAATATCCTAAGTCTCCTGTTAAATATGCTCTTTTTCCATTATAGTCTATAAATGTTTGTTCTTTTGCTTCTCCTAAATATCCTTTTGCAACACTATCTCCTAATATCAAAATTTCTCCAACTTGATTATCCGGTAAAGATCTTCTATTTTCATCTAATATTTTTATTTCTACATTTGTTTTTGGCTTTCCTATTGGTACATTTTCTTGTTCTAATATTTCTGGCGTTATTTCTATACTGGTTACTGCAAATGTACATTCTGTTGGCCCATAGCAATTTATAATTTTTATATCTGTAAATCGTTTATATAACTTCTGAATTGTTGTTTTTAATAATGTTTCTCCACAAAAAATTATAGTTTTTAAATTTGGTAATATTTCTTCTCCAAATTTTTTATCTATTAATAGCAAATCTACAAGTGATGGCGTCATTACAGCTATAGTTGCATTGCTTTGTTCTAGTTGTTTAAAAATATTTGAAAAGTCAAACAACATATTGTCTTCTAATATAAAGTGTTCACTTCCACTTACTACACTTAAGTATAAGTCTGCCACTGATAAATCAAATGAAAAATTTGCTTGATTTAATATTATTTCATTTTCTGCTTTTGTTATTTCTTTTAGCCAATTAATACAAGAATCCAAATTCTCGTAAGTTACTTTTACTCCTTTAGGTACACCAGTACTACCTGATGTGAAAATGATATAATATATGTCATCAGCCTTTAAGTAAATTCGCTCAATTTCATTAAATGTTTCATCCTTCATCATTTCATAAATTTGCTTTTTAGAAATATTTTTACATTGATTACTTTCTAACTCTCCAAAGATGCAATATGGATTTACTTGTTTTATAATTAAATCAATTCTTTCTTTGGGGATACTCTCATCAATTGGTACATAAGCTACTCCTGCAAATGAACATGCTAAAAAAGTAGTTTTCATATAAATTTCTTTATGTCCATACACTATAATGGGCTTTTTATCTTTATTATTTAACAATATAAATTGGTATATATTACAAATGTATTGATAAAGTTCAGCATAAGAATAACTTTGGTTATTTGTCGTATATGCTCTATCTTCTTTTTTACTTTTTAAGTTTTTTAATATTTCATCTAAAATCATTTAATTCATCCTAATTTCTTCTTTTGGTATTAAATTATAATCATACATAACTTTGGAATGATTATTTAGTATTAATTCTTTTTTTATTTCTTGTTTTGTTTCTTTGTCAGTAATTATTCTATATACTTTGCTATTCCTGTAAAATATTCCGTCATCTTCTTTAGCATAATGACTATCTTCTTCTACAATTTTATATTTTTCTTTAAGTGGTTCTGTGCTTCTAATTTCTCCATATAACATTGTTTCATCTAACCACACTCTAATTTGAACTGGATATTTAGTTACATTCTTAAATCTATAGTCTAAGGCCTTATAACAGATTGATGTCCCTGTTCCAAATGGCACTCTTCTTTTTACATCTGGAAATAATGCATCTGAATGATGATGCATTTCTGTTACTTCTAAAGGAGTGTGTAATACTAACCAATGTATCATATTGGCCATTTGGCAAAGTCCTCCTCCTACTCCTTTTTTCATCTTACTATTACTAATAACTAACCCTTCTAAGTATCCTTTTCTTTTTGTTGCATTACCTACTAAATTCCAAAACGAGAATTCTTCTCCTGGTTTTATTATAATTCCATCTATTTTTTTACTTGCTAACTGTAAATTTACAACTTTGTTTTTTTGTAATTGCATATCTATTCCATGCAAATTTCTTAATAGAATTTTGGCATCGCCTTTCCATATGTATTCAAAGTTGTTCTTATTTTTCTTTTTTGCAAATTTTCTCCCTGCTTTTAGATCTTTTAAATCTTTCTTTAGTGTTTCTTTTATTAATGATATTTTATAAAAAACTGGTCCATATTCGCAAAATAACTTTCTTTTTTTGTTTCTTTTCATCTTTTTCCCCTTAAATTTTCGACATGTTTTCTCTTTATTTTCGAATTCATTGTATCATTTCTTATATTTTTATGCAATACCTTATTTTTTATAAATTGTAAGTAAAAAGCTATCACTCTAACAAGCGATAGCCTTTCCATTTATCAATAATTTTTATTTCATTTTCTCTTTAATTCTAACCAAAGTATTAAGAGCATCAATAGGAGTAAGTTCATTCAAATCAATTTTATCAATTTCATGAGCAATTTCTGCTAATTTAAAATTAAACATATCAAATTGCCCCTCAACAACCTTCTTATTTTCCTTCTCCTGTTTCTTACCAGAAAGCATACTCTTTCTTTCCAAGCTTGTTAGAATTTCGTCTGCTCTTTTAGTAACAACCTTTGGAACACCTGCAAGACGCGCAACGTGTATACCATAGCTTTCATCTGTTCCACCTTCAACAATCTTTCTTAAAAAGATAATATCTTCTCCTTTTTCTTTTACTGCAATTGAATAATTTTTTATCCCTTCTTGTTTGTCTGCAAGTTCTATTAATTCATGATAATGTGTTGCAAATAATGTTTTAGCACCACATTTTTCTTTATTTGCAATATATTCTGCAACAGCCCATGCAATAGAAAGTCCGTCATATGTTGAAGTTCCTCTTCCTATTTCATCCAATATAACCAAACTATTTTCTGTTGCTTCTTTTAAAATAGTTGCAACTTCCATCATCTCTACCATAAATGTACTTTGTCCCATACTTAAATCGTCAGATGCTCCAACTCTTGTAAAGATTTTGTCTACTACTCCGATTTGTGCCTCTGTTGCCGGTACAAAGCTTCCTACTTGTGCCATTAGTGTAATTAGTGCAACTTGTCTCATATATGTAGATTTACCTGCCATATTAGGACCTGTAATTATCGCTAATCTATCCCCATCTTTATCAAGATAAGTATCATTTGGTACAAAGTTTCCGCTTCCTATCATTTTCTCAATTACTGGATGTCTACCTTCTTTTATATTAATAATTCCATCATCTTTTACAACAGGCATACAATAATTCATATCTTCTGCAACTTGTGCAAATGAAGCTAAAACATCTAATGTTGATACTACATTTGCTGTTTTTTGTAATCTCTTTATATTTTTAGCAATTTCTGTTCTTATTTCCACAAATGCATTATATTCAAGATTTACAACCTTTTCTTCAGCACCTAAAATTTGATTTTCTATTGTTTTTAATTCTTCTGTTATATATCTTTCTCCTGTTGTTAGTGTTTGCTTTCTAATAAATCTTTCAGGTACTTGTGATACAAATGACTTTGAAACTTCTATATAATATCCAAATACCTTGTTATATCCAACTTTTAAAGTTTTAATTCCTGTCTTTTCTTTTTCATCAGCTTCTAGTTTGGCAAGCCAAGTCTTACCTTCTGTTGAAGCTCGTTTCAATGTATCTATTTCTTCGTCATATCCTAGTTTAATTATTCCACCATCTTTTATTGTCATAGGCGGATCTTCTACAATTGATTTTTCTATTAATGCAAATACATCTTTTAATTCATCTAAATTTTCATACAATTCTTTTAGTTTATCTGACTGGCATGTTGCTAGAACACTCTTTACTTCTGGTAATCTTTCTAGTGAATTTTTTAGTGTTATCATATCTCTTGCATTTGCATTACCATATGTCATCTTTCCTGCAAGACGTTCTATATCATATACTTTCTTTAGTGTATCTGTAATCTCGCCTCTAAGCATCATATTGTCTTTTAGTTCCTTTACAGCATCTAATCTTTCTTGAATATCTTTAACTTCCAAAAGAGGGTCATTTAGCCATCTTCTTAGTAAACGTCCTCCCATAGATGTTGATGTTTTATCTAACACCCAAAGCAATGTTCCTTTTTTGCTTTTATCTCTCATCTTTTCTGTTATTTCTAGATTTCTTCTTGCATTGATGTCTAATGCCATATATTTTGATAAATTATAAATTGTTATTGTATTTATATGTTCTAAGCTTGTCATTTGAGTTTCATTTAAATACTCTAACAATGCATTTATTGATTTAACTGCTAATGGCTTTTCTTTTAGATTTGTTACTTCTCTTTTATTTTCTAATATGTTATAATCTAATGCTAAATTTCCAACTTCGTCTGTAAAAAATTTATCACTAAATCTACTCATATACATAGAAAATCTTTCACGTATTTTATCCATTTCTTCTTGACATTCAAACATCATTGAGTTTGCAATTATTTCTGATGGTGCAAATCTTGCTATTTCGTCTAATAATAATGCAAAGTTGTTTTCGCTCTTGATTTCACTACTATAAAATTCTCCTGTTGAAATATCACATATGCTTATTCCAAAATAAATTCCACTTTTGCAAATGCTCATTATATAATTGTTTTTCTTTTCTTCTAGCAAATTACTTTCTACTATTGTTCCAGGTGTAAGTATTCTTATTACGCCTCTTTTTACAATTCCTTTTGCTGTTTTAGGGTCTTCTAGTTGTTCGCAAATAGCAACCTTATATCCTTTTTCTATTAATTTTTCTGCATACACTTCTGCTGCGTGATGTGGAATTCCCGCCATTGGAGCTCTTTCCGGCAATCCACAGTCTTTTCCTGTTAATGTTATTTCAAGTTCTCTTGCAGCTATTAATGCATCTTCAAAAAACATTTCGTAAAAATCGCCTAATCTGTAAAATAATATGCAATCTTTATTTGCTTCTTTTGTTTCTATATATTTTTGCATCATTGGTGATATTACTGATCTATCTTCAATTTCTGCTATTGTTTGTGCCATTTTATCTTTCTCCTTTTAAATACCACATATGTTCTGAAACTATTTTTAAGTCTATAATTTGATCTTTTAGTTCAGAACTTCCCTCAAAAATCACTACTTTATTACTGTCTGTTCTTCCAGTTAATAAATCTGGATTGTTTTTACTTGGTCCTTCTACTAGCACTTTTTGAATTGTTCCTATATATTTTTGATTATTTTCTGCAATTTGACTTTCTACTAATTCTTTTAGTCTATCAAATCTCTTGTGTTTGATGTCTTCTGGAATTTGATTTGTCATTTTATCTCCTGGTGTTCCAACTCTTCTTGAATATATAAACATATAAACTTGTTCAAAGCATACTTTTCTTACAACATCTAATGTATCTTCAAAGTCTTCTTCTGTTTCTCCTGCAAATCCGACTATTATATCTGTTGAAAGTGTTAGGTTTGGTATTCTTTTTTTCATTTTTTCTACTAATTCTAAATATTGTTCTTTTGTATATTTTCTGTTCATTAATTTTAATACATTTGTACTTCCTGATTGAAGTGGCAAATGTACAAGTTTGCAAACTTTTTCACAGTCTGCAATCGCTTCTATTACATCATCTGTAAAGTCCTTTGGATGTGGTGATACAAATCTTATTCTTTCTATTCCATTAATTTTATTTATTGCTCTTAACAATGTCGCAAATGAATTTATTCCTTCATATTCTTTGCCTTCTTCTTTCCATTTTTCTGCTCTTAAATATGAATTTACATTTTGACCTAATAGTGTAATTTCTTTATATCCTTCTTTTGCAAGTCCTTCTACTTCTGCTAATATATCTTTTGGATGTCTACTTCTTTCTCTTCCACGTACATATGGAACTATACAATATGTACAAAAGTTATTACATCCATACATTATTGTTACAGATGCTTTTATATTGCTTGTTCTTTTTATTGGAAGTCCTTCATATACTTCTCCATCTATATCTAATATGTCTTGTTGTTTCTTTTTTGTTTCTAATGTTTTATATAAATCTTCTGGAAAGTTTTGCAATGTATGTGTTCCAAATATGATGTCTGTATATGAGTAACTTTCATGTATTTTGTCTGTTATATGTTTTTCCTGCATCATACATCCACCTATTGCTATTATTGTTCCTCTTGTTTCTTTTACTTTTTTTAGTTCTCCTAATTTCCCGAATAGCTTGTCTTCTGCATTTTCTCTTACACAACATGTGTTGAATATTACTAAGTCCGCTTCTTTGTAGTCTTCTGTTGGTTGGTATCCCATCTCTTCTACCATTCCACATAGTTTTTCTGAGTCATTTTCGTTTAATTGGCATCCCATTGTTAGTATGTAATATTTTAATTTCTTTTCTTTATTTATTTCTTTTACTTTTTCTATGTATTTTGTTTCCATTCCGTTTTATTGCTACCTTTCTTTTATATTTACTTTCCTTTTCCTATCATCTTAGGTATTCTATCATATTTTATACTAAAAATAAAGAGATTTTCTGACAAAATCTCTTTTAAATTACAATTAACAGTTATATAAAAAATTGATAATATATTGTTTGAAATACCGCGTAAGCGATCAAATGTACAATTGTAACCTTTTAAATGTTATAGCAAAAAATATAGAGAGAATAATTAAATCCCCTCTATTTGTATTAGACAACTAAATCATTTCAACTAGAATGTTAAAAACTTGAGCAAAATCCCTTTCATAAACGGCTGTTCAAAGATCCATTTATATTCACCTGTTTCATTCTGTAAAAACTCATAATAAGCAACATCCAATTCCTTCTTCACTTCTTCAAGCGATTCCTCTAGATTTTTTATGTAGTTTTCTACATCCTCTCGAGCTTCACTAAGATTTTCCTCAAACTCTTTTCTGTTGATAATCGCTGAATCTAATTTTTCAAAATTCTGCTTTATCACATCTGGATGTCTAAGGAAAAAGCATCCGGCATGTTTACCAGAATCATAATGCCAATTAATGATTTCACTCCAAGGCCCTGATTCCTCGCATGACTTTTTAACTTTTGGCAATGGCATAACCCATCCATTATCAAAAACCTTGTACGCTTCGAACTTTAAATCGTTCATCTTCTTTAAATCATTTTCTATTGCTTCTTTTTCCCGTACGATTTCTCTAATTTTTGTTTCTCTCATGTTTGTTGTCTCCTCTTTTCAAAAAACACTTATAGTAACATTGTTATTGTATCACCTTTTTCGCCAAAAGTCAAATTATGTCAATCGAAGTTTTGTGGATCGATGGGATCATTTCTGTTCCGTCCCAATCTTTTCACATTTCAATTTCTTTTTCCAAATAAGTAGAATAAATATAAACCTTATTTACAGTTTTATTTAAAGCCTGTTCTAATGCTCTTCTGTATAAATCCAGTTGAACTTTATACTTATCTATTAATATCTTTTCATTTCTATCTTCAACATAGTCTGTTTTAAAATCAACTAATACAAGTTCATTATTAGAATTAATATAATATAAATCTATCACACCTTGTACCAAAACATTTTCTTCAAGATCTTCATGATAAATTTCTTTGGCAGGAATACTAATATAAAATGCCTTTTCTCTTTGTACCACATGGGCATGGATCATTTCCTCCCAAAGTTTAGATTTTGTAAATTGATAAACCTTATTTATATTAATATTCTCAGCTTCTTTATGTGTTATTATTTTTCTACTTTCTAAATCTTGTATAAGTTCTTTAATCTGACTATATCTATAGTTTTTATTTGATAAATCTAATTTCTGCATGCATAAATGTATCAATGTACCTTTTTGTGCATTAGTAATTTTAATATCATTATCATCTTGTAAGAATTTTGGAACATTTGGGACCGGTTCTGTTTTGCTCACTGCACATTTGGGACCGGTTCTGTTTTGCTCACAAGACTGGTTCTTTTTTGTGCACTGCGCATTTGGGACCGGTTCTGTTTTGCGCATTTTTATTTCTGTTACTGAAGTCTTGGTCGGAATAGTTGTTGCATTTTGATGTTTATACTTATATTCTAACATATTCAAAATCTTTTCCCTTTCAACTTTAACATTTACCTCATCATCTGCACATGCTTTATCTATATCATAATTTTCTAGCTTCTTTATTATATCTTTAGCCTCATTATCTTTTTCATCATTTTTAGCCTCACCACATATTTTTAATACATCTCTTTTTTCGCTGATATTTATCTCCGCAAGTTCTCTCATTACATTTTCGTTATACATATATACTAGTTCAATCCAATCTAAATATGTCTTACATTTTTTTAATAAAATCGAATTTAGTTCACTGTATTTATCATGCATTTCATGTAGTCCTTTTTGTTTATCTGCTGTTGAATAACCTGTAATGATCAACTTTTCTTTTGCTCTTGTTAATGCAACATATAGTACTCTCATTTCTTCTGATAATGTTTCTAACATTATTTGATTTCTCATCGCTTGTTTTGATAATGTATCATATTCAATTTGCCTATCATAATCAATATATTTTACTCCTATTCCAATTTCTGGATGTAATAAAATTTTATTATTTAAATCTTGCATATTGAATTGCTTTCCTGTTCCTGATAAAAATACTACAGGAAATTCAAGTCCTTTACTTTTATGAATACTCATTATTCTGATTACATCATCATTTTCTCCTATTATCTTTGCTGAATCCATGTCTTTGCTACTTGTTTTTACTTTTTCTATATAATTTATAAAGTTGAATAATCCTTTAAAGCTGATACTTTCACATTGTTTTGCTCTTTCAAATAGCATTTTTAAATTGGCTTGTCTTAGTTCTCCATTTGTCATTAATCCAACATAATTGTAATATCCTGTGTCATTATATATTTTCCAAATGAATTCGTCTAAACTTAAATATTCTTGCTCTTTTCTCCACATTTCTAATTTGTTTAAAAATACGTCAATCTTCGAACGTAGCTTAGAATCTACAGTCTGCTTGGCTTTTAAGATTGTATTATAAAAATTGTCATATTTATCACTTAGCCTAATTTCAACTAATTCATTATCTGTAAAGCCTCCAATCATAGATCTCATAACAGCTACTAAAGGAATTTCCTGTAATGGATTGTCTATAATTTTTAATAAGCTCATTATTGTTTGAATTTCTATACTTTCTAAGTATTCTGATGATGAATCACTAAATACTGGCATTCCTAATTTTAAAATTTCTTTTTCAAATATTGGTGCAGGTTCCTTTGTTGACCTTAATAGAACCACTATATCTTTATATTTGATATCTCTTTTTTCTTGTTTTTTGGCATCATATACTTGAAATTTATTTTCTATTAATTGCTTGATTCTTTTTGCTACAAATTTTGCTTCTAATTCAATATTTTCTACTCTTTCTTTTTCTTCTTCTGAATCGCTCTCATCTTCAGCTTCACTATCACCTTTATATGAAAATGTAGATGTAGCACTAGCTTTTTGCTCTGCTGTATAATCTTCTTCCTCAACAGCATCATCTGTAAGTAATATATCTATCTCAGCTTTTAAATCTTGTTTTGTATCTTCATAGTTTGCGCCTAAATTCAAGTATTCCTCTTCTGTGTAGTTCAACTCGCCTAATTCTTCACTCATTATATTGGCAAATATCTGATTAGAAAAATCTAGCACTTCTTTTCTACTTCTAAAGTTTTTGAATAATTGAATTTTTAAATCATCTTCTGCACCTTTATTAGCTTTAGTTTGATATGTTTTATATTTTTCTAAAAACAAATCCGGTCTTGCTTGTCTAAATTTATAAATACTTTGTTTTACATCTCCTACCATAAAAATGTTGTTTCCTCTTGAAATTGATGTTAAGATATATTCTTGCACTAAGTTACTATCTTGATATTCATCAATTGCTATTTCTTCATATTTTTCTTGATATTTCTTCGCTATTTCTGATGGAGTGCCATCTTCATTTAATAATATTTTTAGTGCAAAATGTTCAACATCGCTGAAATCTACAATGTTTTTATCTTTTTTTCTCTTTTCGAATTTTTGTCCAAATTCTAGAATAATGTTCTCTAACTTTTTTAAAACATCATACATATCATTTATGTCTTCATTTGCTTCTTTAGAATTAAATATTAATATTTTTTCTGTTACTTTTTTTAAGTTTGCTTTTACCGCATCTCTTACTGATTTTGCAATATCTTTGGCTTCTAATGTTATTTTTTTGTCTGTTACCCAAGTTTTAAATTTTATATTTGATGCTATTTCATAAGCTTTATCCCATGAGTTCAGATTTACTTTTAGCATTTCTAATTGCTCTATATCATCATTAATAATTAAATAATATTTTTCCAATTCTGGATATTTTGCTAAATTTTGCTTTTCTGCATCTAATTTTAGTTCAGCATCTTCTACAACTTCTTTTACTTGTTTTAATAATAAATTCCCCCATATTGTATCAGCAAAATTTTCTTCTAGCTTATCTGCTAGATTAAACATTTCTATCTTTTCATTTAACCATTTTTCAGGAAATGGATTACTTTGAATATATGTATAGATTTTCAAAATCAATTCTTTTAGTGGCGTATCGTCTTTATAGCTTGTATATGTATTTATCAGCTTTGTAAAGTCTTCATCTTCTGCTTCATATTTTTCTTCAAATAAATCTTCTAGTACATCTTGTTTCAATATTTCAATTTCTGTAGTGTCTCCTATTCTAAAGTTTGGTGCTATATCTATTTCGAAAAAATTATTTCTTACAACGTCTAAACAGAAGGAATCTATTGTACATATACTTGCTTTATTTAATAATGTTACTTGTCTTTGTAATTTCTCATTTTCTGGATCTTCATCTATCTTTTTGTATATTGCGTTTAATACTCTTTCTCTCATTTCTGATGCTGCTGCATTTGTAAATGTTACTACTAATAATTTGTCTATGTCTATGTTTTCATTTATTATCTTGTTTATTATTCTTTCTACTAATACTGCCGTTTTTCCACTTCCAGCAGCTGCTGCAACTAATATATTACTTCCGTTTTCATAGATTGCTTGTTTTTGCTCTTCTGTCCATTTTACTTCATTTGCCATACTTCTTTTCATTCCTTTCATATGTGCTACTTTTGCCCTATTCCAATAATTATATGCATTTTATCATATAGCATAAAAAAAGTACACATATTCTTTTTAATATGTGCACTTAATTTATTTATTTTCGTCTTTTTTATCTTCTTCAATTTCTTCTTCTAAGATTTTTTCTTCGCTTAAATCAACTAAGTCTTTCATAGTAAGATTGATTTTTCCTTGATCATCAATTCCTATAACTTTAACAGGAACTTTATCACCAGGTTTAACATAATCTTCAACCTTATTAACTCTTTCTTTAGCTATCTTAGAAATATGAACTAAACCTTCTTTACCTCCACCGATGTCAACAAAAGCACCAAATGAAGTAGTTCTAGTAACTGTTCCATAATAGATTTGTCCAACTTCGAACTCTCTAACAATATCTTCTATCATATCTAAAGCTTGGAATGCTTTATCTTGATCTGGAGAATATATCATAACTTGTCCATCTTCTTCGATATCAATTTTAACACCTGTTGCATCAATTATTTTGTTAATTGTTTCTCCACCTTTACCTATTACATCTTTGATTTTTTCAACTTTTATTTGTGTTGTAACTATTTGTGGTGCATATGGGGAAATTTCTTCTCTTGGTTCAGCAATAACTGGTTTCATAATATCATCTAAAATGTATTGTCTTGCTTTTTTTGTTCTAGCAAAAGCTTCTTCTATTATTTTATATGATAATCCATCAACTTTAATATCAACTTGGATAGCTGTAATACCTTTTTCTGTACCACCAACTTTGAAATCCATATCTCCAAAGAAATCTTCAAGACCTTGGATATCTGTTAGCATTACATAATCATCTGGATTTTCTGGGTTTGTTACTAAACCTGTAGAAATACCAGCAACTGGTCTTTTAATTGGAACACCTGCATCCATTAAAGATAATGTGCTTCCACAAATACTTGCTTGAGATGTTGAACCATTTGAAGATAATACTTCTGATACAACTCTTATAGCATAAGGGAATTCTTCTTTTGATGGAAGTACTGGAACTAATGCTTTTTCTGCTAAAGCACCATGACCAATCTCTCTTCTTCCTGGTCCTCTTGATGGTCTAGCTTCTCCAACACTATATGCTGGGAAATTATATTGATGCATATATCTTTTTGATGTTTCTGTATCAATTCCATCTAAGTCTTGTTCTTCGCTTAACATTCCTAATGTTACTATTGACATTACTTGAGTTTGACCTCTTGTAAATATAGCACTTCCATGTGTACGAGGTAATACTCCAGCTTCGCATGATAATGGTCTTATTTCATCAATTGCTCTTCCGTCAACTCTTTTGTGTTCATAGAATATCATATCTCTTACACATTTTTTCTCTAATTTATAAATAGCTTCTCCAATTTCTTGAGCTCTTTCTGTAGCAGATTCTTCTCCTAATTTTTCTGTAACAGCTGATGTGATTTCGTCTGATAATGCAGATACATTATTGTCTCTAGTTTCTTTGTCAACTTCTTGAACTGCAATTTTCATTTTTTCTGTGAAATTGTTTTCTAAAAATTCATATAAATCATGGTCAACTGCAAATGATTTGTATTCAAATTTTGGCTTTCCAATTTCATCCTTCATTTTTTGAATAAATTCACATATTTTTTGTATTTCTGCATGTCCTTTTTTGATTGCCTCTAACATAATATCATCTGGAACTTCATTAGCTCCAGCTTCAATCATTGCAACTTTTTCAGCTGTTCCTGCAACTGTTAAAGTTAAATCACTTTTTTCTCTTTG
Organism: uncultured Clostridia bacterium; assembly: GCA_934130975.1. GTDB lineage: Bacteria > Bacillota > Clostridia > TANB77 > CAG-508 > CAG-269. The sequence goes on along the minus strand of CAKOYU010000002.1, from coordinate 119,022 downwards.
AGCTTCTGTTGGATTTATAACGATTTCTCCATCAACTAAACCTACATTTACTGCTGCTGTTGGTCCACCAAATGGGATATCAGAAATTGATAACGCTGCTGAAGCTCCTATCATTGCTGCTACTTCTGGTGAATTGTCTTGTTCTACACATAGAACTGTTGCAACAACAACAACATCATTTCTAAAATCTTTTGGGAATAATGGTCTTAAAGGTCTGTCAATTGCTCTTGATGTTAATATTGCTTTATCACTTGGTTTTCCTTCTCTTTTTTGATAAGATCCTGGAATTTTTCCAACTGAATATAATTTTTCTTCATAATCTACTGATAATGGGAAGAAATCAATCCCATCTCTTGGCTCTTTTGATGCTGTAACATTTACCATTACTACAGTATCTCCATATTTTACAACTACACTTCCATTTGCTAGTCCACATAGTTTGCCTGTTTCTATTACAAGTTTTCTTCCTGCTAATTCTGTTTCATAACTTTTAAACATATTTTTCCTACCTTTCTTTTTTACAGCTAAAGAATATTTTATTGTAGTTATTATTCTCAGCCTTATTTTAATTTACACCTATTTTATTTTTGATTTATACTTATGGTTTTATTTATGGCTTGTATTTACGCCACAGCAAACTAGATATAGATTGTAACCTCTATAATACTTTAAACTTCTACAATTGCTTTTTATGTTATTAACATCACTATGTACGCATTATCTGCCTAAATTTAAAACATTATACAAGCTACCTTTCTAATCTTAGTTTACCATTGATTTTTTTACTTTGTAATTAGTCATTAAAAAATCAAGACTATAATTCCACTAATAAAACCTAATAAAAGGACGTCGCATGTTGCAAACGCCCCTTTACATACAACTTATCAACTATTTTCTTAGTCCTAATTTTTTAACTAATTCTTTATATGCATTTTCGTCTTTTTTAGCTAAGTAGTTTAATAAATTTCTTCTTTTACCAACCATTTTTAAAAGACCTCTTCTTGAATGGTTGTCTTTTTTATGAACTTTTAAATGCTCTGTTAATTCATTAATTCTTTCTGTTAAAAGAGCGATTTGAACTTCTGAAGATCCAGTATCTTTTTCATCTCTTCTATATTCATTAATGATTTGTTGTTTTCTTTCTGCTGTCATAATAACACCTCCTATTTCTTTTTCTCCTTATACCGAGCCACAATAATAGGTGTTTTTTATTGCGCTAAGTTTAAGGAACATTTTTTACACAACTATTGTACTATATTTAATATGAAAAATCAAGCATTTATAGAAATTTTTTGCACTTTTGCACATTTGGGACCGGTTCTGTTTTGTCCCAAGAATGGTACTTTTTTGTTCCAATATTAAATTGTACAAAAAAGTTGAGGAAGAAAACTTTTAAAGTTTTCCACCCCAACTATTGATATAGAGTCTATTTTTATTATATCTAATTAGATTCTTACAATTCCTCCAAGAACTTTTTTATCTAAACCTTGTGTAAATGTTTGAGCTCCACCTAATAGAACTACAACATCTCCTTTTTCAAGAATCTCTTTTTCTTTTAATTTTTGAATTCCTTTTTCAACTGTTTCTTCGATTGTTTCTTCACCTTCAACAAATACTGGAGTTACATTCCAAGCTAAAGCTAATTGACGGAATGTTCTCTTATTATCTGTTACAGCTAAGATTGGGCATCCAGCTCCTAATCCTGATAATGTTCTAGCAGAATCTCCTGTATGTGTATATACAACGATTGCATCTGCATTGAAGTTTTTAGCTGTTACACATGAAGAGTATGCAATTTTAGCTTCATCATCTGATAAATCTAAATATTCATTGTTATCAAATCTCTTCCAGTAATGAATTTCTGGTTCTACTCTATTTGCTATTTTAACCATTGTTTGAACACATTCAACTGGATAATCACCTTGAGCGCATTCTCCTGAAAGCATGATTGCACTTGTTCTATCATAGATAGCATTTGCTACGTCACTTGCTTCTGCTCTTGTTGGTAATGGTTGATGTGTCATTGATTCTAACATTTGTGTAGCTGTTATAGCTGGTTTGAACAATTTGTTAGCTGTTCTGATTATTCTTTTTTGAACAACTGGTGGTTCTGTAAAGTCTGTTTCTGTAGCCATATCTCCACGAGCAATCATTTGAGCATCTGCTTCGTTAAGAATATCATCTAAGTTTGATAAACCTTCAACATTTTCGATTTTTGTAACGATTTGGATATCTTTTCCACCATTTTCGTCTAATATTTTTCTTACTTGTCTTATATCATCTAAGTTTCTTGCAAATGAGATTGCAACGAAATCATAATCATGTTCACAAGCAGCTTTTAAATCTGCTATATCTTTATCTGCTAATCCTGGTAATCTGATAATTGTTCCAGGTAAGTTCATTGTTTTTCTGCTTCCTAATCCATTTCCATGAACAACTGTAGTAACTATATCTTTTCCAACAACTTCGTCAACTTTTAATTCGATTGCTCCATCATCGATTAAGATTTTTGTACCTGGTTGTACATCTTTATATAATTCTTTATATGTTACAGAAACTTTTTCTTCGTCTCCTGTAATATCTTCATTAACTAATGTGAATTTTTGTCCATCTTTTAATTGGATTTTTGTATTTTTTCCTGTATATAACATTCCTGTTCTAATTTCAGGACCTTTCATATCTAATAGCAATGCGATTGGCAAATCTTTTTCTTCTCTTAATTTTATTATTGCTTCTGTTTTTTCTGATTGCTCATCCCAACTTCCATGTGAATAGTTGATTCTGCAAACATTTAATCCTGCCTCGAATAATTCTTCTAATTTGTTTTCACTTGCTGGACCGATTGTTCCTACAATTTTAGTTTTTCTTAAATTTTTCACTTTGAATTCCTCCTTAAATTTTTACAATTATTGCTATTATATCAATCTAACTGATATTTTATACAATACATTCAATTAATATTATTATACAATAACTTCTTTCACATTTTTCAATTTTTGTTATTGTCATAACTTTATAGTTACATGTTTTTAAAATTTCGTGTAAAATCAGCACAAAAACGCCTTAGCGGCGTTTGTCGTTTTTATTCTTCTACTTTTTTTGCAACTATTTCTTTTCCATCATAGTAACCACAGTTTGAACATACTCTATGTGGTAATACTGGTTCATGACAATGTGGGCAAGTAGCAAATTTTGGTTGTTCTACTTTCCATGTTGATCTTTTTAAGTGTGTTCTTGCTTTTGACCATCTTCTTTTTGGTTGTGCCATCTTAATCCCTCCTCGCATAAGATATATGTATATATCTGTTCATTTTTCACTTAATTTATTATCATTTACTAATATTGCTTTCTACAGCAAATTATAACTGATTTTGTCACTTTAAAATTATACAAGTATTTTTTCAATTTGTCAACAACTTTTAGGAATTTTGTACAACTTTTGTGCAACTTTCGCAAAAAATTAGCATATATTATAAAATGAATAACTAAATTTATTTGATTGGAGGCTTTATTTATATGTGTGGAATTGTTGGATTTGTAAATTATAAACAAAATCTTGTAAAATATAAACAAACATTAATTAATATGAATACTTCTCTTTCTAGAAGAGGTCCTGATGAGGAAGGTTATTACTTAAGAGAACATGTTGCTCTTGCTCATAAACGTTTAATCGTCATAGATCCTCATGGTGGCAAACAGCCCATGGTACAAAATGGAACCATTCTTGGGACAAAACAGAACCGGTTCCAAATGCGCAGTGAGCAAAACAGAACCGGTCCCAAATGTGCAAAAAGTTTTAGTTTACAATGGTCAAATTTATAATACAAATGAATTGAGGCAAACATTAGAAGAAAATGGTTTCACTTTTGAAGGTCATAGTGATACAGAAATTTTATTAAAAAGTTATATTTATTATGGGAAAGATGTAGTCCATCATTTGAATGGTATTTTTGCTTTTGCTATTTGGGACGAAAAAAATGAAGAGCTTTTCTTAGCCAGAGATCATTTTGGTGTTAAGCCTTTGTTTTATACTATGCAAAATAATTCTTTTATTTTTGCATCCGAAATCAAAGCTATATTCCAATATCCTGGTGTTCAACGCATCTTAGATTCTCAAGGTATTTCTGAATTGTTTGGTATTGGTCCTGCTCATACTCCGGGCACTACTATTTTTAACAATATTTTTGAATTAAAACCTGCGCATTTTGCAATCTTTAATCGTTCTGGGCTTCATATTGAAAGATATTGGAAATTAAAAACTGCACCTCATACTGATAATTTTGCTCAAACATGTGACCATCTAGATTTTCTTTTAAAAGATTCAATTACTAGTCAATTAGTTTCTGATGTGCCTTTATGTACATTCCTGTCTGGTGGATTAGATTCAAGTATTATAACTAAATATGCTTCTGACTATTGTTTTGAACATAATCTACCACCACTTGATACTTATTCAATTGACTATGTTGATAATGACAAAAATTTTGTAAAGAGTGATTTTCAGCCAAATTCAGATAATTACTACATAAATTTGATGGTTAGCAAACTTCATACCACTCATCACCCTATTGTTATTGATACTCCTGAACTTGCAAACTATTTAGAAGATGCAATGATTGCCAGAGATATGCCTGGAATGGCTGATATTGATTCTTCTCTTTTATTGTTTTGTAAATATGTAAAACCAACTGCTACTGTCGCCCTTACTGGCGAGTGTGCTGATGAAATTTTTGGTGGATATCCATGGTTTTTCCGTGAAGATGCTCTTCAAAGCGGAACTTTCCCTTGGTCTATTGCTATTGATGAACGTCAAACTTTACTTAATCCAAGTATTGCTCAAAAGGTTAATCTTAAAGATTATATAAATTATCGTTATACTGAAAGTCTTGATCAGGTTGAAATTCTTGATACTGATTCTTTAGAAACTGCTGAAAAAAGAAAAATTTCACATCTTACTCTTAATTGGTTTATGCAAACTCTTCTTGATAGATCTGATAGAATGGCTATGTATAATGGTTTTGAGCTTCGTGTTCCGTTTTGTGATTATCGATTAGCTCAATATGTTTGGAATATTCCTTGGGAAATAAAAGCTTTTAATGGCAGAGAAAAAGGTTTGCTTCGATATGTTTCTCGTAAATTTTTGCCTGCTGAAATTGTGGATAGAAAAAAGAGTCCTTATCCAAAGACTCACAATCCTACTTATTTGGCAAAGGTAAAATCTATGCTTTCAACTATTATGGCTAATCCTCATGCTCCTATTAATTATCTTTTAAATAGAGAATATATTTTGAATATTCTCGAAACTGATGGTAAAGCTTTCTCTAGACCTTGGTTCCGGGCAACTTATGACCGGTCCACAATTAATGGCTTATCTTTGCCAAGTGAATATGTGGCTTGAGAAGTATCAGCCTAAGATTATACTATAAGTGATGGCATAAAGAAACTGGAACTGATAATTTTAATCGTTTCCAGTTTCTTATTTCTTAACAATTAACTTATTTAATTAAATTAATTCAATTGTAAATTTTCCCTGCCAATCACATATCTCGTCTACATCAACTTTAAAATTCTCTGAATGGAAATCCTTTTTTAAGTTCTCTAAAAAAAGTTTTATAAAATCTTTTTCATTTCTTTTACATCTATTTTTTATATATAAATGTATCTAATAATAAATCTTCTTCGTTTGAACTACTGCCAACAAAAACTTTAAACTCTCCCTCTTCCGCTTCAAACTTCATGCTTTCATTCCAAAACTTAAGCATCTCTTCAGATATTTCAAATTTCACATCAACTTCTTCTTTTGGTAAAATTTTCACTTTTTTAAAAGCTTTCAGCTCTTTTACAGGTCTAACTACACTTCCCACCAAGTCCTGAATATATAATTGAATAACTTCCTCTCCTGCTACATCACTAATATTTTTGACATTCACATCAACTACTATTTTAGAATGTTTATCCAAAATTTTATTACTTAATTTTATATCAGAATAGAAAAATTTAGAATATGATAATCCAAATCCAAAAGGATAGTAACTTTCCGTTGGAATATCTTGGTAGCGTGAAACATATCTCATATTCTTTTTATGTGGTCTGCCTGTATTATAATGATTATAGTAAATTGGGCATTGTCCTACAGCTTGAGGAAAACTCATTGTTAATTTTCCTGATGGGTTAGCATCCCCAAAAACTACATCTGCAATTGCATTTGCACCTTCTGTTCCAGGGAACCATACCTCTAATAAACCATCTACTTTTTCAGCAATTTCTCTTAATACTATAGGCCTGCCATTAAATATAATAGCTACTATTTTTTTGTTTAATTTTGATAATTCTTCTAACAATCTCTTTTGAATATTTGAAATTTCTATATTTGTTCTTGAACATGCCTCACCTGTTTGCTTATAATGTTCTCCTATTGCTAATACAATTACATCTACACTTTGGGCTATTTTTACTGCCTCATCTAAGTATTCCTCTAATTTTTCTTTTTCATTTTTTATATGAATTACATTTCCTCCATCGGCTTTTAAAATTTCATTTATCTCTTTTTCTTCTAAAATCTCACTGCCTTTTGCATATAATACATTATCTTTTCCTATTTTTGATTCAAAAGCTTCTTTTAATGTTGTAATTTTTGACTTATCTGAAAACATTGACCATGACCCTAATATAGCAATATTGTCAGCATACGGACCTATTAATGCAATTTTTTGATATTTACATAATGGCAATATATTATTTTGATTTTTTAATAATACAAACGTTTTCGCAGTTAATTCTCTCGCCTTTTTCAAATTTTCTTCATTTAATAAAATTTCTTGTTCTAAATGGCAATCAATATTTTTATATGGATTTTCAAATAATCCTAATTTATTTTTTAATTTTAAAACTCTTAAAACTGCTTCATCAATTATATCATCAGAAACTAATCCTTCTTCTACTAATTGTTTCAAATTATTTGAATAGACATTTGACATCATATCAATATCTACTCCAGCAGTAATCGCTTTATAAGCTGCTTCTTTTTTATCTTTGGCAACACCGTGTTCAATTGTTTCTTCAATTGCCGAATAATCTGAAATAACTATCCCCTTAAACCCAAGTTCTTTTCTTAGCAAATCTGTTAATAGCCATTTGTTTACAGTTGCAGGAATTCCATTAATAATATTAAATGATGTCATTATCATTTCTGCACCACTATCAATTGCTGATTTATATGCCGGCAAATAATATTGCCTAAACTCTCTTTGTGACATATCGACTGAGTTATAATCTCTTCCCGCTTCTACTGCTCCATATGCTGCAAAATGTTTTACACATGATATAATTTCATCATCTTTATTGTCATTAACTTCTTTATGTGCTTTAACCATATCTTGAGCAAATACTTGCCCCAAATATGGGTCTTCTCCTCCAATAGATTCCATAACTCGTCCCCACCTTGAATCCCTAACCAAGTCTACCATTGGCGAAAAATTAACATTTGCTCCGCGCGACTTGTGACTCTTTAACTGCTAATTTAGTTGCTTCATAAACAACTTTGCTATCCCATGAGCATCCTTGGGCAAGTGGTATTGGTAAAACCGTTTTATATCCATTTATAATGTCTGCCATAAATAGTAATGGTATTTTTAATCTATTTTTTGCTAAATAATTTTCTTGTATTTTTCTGATTTTTTCAGTTCCAACTACATTTAATATTGAACCTACATTATATAACATTTCATTTGAAATGCCTAAATCTTTTAATGGTCCTGTTGAAACTTCAATATTGTCCATCAAAAAAGTTTCTCCTGCAACCTGCACAAGTTGTCCAATCTTCTCTTCTAAAGTCATGTTTTTTAGCAATTCATATAATGCTTTTTCTTTCATATTTTATTGATGCCTCCTCTTTTGTAAATTCTAAAATGTCTAATCCTTTTTTCACATATTTATTTTTCATAAAATACTCCCATATAACTCCAGATAAGTAGTTTTCAATCATTATCATAGAAATACCTTTATCTATTCCTATACACTCTTCTGAAATCCAAGGTTCTGTATTTTCTAAATTATACGCATCTTTAAAACCGTATTTTCCCCAAAGCTTATGAAAATTATTGTAATAATTTTCTACTGCCTTAATACTTATATCTGGTGTAAACACTATAGAACCAATTGCACCACAAGGCGCAACAGTTCCATCATTTTGATTATCTAAATCAGCCAGTGCTGGCATTGCACCATATCCTCCAGAATATCCTTTTGGACCTACACATGCAGTAAGTCCCCATGAGTTTTCTCCGTATGTTTTAAATTTATTGCTATTTTTTATACAAAATTTTCTATTAGCAAGAGTCGCTCTTCTGGAATTTTCAAACCAGTTAATCCCATCTTTATCTTTTAGCCCTCTAAAGTCAATCCATGCATGAGAATATTGATATGTAAATAAAGTCCCACAATATGTATAAATTATGTCTTTTTCATCTAAGTAGTCTTTTTTGTCTTTTTTAAAAGAATCGTATAAAACTTTATTAATCGGATAAGTTGGAGATGCCACTCCTAAAATATATAAAATTAATTGTTCTGCATACATGTCCCAATGTCCTTCAAATCCTTTTTCTTTAGAATATCCCATATAAAATTGATTAACTTGTTGATCTACATACCAATTCCAATTTATTTGTTTATATAATAACTCTGCCTTTTCTTTAACTTTTCCTCCAAAATATTCACCAGCAAGAATTGCACCACAAATAAAAATTGCCGTATCTATAATGGAAACTTCAGAATTCCATTCTCTTTCTGCAGTTTTTATATTGATAAAGTGATAAAAAAAGCCATTTGTATTTTCCATATTATTTAGAAATGTATCTAATGTTTTCTCTGCTTTTTTATAGGCTTTTTTATAAGTAATCCATTTTCTTTCCACTCCTATTACAATTGCAGAAAATCCATAACCTACAGATGCAATACTTGCAATCTTATTGGCAAATTTATCTTTATCTCTAATTAATCCATATCCTTTACTTCTTTTATTATTGTTTGCTTCTTTTATAAAAAAATTATAACAACCTTTTAGCTCTTTTTCCAATATTTGTCTACTGGTAAGATTTGTTTTCCTCATATTTTTTCCTCCTATAACATAATTATAGTATATTTCTTTTGTTATGTTCAATGGAAATTTTTGAGCATAATTTGCTACCACTTGATATTTATTCTATAGACTATATTAATAAAAGCATACACTTAGTATGTTTTTCCCCTCACAGGGTAAGCCGTTTAACTTTCCTCATTTACTCGCTTGATTTACTATACAAGGTTACGTATATCTTTTGGGCTTCGACTTGTTAGGTAGCCTTACCCTTTTGCATAGCATTAATGGCGATATATACCTCCAGTACGGACTTTCACCGATTAGCTAAACGACATGCCTGTCGCACCATATATAAAAGAGGTTGCAATTTGCAACCTCTTTTTCTTAATAAAGACTAATATGTAATTATGTCACTTTTTAACTCCATAGCAAGCGAAAAAGCTTTCATTACATTTTTAAAATTTTCCCCAAATTTCTCCTTTTTCATTTCGTTATTTTTTTCTTTTTCTAATAGAATAATTATCTGTGAAAGGAAGTCCAATAAAATATTGGATAAAAATATAATTTTAACATTACCGCTTTTGGCTATAGGATTATATGTTATTCCTTTATAGGATACCACATATTGGTTATTTTCCTCACAAATTTCCAACATCGATAAAAATTCTTTAATTTCTTCACTATCTATCTTTTTCAGTTGTTTCATTAATTTGTTAATCCGTTTTACCCAGTTAATTTTCGGATGTAGTAGTTGTTGTTCGTATATATCGTTTTCTAGTACTTCTCCTGAATCATTAAAACGATATATCATGTACTCAAACATAATATTATCCCATTGCTCACGTGTGAGCATCTTTCTTCTATTCGCTTTAATGTCGTAATAAACAGGCATATCAATGCCGATTTTTACTGCAAGTTCTTTGGATTTAAGTCTTTCATGTTGTTCTAGATATTTGATAATATCTACTAAAGTAATAGTCTTCATTTCTGCTATAATTTCTTCTATATTCATATTATCCTCCTGCTATTAGCGTCATTTTGTCAAAATTCTTCTGTCCCTAAGAAGATTACCTAAATGTTACATTCTTATTATATTATATTTTTCTTGATATGTCAATTATGTAATCTTTTTATTTAAACATATATGATAATGTCTTAATATATCATTTGAGAAAATGTCTTAATTCAAAAAATATGATATAAGTAAATCTGATAAAATATTTCTGAATTGTTTGGTATTGGTCCTGCTCATACTCCTGGTACAACCATTTTTAATAATATTTTCGAGTTAAAACCAGCTCATTTCGCAGTTTTCAATCTATCCGTTCTTCATCTTGAACGATATTGGCATTTAAAAAGTGCACCACATACTGAAAATTTTGCTCAAACATGTGACCATCTAGATTTTCTTTTAAAAGATTCAATTACTAGTCAATTAGTTTCTGATGTGCCTTCATGTACATTCCTGTCTGGTGGATTAGATTTTTGTAAAGAGTGATTTTCAGCCTAATTCTGATAATTACTACATGTTTGGAATATTCCTTGGGAAATAAAAGCTCTTAATGGTCGAGAAAAAGGTTTGCTTCGATATGTTTCTCGTAAATTTTTGTCTGCTGAAATTGTGGATAGAAAAAAGAGTCCTTATCCAAAGACTCACAATCCAACTTATTTGGCAAAGGTAAAATCTATGCTCTCAGAAATAATGGCTTACCTTTGCCAAGTTAATATGTGGCTTGAAAAGTACCAGCCTACAATACGCATCTAAATATGCATATATAAAATAAGTGGGATATAATGTCCCACTTATGATTTACATATAATATATTAATATTCCTAACAGAATAAGCCCATTGCCTAAGATTTTCTTTTTAGTAATCTTTTCGCCAAGAATTCTATTACTTAAAATCATTACAAAAAGATAACCCAAAGATTCTATTATTGGCTCGTTTTTATAAGGAACCCCTTTTAACCCAAACACTACAAGCACAGTTGAGATTACCATTAAAATATAACCTGTTATTACATATACATTTAAATATTCTTTTAAAACTGAATTATAAGATTTGGAAGCACTTTTTTTCAAAATAATTTGAGATATTGAGCTTACCAAAACTGCCAAAATCAATAATACTACATATTTATTCATCTTCATTATTCACTATAATTGTTCCTATTATTACAATTAATACTCCTATTACATTTTTTATTGTTATTGTATCATTAAATATTAGAATTGCCCATACAATTGACCAAAGTAATCCCATAGCTTTATTTGCATACGCTATTGAAACATCAAATTTTTTCAATAATTGTTGCCAAATAATTGCATATACACCTAAAATCATCATTTCTATTCCATAGTATAATATAAATTGAAATGACATAAATTCTTGGCCTGATGCAAATTTAGCACAAACAGTTGATAATGTATATATTGCGATAACAATCTGAAGAATACATATATCTTTTAACTTTGTTTTCTTCTTTTTTTCGTTATCTAACTTAACTAATTTCGTTTTATCTACTTCTTCATTCATTAGAAATTAATTCTCCTTTTCTAAATTGCTAAAATATAATATCCATATCTTGTTGAGCTATCAACAATTTTATGAGAATTTATTTTTTCTATAGGACTTACATAATAAATATATTCTGGGTGTTCTTTTTTTACTTTTTCTAATTCTTCTACATCAGATTCTGTAAAAATGAAATTGATAACCGCCTTTTTAGGTTCTACAACTTTTGTAAAATCTGGGGCATTTCCTAAAGCAACATCTATAACCATTTTTAAAAAATCATATCCTGTTGAAATTTTTACTAAATCTGAGCCTATGCAATCTCCACCCATTCTAGCTCCAATTTCAATTATCTTTACTTTTCCATCAGATGTAATTTTAAATTCTGCATGTGATGCTCCATTTGTAATTTTTAAACTATTTAATCCTGCAAAAACTTCTTTTTTTATTTTCTCTAACATTTCTGAATCTAATCCTGCCGGTTGAGTATGTCCTGTTTCTATAAAATGTGGTGCACCTGTTGTTTGCTTTCTAGTTACTGTCAACAATGTATGTTTTCCTTTATACGAAATACTTTCAGCACTAAACTCATCTCCAGTTATATATTCTTCTATAATAGCCATTTTTTCAAATGAAACCTCTATTGCATTCTCTATTGCTTCTTTTAATTTTCCAGATTCTACTTCTTCCCAATTCTCTATTTTATTGATTGATCTGCTTCCAGACCTGTCTGTTGGTTTTACAATAATTGGCATTGAAAAATTACTTATTTTAGATATTTCTTCTTTTCCTGTACCTGCCACTTTCGCAAATTTAGGAACTGATACTCCATTTGTTAAAAATGCATTTCTCATTTCATATTTATTTGTAGATAATTTTGTACATTCAAGGCTATTTCCTATAAGCCCTAATTTATCTGCTAAATAATTTACTGTTAATGTTGCCAAATCTGATGCAACTGAAATAACTGCATCAGGTTTTATTTCTTTGCATTTATCTAATATCTTATCTTTTTCTACTATGCTTATTGGATAAAAATAATCTGCAAAATCAGCACCAACAGCCCCTTCAGCCCAAGCAAATACATGCGTTTCATACCCTAGTTCTTTAGCTTTTATTATGAGTGGCATCTGAAAATTATTTGCTCCTATAATAACAATTTTTTTCATTTAGAAACTTCCTTTCTTCCACTTGATTAGTGAATTAATTAGTTTTTTCATAAAATTCTTTTATTGCTTTTATTACTTTATCTTGTTCTTTTTGAGTTAATCCATAATACATTGGCAATCTTACTAGCTTTTCACTCTCAGCTGTTGTATATTTATCTTCTCCATTAAACCTTCCAAATCTCTTTCCTGCAGGAGAATCATGTAATGGAATATAATGAAATACAGATTGTATTTCATTTTCTTTTAAGTATTTAATCAGTGCTGTTCTTTCTTCCAGATTTTTCGCTTTTATGTAAAACATATGTGCATTATGAGTACTATATTCTGGAACATATTGCAATGTTATTTTTCCACTATTTTCTAGTTCTTGTAAATTTTCTTTATAATACTCCCATGCAGATAATCTTGCATTATTAATTTCTTCTGCCATTTCAAGTTGAGGATATAGATATGCACAATTTAACTCGCTTGGCAAATATGATGAACCATAATCTACCCATGTATATTTATCAATTTCTCCTCTAAAGAATTTATTTCTGTTAGTTCCTTTTTCTCTTATTATTTCAGCTCTTTCTATCAATTCTGGATCATTTATTACAATGGCTCCACCTTCTCCCATGCTGTAATTTTTAGTTTCGTGAAAACTATAACATCCAAGATCTGCAATTGTTCCTAAATATTTTTCTTTGTATTTAGACATAAAACCTTGTGCTGCATCTTCTACAACTTTCAAATTGTGTTTCTTAGCAATTTTCATAATTTTATCCATATCAGGTGAAATTCCTGCATAGTGAACTACTGCAATTGCTTTAGTTTTAGGTGTTATTGCTTCTTCAATTTTATTTTCATCAATATTCATTGTTTTAGGATTTATATCTACAAAAACAACTTTTGCCCCAACCATAATAAATGCATCTGCTGTTGATACAAATGTATATGATGGCATTATTACTTCATCTCCTGGTTGTAAATTCAATAAAATTGCAGTCATCTCAAGAGCATCAGTACAAGATGTTGTTAATAATACTTTTGTGGCATTAAATTTATCTTCCATCCATTTACTACATTTTTTTGTAAATTCTCCATCTCCACAAATTTTTCTACTTTTTATTGCTTTTTTTATACAATCTAATGAACCTTCTACATAAATTGGTATATTAAATCCTATCATTTTTATCCTCTTCTTTCTATTTTAGTTATAAGCCGGTATTACATATGAGAATATCGCTTTAAATGATATTGCAATAATTAATAACATTATCATTATAATTATAATATTTCTTATTTTTTCTGACTTTATAAATTTTTCTAACATTGTCTGAATTCCATTTACCACAAAATACACAAATGGTATTATAATTCCCATTATATATCTACCCTGTGGTTGAAAATCACTTGTATATGAATATATAATACTTAAAAGTATTGGTATAATAATTGCTATTACAAAAATGTAATTTAAAATATATTTACTTTTTTCCTCTTTTTTATAAATAAATAAATCTTTAAATTTTAATAAACATCCAAGTCCTCCTATTAACCAAAGGCTCAAATATAAATAATATATTTTATTTGACATTAATATACTCTGATATCCGAATATTCCCACAAAACTTTTTGCTGTTGTATTAGCCCATGCATCTTCATTTAACATGTGCCAAATGCTTTCATTGCTATTTTCTGGTGTTTTTCTTACTGATGGCTTATATTGTTCTAAAGCATATTTATCTCCATATTCATTTTGTGTCTTGGTTCCTAATATATCTCCATCATAAATTATTGCATTCCTTACAAACCACCAACCAGCAATTGCAAAAGCTACACTTGCTACTATTAAAGCTTTTTTGGCAATTTCTTTTGCATCCATTTTGTTCAAAACAGCTGAACTTAAGCAAATTAATACACTACATAAAATATATCCATATGCATTGTAATATGTTAAAGCACAAAAACCAACTGCTCCACCTAGTAATATACAATGTTTTGTTTTCCAATTGCTTTCCAATCCTAATATCCATAAATAAATTATCATAGATATTGCTAAAATTGCAGTTGAATCATTATTTATATACGAAGCTAAAAATGCAGTTATTGGCTGAAATGCAATAAATACTATAAATAAATATTTGTAAATTCCTTTATCTTTAAAAAGTTTATTCGCAATCTTTATTACAAAGTATATTGTAAATGTCATACTTATTGTACTTACAAGCCTTGCCGCTACTACTAATGCAAATTGTTGTGTAGTAAAAATTGATGCTATCTTTACAAATACTGCACAAATCATATATGTAAGAATTGGTTGAAACGCATACGAAATTCCCCAAGCTGAATCTCGTATACTTTCATCTCTTCCATCTGGTATTGAATTATGTTCTGCAATATATTTACAAATATCCCATTTCATTTTTTCGTCTGGGCATGAATTATATGGTTGTGATACTGTCCATATTAAATAATAACAAAATAAACCTATTAAAAATATAGTCATTATAATTTTCTTATTTTTTTTGCATATTTCTAAAATTTTATCCATTGTTAGTTTTTTCTCCCTTTTCCACTTTTTCTATAATATATGGTGGTCTTTTTCTTGCTGCATCAAAAGTTCTCCATAAATACTCTCCAAGTATTCCAATTGATAACATTATAATTCCAAATCCCACTAACATAATTATAATAATCGATGCATATCCCTCAACATCAATTATTCCTGTCATTTTTTTATAAATTATAATTAACAACCAAATTAGTGCTATAAAAAAGCTTAAAATTCCTACTGTAGTTATCATTTTTATAGGAAAATATGAAAAACTTAATAGAGAATCATATACTAATTTAATTTTTTTAGATAATGTCCATCTTGATTTTCCTATTTCTCTTTTTTTTCTAACATATGGAACCGTTGATGTTTCAAAACCTGCCCATAAAATTTGACTCATTAATGAAGTGTTGCATTCTTGAATTTTTACTAGAAAATCTATAACCTGTCTATCTATTAAAAATGAATCAAATCCTCCTTTCGGCATATTGTGTAATGCTAGTTTTCTCATTAAAAATGCATATAAATTTGAAAATGCTTTTTGCGTAACAGGCTCATCTCTATCTGCTCGTATAGCTAAAACAACTTTACTTCCTTCAATATATTTTTTAATCATATCTAATATCATTTCTGATGGCTCTTGCAAGTCAGCAGCTTTCCTTACAGCGCAATCTCCAGTGCATTGAGACAATCCTGCCAAAATTGCAGAATGTTCTCCAAAATTTCTTGATAATCTTATTGTTTTTATATTAGAATCAATTTTTGCTAGCTCTTTCATTACTTGATACGAATTATCTTTTGATCCGTCATCAACAAATATTAATTCATATTCTATTCCTTCTGGTAATTTTGTAAGTACTTTTTCCTTTAAGTCAGCATATAATGGCAAAAGATTATCTTGATTATAATATACTGGAACTACTATTGAAATTTTTTTCATATTCTTATTTCATTTCCCTTCTTTTAATTTTACCATAATATATCAATCACAATATATCAATTTAGTTAAATGCATTTTATTTACGAAATAAAATGTTTCAAAAATTTTCCTGTATAACTTTTCTCGTTTTTGCAAATTTGTTCAGGAGTTCCTACAGCAACAACCTCTCCACCAGCATCTCCACCTTCTGGACCTAAATCTATAATATGATCTGCTGTTTTAATCAAATCCAAATTATGTTCAATAACTATAATTGAATTTCCTGTATCCACTAATCTTTGTAGAATATCTACCAATCTGTGAACATCTGCAATGTGTAATCCTGTTGTAGGTTCATCTAAAATATACAAAGTCTTACCTGTAGCACGTTTAGACAATTCTGTTGCAAGTTTTACACGTTGTGCTTCTCCACCAGATAATGTTGTTGATGGTTGTCCCAATTTGATATATCCAAGTCCTACATCATATAATGTTTGGATTTTGTTTTTAATCTTAGGAATATTCTCAAAAAATCCTAATGCTTCTTCTACTGTCATATCTAATACATCAGCAATATTCTTTCCTTTATATTTTACTTCTAGAGTTTCTCTATTATATCTCTTTCCTTTACATACTTCACAAGGTACATAAACATCTGGCAAGAAATGCATTTCAATTTTGTGAACTCCATCACCATTACAGCTTTCACATCTTCCTCCAGCAACATTAAAACTGAATCTACCTTTAGCATATCCACGCATTTTTGCTTCATTTGTTCCTGCAAATATATCTCTTATTAAATCAAATGCTCCTGTATATGTTGCAGGATTTGAACGTGGTGTTCTTCCTATTGGTGATTGGTCTATATTAATAATTTTATCTATATTATTTAATCCTTTTATTTGTTTACATTTTCCTGGCTTTTCGCTTGCACCATTTAATTGTTGTGCTATGTTTTTGTATAGCACTTCATTTACTAATGTACTCTTTCCTGATCCTGATACACCTGTAATACAAGTAAATACACCTAATGGAAATTTTACGCTTATATTTTTCAAGTTGTTTTCTGTTGCTCCCACAACTTCGATACACTTTTTATTTCCTTTTCTTCTTTTTGATGGTACATGAATTTGCTTTCTACCACTTAAATAATCTCCTGTAATAGATCCTTTAACTTGCTTAATTTCTTCAGCAGTTCCTTGTGCCATAACATTTCCACCATGTACACCCGCACCTGGGCCAATATCTATAATTTGATCTGCTGAATACATTGTATCTTCATCATGTTCTACAACAATTAGTGTATTTCCCAAGTCTCTTAGTTTTTTTAAAGTACCAATTAGTTTTTCATTATCTCTTTGGTGAAGTCCTATACTTGGCTCGTCCAAAATATATAAAACTCCTGTTAAACCTGAACCTATTTGAGTTGCTAAACGGATACGTTGCGCCTCTCCTCCTGATAATGTTCCAGCACTTCTTGATAAAGTTAAATATTCTAGTCCAACATCAATCAAGAATTGAAGTCTTGCATCTACTTCTTTTAAAATCATTTCTGCAATCATTTTTTGAGAATCTGTCAATTCTAGATTTCTCAAAAATTGTTGAATTTGTCTTATTGACATATCTGTCAATTCATTGATATTTTTATCTCCAATTTTGATGCACAAAATTTCTTTTTTCAATCTTGCTCCATTACATTCATCACAATGCATATTACTCATATACATTTCGTAAAAATCTCTCATACCTTGAGATTTTGTTTCATTATGACGTCTTTCAAGTGTAGGTATTACACCTTCAAATGGTGCTGTAAACTTACGAACTCCTGCATATGATGAATATTCGAAATCAATTTCTTCATCACCTGTTCCATAAAGAATTTTATCTAGAAAATCTCTAGGCAAATCTTTTATTTTTTTATTTTTGATGTCAATTCCATAATGTTCTCCAATGCTTTCAAAATACATTCTAGCCATTGTATCTCCCTTT
Organism: uncultured Clostridia bacterium; assembly: GCA_934130975.1. Taxonomy (GTDB): domain Bacteria; phylum Bacillota; class Clostridia; order TANB77; family CAG-508; genus CAG-269. Next base: position 100,814 of record CAKOYU010000002.1, on the reverse strand, counting down.
TTCATTGTGCTTGACCCAAAAGCTTTTACACCATCATATAAAGTTTTATTTTTGTCTGGAATAATTAAATCTTCGTCCATTTTCATCAAATATCCTATACCTGAACATTTTGGACAAGCTCCATATGGATTATTAAATGAAAACATTCTTGGTGTTAATTCTGGAAAACTGAAACCACAATCAGGACATGCATAATTACAACTGTATAAAATTGTTTTATCTCCTACAATATCTATTAACACTAGATTATCTGCATGTTTTAATGCAACTTCAATTGACTCTGTAAGTCTTGCTGTAATTTCTGGTTTGATAACTAATCTATCTACAACAATTTCTATTTCGTGTTTCTTCTTTTTATCAAGTTTAACATCTTCCATATCTGTCAAATCATAGATTTCTCCATCAACTCTAACTCTTGCAAAACCGTCTTTTTGCAAATCTTCAAATAGTTTTGTATATTCTCCTTTTCTACTACGAACAACTGGAGCTAAAATTTGAATTCTAGTCCCTTCTTTTAATTTCATAACATTATCTACAATTTGGTCAATTGACTGTTTTTCAATTTTTTTGCCACAGTTAGGACAATATGGCACTCCAACTCTGGCATATAAAAGACGAATATAATCATAAATCTCTGTAACTGTTCCAACTGTAGAACGTGGATTTTTAGAAGTTGTTTTTTGATCAATTGAAATAGCTGGCGAAAGCCCCTCTATTGACTCTACATCTGGCTTTTCCATTAATCCAAGAAATTGACGAGCATATGAAGATAAACTTTCTACATATCTTCTCTGTCCTTCTGCATATAATGTGTCAAAAGCTAGTGAAGATTTTCCAGAACCTGAAAGTCCTGTTATTACAACTAATTTATCTCTAGGTATCTCTAAATTTATATTTTTTAAATTATGTTCTTTTGCTCCTTTTATAACTATTTTGTCATTCATAATTAATTTTGTTCCTCCTTAAGCATAAACTTTAAATGTAATTACAATGCACATGGAAAATTTCTAATTTTCTTAAAAATTTTCATACCATTTCCTAATATATATATCGACAAGGTTCAAAAATACGTTTAGAAAAGTGAAACTCTGAATCCAACACCGCGGAAGTAATCAAACTTACTTCCACTGCCCCTGTTAACCGCTGGATTATCAAATCCATTATTAGTATAATTACCTCCTCTAGCAGCGTAATGAGCATTTGAACTAGAGATATATTCAAGCGTCCACTCAAATACATTTCCTGCTATATCATATATTCCTTGTTTACCAAATTTTTCACTTGCTCCTGTTGATAATAATATTTCCTTACTTGAATCTTTTTTTTCGTATGCTCCACTTGTCCAATATGAATTTTCTATAGCATATTTTAAGTTTTTGTTTGTTATATTCCATAAAGTATTCTTGTAATTTCCCCAATTTGTACTATTGTCTTTTAAATCTGCTTGTGCTGTTCCTTTTGTTTCTAAATGTTTTAATACTAAATCCCATTGCACTCCAAACATTAAACTGCTTGTATAATTTCCACTTTCCATATTACTTGCCAATGTTTGTGCTTGACTACATGTCACATAATTGTATGGATATGCATTTTGTTTTATTACTGGTATTTCTGTTGGTGCTGTTGATGATGATCCAGATGTTTTTGGTGTATCTTCTATTCCTGTTTCATATTTTCCTACATAAAATCCTCCATTTGAGTATACACTTTTTAACATCTTTTGTTTTAGTTCTGTATATTGTGTACTTGTTAATCCTGTTATTTCATCTGAATAATATTTATCTTCCCAAGTTGATTTTCTATAATCATTTGTATATGTGTGTAGATCATCTTCTATCTTTGTATATTCTTCATCTGTAAATGCTGTTATACCTAGCCCTGCTGTTGGATAAACTTCTGACGTTTTTGGCACTTCTACCCACACGTATTGATTTCCTTTACTATCTTGTATTGTTAGTCCATTTTCTAATGTTGTTCCTTTTACTTGTGTAAATTTATTTGGCAAATATGTTCCACCTGTTGTTACATTATTTCCTTGAATCTCTTCATTTGCTTGATAAGAATTCACGCTTAATGTTATACTCATTGCTGATTTTGCATTAGGATTATCATTAAAATACTTTCCAACAACATATCCCCATTGTGTATCAAGTTCATCATTATCACCTTGCCACTTAGCTGTTACTTTTAAATATGCTCTGCCTTTTGATTCTACTTGTGCAGAATGTTCAATTTCAAGTGTAAATGGAAATTTATTTGCATCATTTATAATTTTTCCTTTTAAAATTACCTTTCCTGTGGCTTCTTCTATTTCACTAGTTGGTTCTTCTATATTAATGTAATTTGTAGTTGCTGGTTGATTCCCTTGTTTTACTATTTCATATGATGTACCAGCTATTGAAATTGCTTGAATATCATAGCTTAAATCTACTAAAGCTTCACCATTATTTAATATATCAACTATTACTGTTTGTTCTGGCATTTGTGGATATAATGTTGGAAATTCTATACCTATTGGATTTTCCTTTTTTTCATCTCCTATGTAATATTCCATATCCCAAGCTGCAACATGTATATTTAAGTGTGAATTTAACACTTTAGAATATGCTAACCATGCAAATGTGGTCATTATAAAAGCAAAAATAATTATTACATACTTTTGAAATTTTTTTCTCTGATATTGATTATATTGATTGGATTTTCTGTGTCTACGTAATAAATTTTTCACGTTTTATTTTATTCTCCTTTCTTTTGTTTCTTCGTAATTTTTCTTTTGTATTTTCTCTTATTTTTTATTCTAATTTTTCCATTTATATTTTACACTAATTTGATAATTAGCGCAATATTAAATTGAAAAGATTTGCAAAATATCAATTTTTATAGTATAATTAAAGTATAAAAATATTGAAGGAGGTCTTTAATATGAAAGACAACTACGCATTAACACTTATGAACTTCAAAACTTCTGCATTAATTAGACGGAGCCCTAAAAATGGCTTTGTAGTCCAGACTTTAGAAGATGGTGCATCTAAATTCATACCAGATGTATCATTAAAAGAGTCTAAAACAATGCAATCTTTTCTGACAAAATTCGTAAAAGAATTTGACTCTAAACGTCTGTTACTGTCTGTGGACGCTAATTCGAAGATAGTTGAAATGCTGTCAGAATCAGAATCAACAGAAACTGAAACGGAAAACGATACAAGTCCAATCCCTTATTCAGTCGTAGATTTAAGCACTCTACTGTTAGTGAGTAAGTCCAAAAATGGATTCGAAGTTGAGTCTTTGTCAACAGGTCAGGATAAATTTGTACCTAATTCTGACTTATTTGGAAATTATTACAAATACACATATGACTTCGCTCTAACCTTTGCATACGGGTTCTTTCAGGATTTAGATGGAATATCACTCCTTGTTTCAGAGGAAGCATACAATTCACTCATTTCCATTATGGCATTTAACAGAATCGATTGCTAGTCTTTTTAATCAGAATAATAAATGCCTTCATTTAACTCGACTTTCCGATAGTGCAATTGCATTGTCGGAAGTCGTTTCTTTTTTACCTATTTTTTCGACTAACTCTCACCCACCTAAAATCAATCTAACAACTATTAAAAATATAGCACCTGGAACACCTAATATACCGCACTAAAATAGCAGTAAACAAATTTAAACCTATATGAAATCCCCATATCCCCCCAATCAAATTAATAATATAAATTAATACTCCACCTAAAATTGAATTAAAAACTAATTTTAAGATCTTTTTAATTGGAATTATAAAAATTCTTCCAATAATAAATAAAATACATATACAAGATATAATTATAAGAAGATTTATGTTCATAATCATCTCACCTCAACTAAAAAATAGTAGTAATAATCACTACTATTTTTATGTTCAAAACAGGACAAATATTCTCTATCCCACAATATTATTTTTATTATACATCCTTGCCTTTACTTCATCTACTCTACTTAACTCTATACCTTTTGTTTTAGCCATTTTTATTAAATAATCTAATTTAGATTGATGTGCTTTTATTTGATAGATATAATAATCTATTAATGTATCCTCTGCATATTCAAAATTACATCTAGCAACTTCTAATACCTTTTTTGTTTCAATTATTGTTTGTATTATCTCATGTTCTAATTCTTCATTACTTTTAACTTTTAACATTTTTTCTATCAAATATTCTTCTTGCATTTGCACTCAACCTCCAACTTATTAATTTCTATATATTATATGCATGTATTTTTCAAAGTATACATTTGGGACCGGTTCTGTTTTGCTCACTGCGCATTTGGGACCGGTTCTGTTTTGCTCACAAGACTGGTACTTTTTTGCTCACTGTACACCTGTAAACAACATTATTCCTATAGATTGAATAATAAACAAATTCATCATATTAGACATAAGTAAATTATTAGTAGCTTCAATAACACCTAACATATCATTATTTGAATTTTTATGATGACGTTGTGCTTCAAAAAATGTTATTAATTCTGGTATACTTGTAACAAATCCAAGAACTATACCTATAACTATTTCTGGTACATTAAATCTTCTACATAAAGTGTCTAATGTGTCTCCTAGCAAATCTCCTATTATAAATAGTAGTATTCCTGTTACCAATAAAATTATAACGTCTCTTACTAATTTTAACCTTTTATTTGAATCCGCTTTTTGATTTATAGTCTCTGTATCCATAGATTTCTCATTACTGTATTTTATTCTTTCTAAGTTCTCTGCTTCTTCATCTTTTGCATTTTCAATTCCCACTTCATATTCACTTTCATCCTCATCTAAATACAATGCATGGGCATTATTGTTGATTTTCTTGCATCCCAAATACAGTATAATTAATAATGGAACCATTGTTAATTGAAACTCACTTTTTACTGCACTAAACATTAATGGTAAAAGAATAGTTATAACAACTAAAATCATATCAACTTTAATAGCTTGATTTTTCAACGCTTTTTGATTTTTATTTAGCGCAATCGCTCCTGCATATTGAATTAGATTGATTACATTTGAACTTAATACATTATAAATGCTTGCTCCTAATAATCCTTTTAGACTTGCTGCTCCTATTGTTAATAGCTCTGGAACTGATGTCGCTACTCCTGCAATATCTCCTACCGTTTTAGGCTTTAAATTTAAATTTTCTGCTAAACTTCTTAATGCTCTGACTAATATATATTTAGATATCAATACTATCAATCCTGAATAAATTACAAATTGGACTATTTCCCATAATAATTCCATAATTTATCACCACTCCTCAACTTTTCACTTAGTTACAATTCTCTTAAAGCTATTATTTACAAATTATGTGATTTTTATTGATATTTATTGATTTTTGTTATATAATAACAACATTAATATACACTTTTAGGAGGAATTGAGAAATATGATAGATATTAAATTAATTAGAGAAAATCCAGAATTGGTAAAAGAAAATATTAGAAAAAAATTTCAAAATCAAAAATTAGTTCTTGTTGATGAAGTCTTAGAATTAGACAAGAAAAATAGAGAAGCAAAATTAAACGGTGACAACCTTAGATCTGATAGAAAAAAGACTAGCGAACAAATTGGACAACTTATGAAAGCTGGTCAAAAAGATGAAGCTGAAAAATTAAGACAAGAAGTTCAAAAAATAAATTCAGCACTTGAAGAAAATGAAGCACTTGAAGAAAAATATTCAAACGAAATTAAAGAAAGAATGATGAAAATTCCTAATATAATGGATGCAAGTGTTCCTATCGGAAAAGACGACAGTGAAAATGTAGAAGTTCAAAAATTTGGTGAACCAACTAAACCAGATTATGAAATTCCTTATCATGCAGATATATTAGATACTTTTAATGGATTAGATAAAGAAAGCGCTGGAAGAACTAGTGGAATGGGATTCTATTATTTAGTTGGCGATATTGCAAGATTACATGAAGCTATGCTTGCTTATGCTAGAGATTATATGATAAACAATGGATTTACTTATTGTATTCCCCCATTTATGATTCGTTCAGACGTTGTTACAGGTGTAATGAGCTTTGAAGAAATGGATGCAATGATGTACAAAATCGAAAATGAAGATTTATACTTAATCGGTACATCTGAACACTCAATGATAGGAAGATTCAAAGACCAAATTATCAAAAAGTCTGATTTACCAATAACAATGACATCATATTCTCCTTGTTTTAGAAAAGAAATCGGTTCTCATGGATTAGAAGAAAGAGGTTTATATCGTGTACATCAATTTGAAAAGCAAGAGATGATAGTTCTTTGTGAACCAGAAGATTCTATGAATTGGTATAATAAAATGTGGAAATTAAGTGTTGACTTATTCAGAAACTTTAATGTTCCTGTAAGACAACTTGACTGTTGCTCTGGAGATTTAGCAGATTTAAAAGTCAAATCATGTGATATAGAAGCTTGGAGCCCACGTCAACAAAAATATTTTGAAGTTTGCAGTTGCTCTACTTTAGGAGATGCTCAAGCTAGACGTTTAGGAATTCGTGCTAAAGGTGAAAAAGGAAATTATTATGTCCACACATTAAATAACACTGTTGTTGCTACACCTAGAGGTTTAATTGCAGTTATTGAAAATAACTATAATGAAGATGGAACTATTACTGTTCCAGAAGTTTTAAGACCTTATATGGGTGGAACAGCTAAATTAGTGCCAGTAAATAAATAAGAACATTTGGGACCGGTTCTGTTTTGTCCAAGAAAGGAATTATAATTATGATAGTAAAAAACCCAAAATTTGAAATCTCTGCAGTAAGAGAAACTCAATATCCCAAAAACGGACTACCAGAAGTTGTTTTAGTTGGAAAATCTAATGTTGGAAAATCTAGTTTTATAAATACTATGATTAATAGAAAAAAGTTAGCTCGTACAAGTAGTGAACCTGGAAAAACTCGTCAATTAAATTTTTATAATATTGATGATAAATTTTATTTTGTTGATCTACCTGGTTATGGCTATAGCAAAATGTCTAAACAAGAACAAGTTAAAGTTGGCGAATTTATTGAACATTATTTAAAACATCGTCAAGAAATTTGTCTTATTATATTTTTAGTTGATATTAGGCATGACCCTACTTCTAATGATTTTTTAATGTATGATTATGTTATAAGAAGTGGTCTTCCTTGTATGATTTTAACTAATAAAGCTGATAAAATCGCAAAAACTAAAGTAGATGCTGCTGCGAAAAATATTCAAAAACAGCTTAATCCTATTGGAGATATCACTACTCTACCTTTTTCTTCTGAGCGAAAGGTTTACAGTGATGATGCTTGGAAAATTATTGAATCTTATCTGTAAAATATATTCACTTTAAAAGAGCAAACTCTATGAGTTTGCTCTTTTCTCTATTTTTGTTATAGCCTTTAATGCTTTAGGTCTTTCAAGAACTACAATATGTCCACACCCTTGGCATTTTAGTTTAAAATCAACACCAACTCTGGTTATTTCCCATAGTTTGCTTCCACATGGATGTGGCTTTTTAGTTCTAACTATATCTCCAATGTTGTATTCCATATCGAATTCCTCCTTTCCTATACTTACATTAATATTTAACTATTTTACGTCCAAAAACTTCTTTCATTATTTCAAATTTTCCTTAGCAATTTCGAAACGTTTAGCAATTCTATCTTTTCCTAAGACTTGCATAATTTCGTACATATCAGGAGTATTAGTTCTTGAAGTTAATGCAACTCTTAAAACTGTACTAACATCACCAACATGTGCTTTATACATTCCTGGATTTGCTTTAAACTCTTTTACTTCTTTAGCATATCCCATTTCTTCTGCAACATCTTTGATTTTATCAAACCATGTTTGTTTATCATCATTTTCATCATAGTATTTTTCAATATATAAATCTAATATTTTAGAAATATCTTCTTTATCTGAAATTGCTGGTTGATATGGATATTCTTGAGTATTGTTGTAAAATTCTGAATCATACATATATGAAATATTTTCTTTTACATCTGACCATTTTGCAATATCTTTTCTTGGCTTTTTGTTTCCTCTTTCTATTCCAAAAACTTTTAAAGCATATTCTTTATCTTTTAATAAATCTGCAAGTTCATTATCATACTCTTTTGCCCATTCTAAAGCTTTTTCGTATACATCTTCTGCCGTCATTTTAGATATTACTGTTTTACCAATATCTAATAATTTTACCATATCAAATAATGCACCACTTACACTCATTTTGTTTAATTGAAAATCAAATTCTTCCATTTTCTTGTCTGGATTTGCTCTTCTCCAATTTTCAAATGTAGAGTTTGCAATATTTAATAAATATTCTTTTACAGCATCTGTTGTAACTCCTTGTTCTTTATAATATGAAACTGCTGCTTCTGGATCTTTTCTTTTACTTAATTTACGTTTTCCACCATTATCATTTTTCATGATTGGAGATATATGTGCATATTTAGGTGCTTTAAATCCTAATTCATGGAATAATTGTAAATGTAAAGGAACTGATGATAACCATTCGTCACTTCTTATTACATGTGTTGTATGCATTAAATGATCATCAACTGCATGTGCAAAGTGATATGTTGGTAATCCATCAGATTTAATTATAATTATATCTTGGTCATTTTCTGGAAAGTCTACATTTCCTTTTATAACATCTTTATGCTTGATCTTTCTGTCTTCTCTTCCTGGTGATTTAAATCTGATTATATATGGTTCTCCTGCTTTAATTTTTTCTGCCATTTCTTCAACAGATAAGTTTCTGCATTTTGCCCAAGCACCATAATATCCTGTTCTTAATTTTGCTGTTTCTTGTTTATTTCTTATTTCTTCTAAGTCTTCTGGTGTACAAAAACATGGATATGCTTTTCCTTGTTCTAACATATATTTAGCATATGCTTGATATATTTCTTTTCTTAAACTTTGTTTATATGGACCATAATTCCCGATTTCTTCTGTGTCTGAAATCATTCCTTCATCTGGTGCCATGTCAAAGTCTTTTAAAGAATTTACTATTCCTGTTACCCCATTTTCTACTTCTCTTTTTTGGTCTGTATCTTCAACTCTTAAAAAGAATACTCCTCCTGTTTTTTCTGCAACAGTTCTTGCTACTAATGCTTGATATAGACCTCCTATATGTACAAAACCAGTTGGGCTAGGAGCAAATCTTGTTACTATTGCTCCTTCTGGTAAGTTTCTTTCTGGGTATTTTTCTTCATAATATGATATTTCTTTCACATCTGGAAAGATTAAATTTGCTAAATCTTTGTAATCCATTTTTTCCTCCTTATAAAAAAGAGATGAGTCCATAATACTCACCTCTTTCAAGAGAAAATTTTTGGTGGGGTGGTACTCCCACATCTCCTACATCATATGATGGGCAACGGCTACCAGTTCCGTCCTCAAAAATTTTCTATTGTTATTATATGCTAAATTTATTTTAACATACATCTACTTTTTTGGCAAGTCTAATTTATAGAAATAATTATGTTTAGCATATTTTTTAACTTTTTCATTTGCCATTATATACATTGTCCTAGCAAAATGTACACCATTATTACTTACTCTTACAGCAACTAACACATAATCATTTTCTATTTTATATTCTTTTATAAATTCTATTGACTTTTTCTTTTTATTTCTGGCTAAATATGTTGGATTTCTTATAATATCGCCTATTTTGCTTCCATATTTTTCAAAATCATTTGCATGTTTCTCTTTCATATGCCTTACATTAGCGTCTCCGAATAAAAATCGGTTCTTCTTTCTTATAATCTAATCCAAGTATTTTTATAACTTTCATACTTACTTTTCCTATTTGTTTATTCATTAATTAACCTTTCTAAACTTTATAGGAATATAACAGTATATTTATTCTAAACTTCCATAATAATTGGTATAATCATTGGATTTCTTTTTGTTTTTATAAATAAGTAATCACGTAAATTTTCTTTAACAGTTGATTTTATTGTTGACCAATCACGAACTCCTCTTTCTTCACACTTAGCAACTTCGTGTCTTACAACACTTTTTACATCATCCATTAAATTTTCTGATTCTCTAACATATACAAATCCTCTAGAAATTACATCTGGCCCTGCAACAACCTCTCCTGTTTGAGAATCCATTGTTAATACAATAACTATAAGTCCATCTTGTGCAAGATGTTGTCTATCTCTTAAAACTATGTTTCCAACATCTCCAACACCTAATCCATCTACTAATACTCTTCCACTTGGTACAGAACCATTGAATTTTGCTTCTTCTTCGTTCATTTCTAGTACTCTACCATTTGTTAGCATGAATATATTGTCTTTGTCTATTCCCATTAATTCTGCAGTTTCTTGATGAGCTCTTAATTGTCTGTATTCACCATGAACTGGTATAAAATATTTTGGTTTAGCTAAAGCTAATATTAATTTTTGTTCTTCTTGGCAAGCATGTCCAGAAACGTGAACATCTGCTAATGCACTATATACAACCTCTGCGCCTAATTGCATTAAGTCATCAATTACTTTAGAAACATATTTTTCATTTCCTGGAATTGGTGTAGCTGATATAATAATTAAGTCATTTGGTGTTATTTTTACTTTTCTGTGATCTCCTGCAGCCATTCTTGTTAATGCTGACATAGGTTCTCCTTGACTACCTGTTGTAATAATTACAAGTTGGTCATCTGTATAGCTTCCAATCATATCTATATCTATAAATAAGTTTTCAGGGCAGTCTATATATCCAAGTTCAACTGCAGTTGATATCATGTTTATCATACTTCTACCACATACAGCTATTTTTCTTCCATATTTTACTGCTGAATTTACAATTTGTTGAATTCTGTGTACATTTGAAGCAAATGTTGCTACAACTATTCTTTTTGTACAATTTAAAAATAGTTTTTCAAATACTTCTCCAACAGAACTTTCTGACATTGTAAATCCTCTTCTTTCAGCATTTGTGCTATCTGCCATTAATGCTAAAATTCCTTGTTGTCCTAATTCTGCAATTCTACCAAAATCCATAATTTGTCCATCTATTGGTGTATAATCTACTTTGAAATCTCCTGTGTGTAGAACAGTTCCAGCAGGTGTAGTTATTGCTAACATTACTGAATCTGGGATACTATGTGAACTTCTAATAAATTCTACTTTGAAGTTTTTACCAAGTTTTATTGTATCTCCTTGATTTACTATACGCATATCTGTACTTCTTAATAATTTATGTTCTTCTAATTTATTACTAATTAATCCTGCTGTTAATCTTGTAGCATAAATTGGCACATTTATTTGTTTTAAGAAATATGGTATTCCTCCTATATGATCCTCATGACCATGTGTTATAACCATTCCTTTTATTTTCTCTTGATTTTTTACTAAGTAAGTTACATCTGGTATTACTAAATCTACTCCAAGCATATCATCTTCTGGGAATGAAATACCACAGTCTACTATTATTATTTCGTCTTCATATTCAAATACTGTTATATTTTTTCCTATTTCGTGTAGTCCTCCTAATGGGATTATTTTTAATTTTGATTTTTTGAATATGTCTTGTTTTTTAGTTCTTCTTGTACTTCTTGTTTTTGTTTCCTTTTTATTTTCTGTTTTTTCTTCGATTTTTACTTCTTTTAAATCTCTTTCGTCGTTTTTATTATAATTCTTTTTTATTGTGTTTTTTCTTGTTGTATTTTTTCTTTTTTCTGCTGTTTTTGAAACACTTTTTGCTTTTTTTACTTGCTCTTTCTCTTTTAAAGCATTATTTTCATCTGTCATATTCTAATTTTTCTCCTCTCTATATCTTTTAATTTATTATTAAATTTCATTTTACGTACATTATTAATAATTAGAAATAAAAGTTAACTAATACACATGAATATGTTACAGTTATACCCATGCTATTTTACTTTTTTTCTATTTATTTCCGCTCTTTTAATTATTCGCTTTTTCTCTCTCTTTAATACATTAAAATAAAATCTCTTCTTTGCCCTTTTGGCAACCTGATATAGATTATAACAGATTATGAAAATGTTGTCAAGTTGACCACATTATGTAATTCTATTACCTTTTTATTTTTGATATATCTATTATTTTGTTCATTTTATCTGCATTTGGATCTCCTATTTTTTTTGATATTGTTCTATCAAATTGCGTTAATATGTCAAGTAATTCTCTATGGTCTGTTTTTCTGTCTATTTCATATTTTTCCCAACGTTTATCATTCTCTTCCCAGCGTTTATCGTTCTCTTCCCAACGCTCTTTATTATCTGCCCATAGTCTTTTGTTTTCTTCCCAGTGAGCATTCTCAATCTCTCTACTCTTTTGTATTTCTTTCTTATTTTCTTTTATCTCAGCTCTTAACTCGTTAAAAGAAGCTGTTGTTTGTAATTGAAAAGTATTTAATGCTTGTCCTAGCTGTAATACTTGTTCTAATATTTCATTATTATCAACCATATTATTGACCTCCTTAAAATTTTGATTCAATCTAAAAATAGATTTAATTATGTTTTGATTTAAAATCTCATATTGATAAAACTATAAGAATTTGAATATAAAAAATAATCATTGTAAAAAATCTGTCTACATTATACATTCTCATTTTGCAATTGTCAAGAATTTTATTTCGACAAATTTTGACTAAAAAATACAAAACTGCGCAAAACAGAACCGGTCCCAAATGCGCATTTCACAAATTAAAACTTTTGTGCAACTAGGAATAGTTACAAAAGACTAAATATGTTTATAAAATTTACAAAATATAAAGAAAATAAAAGAAAAGGAAGGAAGAAAAAAATGAGAGAAAACAATGAAAGAAACTCAAGAAAAAGATTAAATGCTTTAATTTTATTAGTAGCATTTACAGCAGTATTGTTGATTGTATCAACATATGCATGGTTCTCTACACAGAAGAACGTAACATTAGCTAACTTAGACGGAACAGTAAAAGTAGCAGAAGGTCTACAAATTTCGTTAGACGCAAAAAACTGGTCAAGTACAATTGACTTTTCACAATACAACAATGACCAAACAGCATTAGAAACAAAATATGGAGCAACAAAACATAACATAATACCAACAGAAATGTTACCAGTTTCTACATTAGGATCTGAAGAAATTGGAACAGGAAAAGAAATTAAGTTCTATAGAGGAACTAATACAGATCAAATTAAATTAGGAGAAATTAAAGAAACAAAAACTACAACAGGTGATGAAAACACACCAACAACAGCAGCTACAAATCCAGATATATACCCTGGATATTATGCAATAGATTTCTTCTTAGAAAATTCATCAGCAGATACAACAGGAGAGGATATATTACAATTAGGTGCTGATTCAAAAATTGCTGTTAAACAATCAGGAAATAACAGTGTAGGTTTGGAAAACACACCAAGAGTTGCATTTGCATTAATGAAAACTGATACAGAGGCTGCTGGAGGAAGTGTTACTGTAGGTGCACAGGCTACAACACAAGAGGCAATATTAGCAGCAACAACTGGTGCTAATTCAACAATTAAAGATGTAGCTATTTGGGAACCAAATGCTGAAAAACACGTTGAGTATATTGTAACAAACAACAATAAAGTTACATTCTCAGCAGGAGATCAAACAGCATATAATATACCTGCTACAAATCAATTTACAGACGATTTAAAAATGCCTACATATGCTTTAAAAGGAAGTGCAGTTTCAAAAACTTTTGACAATTTATATAATTGGGATGGAACAACTGTAACAGATATAGCAAAACAAATAACATTACAAACTGATTCAACTAATGGTGCTATTAAGAATTTATTAAGTGTTAGTACACCAGCAACAACAGTTCAAACACAAAATGTTACAGGAACACCAAAAGAATTCAAAATCCCTAAGGGACAAGTTTGTAGAGTTAGAATGTACATATGGTTAGAAGGTCAAGATGTTGACTGTATCAACTATGCATCACATGGTGGTGGAATCACTGTAAACGTTGGATTATTAAAAGACGGAGAAGTTGGATAAAATTTGATTTTGCATATTTTAGTAATTAAACTTTTTCTTAATGGTTCTATAATAAATGTTGGGGTAGTATAAAAAACTACTTCAACATTTTTTATTATTTTTAATAAAATAAACACACTTATCAAAATACCTGATATAATGTAATTGCCTACAAAACATTAAAGGAGGTATTGATAAGTGCTAAGTAATTGTATCAAAAATTTATTAAATTTGAAAGAGTTTAATATTAATTCTAAAAATCGTGTTGAAGTATATGCTTAACTACCTATTTCCGAACAGGTTTGCCCTTGTTGTGGCTGCCATACTTCTAAGATTCATGACCATTATACCCAAAAAATTAAGGACATTCCTATTCAGTTCAAGCCTACTACTATATTTCTAAAAAAGACTAGATATGAATGTAAACACAAACATTTTCTTTGTGACTATTTTAAGAAATTTCCTACCGAACAATTAAATAATGTAAAATATTTACTTACTGATCTATGGGAATCCTATAAAGATATTGGTATTACTTATTTTCGTAAAGCTAAAATTGTTGCTGACCGCTTTCACTGGTCTCGATATGCTTGTAATGCTTTAGATAAAATTAGAATTGAAGTTCAAAGCAATCTTCCAAAATACTCTGATTAGTTTATTAACTGAGCCAATAATTACATATTTTTAGGTATTTTTTACTTTAAACATTAAATTGTACTAAAAAAGCTGAGGCAGAAAACTTTTAAAGTTTCCCACCCCAACTATTGACATAGAGTATTCTTACTTATCTAATTTTACACCTTTAATTAATCCTAAAGTAACATCTATTCCTCCACCATGTGATGCATAGTTGATACAGTCAACATCTTGACCTTCTAACCATATGTACATTCTTATACGGCATACTTCACCTTTAGGAATTTCGAAATTAACAATTCCTTCTTTACCAGTTGCATTTGGAGTAACTGATGCATCTGTAGATGTTACACTAATTAAGTTGTTTACAGCTGCTGTTCCATTTCCTGATGCTGTTTGTAAAGATATTTGTTTTGCCATACCTTTAGTAGAATATGTACCTGTCCAGTCATATAAGTTGTTATAACCTTTTTTTGTTGTTTGATCAGATAATGTAATAGTATCTTTTCCTTCTTGTGAGACAGAAGTTGAATTTAAAGCATATGTTGGTATTAATTGAGTTGCTGTAAATTTATATGGTTTATTTAAATCCTCTGCAGTAGTTTCAGTTGGAAATTTATATGCAGTGTAATCTGTAGCTGATAATTTAAAACCTTTTGTAGCTGGAGCACTTGCAGAATAAGCACCTGTTTCTTTATAGTTATTGTTTTCTACAATATAATCAACATGAGCATTAGCATTTGGTTCCCAAATTGCTACATCTTTAATTGTTGATTTAGCTCCTGTTGTTGCAGCAAGTATATCAGCTGCTGTATCAGAAACACCAACCTTACCTGCTGTTTTATCAGAGTTGTATAATGCTAAAGCAACTCTTGGTGTATTTTGTAAACCTACTGAATTGTTTCCATCAGCTTTTACAGTAACAAGTGAACCTGTATTTAATTGTAAAACATCAGTTCCTGTTGTTTCTGCAGATGAATTTTGTAAGAAGAAGTCTATTGCATAATATCCAGGATAAACATCTGCACTTTTAGCAGTAATTGTTGTATTTCCTTCTTCTAATGACTCTCCAGTAGCATCTACTTTTGTCAAATCATTGCTAACAGCTTTTACATCATATAATTTGATAGAATCGCTGTTTGTTCCTCTATAGAAACTTAATTCTTTTATTCCTGTTCCTGATCCTGTTGAATCTAGTTGTTCTGTTGCTGTTGTTGAAACTGGCAACATTTCTGTTGGTATTAAATTATGTGTGTTTTCTCCATATTGTTTTTTCAAAGGTGATTGGTCATTTTTATATTGTGAAAAGTCTATTGAGTTTGACCAGTGTTCTGCATCAAGCGAAATTTGTAGACCTTCTGCTACGTTTACTTTTCCATCTAAGTTAGATAATGTTACGTTCTTCTGTGTAGAGAACCATGCATATGTTGATACAATCAACAATACTGCTGTAAATGCTACTAATAAAATTAAAGCATTTAATCTTTTTCTTGAGTTTCTTTCATTGTTTTCTCTCATTTTTTTCTTCCTTCCTTTTCTTTTATTTTCTTTATATTTTGTAAATTTTATAAACATATTTAGTCTTTTGTAACTATTCCTAGTTGCACAAAAGTTTTAATTTGTGAAATTGTAATTATTTTCGGTTCACATCCGATTTTATCTTTTGTTTTGTGGAACTTCATCTTCCTGCAATATGTGTTCCTCGGTAAGAGTCATATGCATTTTTATTTCTCCACCAATTAAATCATCTTTGCATTCTGGATCATCCCCCTCTACCCAAACAACAACGGTCCATTTATCAATGTCTCCAACTTTGAAGTTCTCTGATAGTTCTAACATGACTGTATCATCATCCTTGAAAGCCACTGTATTGGGTTCAGGTTGCCCTGTTTCCTTGTTGTTCTTGGCATAAATAACCTTGTTGCCATTTTTGAAAACCATGACTCTAATTGCTTCATCCACATTTTTTACTACATCATCTATTTTTATGGTTGTCCAATAGTTTATAGTATCTTGTCCCATATTTTCTGCATAGAATGTATAAGCAATGTAGTTTCTACCATTGTGTGAGCCATCACCTTCATCATTTATATTTTCTGGTAGCCAGTTAACTGATATATCTGTAAAAAAGTCTATATCCTTAGATCTTAAGAATGTTCTTGTGTACTTATTAGTTTGATCTTCATAAATAACCAAACCACTTTCTCTTCCGTATTCGCTATCAAGTGTTACTGTAAAATTTTCTCCTCTGTAGAATATTGATAAGATAATATATATATTTATCATAAATAATACTATTAATCCCAACAATACTCTAAAAGCTATTTGCCTGGTCTTTTTTCTCTTTTCTTTTTTAGCCTTTTCCTCTAGTTTTTGACCGGCTGTTGTTGCATCAATTTGTTCCTCAAGTGTTGGTTCGTTTTTTGTTGTTTCATTCGCCATAATCTCACCTGGTCCTTCAAAAAATATTTTTTTTCAACAATTTCTATTAATATTATACTCAGACATTGTTTTAATGTCAATGTTTTTTGTATTACATTTATATTACAGAAATAATACATTTTCATTACATTTTTGTAACATCCTTTTACCTTGAATTTATAAGATTTTATAAGTCTTCACGTAACATCTGTCCTGTAATTTTTACAATTATTTCTATAGCTTTTGACTTATCATTTCCACTATCTTGGTAAAAATTATATGCATCTTTTCCAAACTTTGTATCTAGTATGTCTTTAGCTAAATTTTCGTCATCTGTCCCCTCACCTTGATATGCCCAGCTAACATTAAAATTCACTTTTGCTCCAGCATCTGGAGTTGTATTATCATCAACATATTCACCATCAAGTCTTGTCTTATCATAAGTATAACTAATGTTAAATGGATAAGTTGTATCATCTGCAAATATATGTACAGTGTTTCCATCCTGTCTTATGCCTCCATTAGTTTGTAATTGGCTTAATACTTCTTTTCCAAAAACTTTAACAGAAGTTATCTCATAACTTAATTTTGAACTTGTTGTAGATAAATTGTATATATGTACAGTATCCTCTCTGTTAGGCATTCCTGGATACAATTCATCTATTGTGAATGTATAATCTTGATCTAATATTTCCTTTCCATCCACATAGTATGTAATATCCCAAGGAGTAATATCTGCAGAATCTAGTCCCTTCAATTGAACATCTTGGTTTATATTAAACCATGCATAGGTATTTACTATTAATATTACAGAAAATATCATAATTAATCTAACTCTAGACGCAACACTACGTTCTTTCGCTCGTCTAAATTCACGTAATATATTCATAAATCCTCCATTCTATCTTTTGTCAATAATTATCTTACTCTTCCTCTGTATCATCATTATTGTCTTCATCGTCTTCTAGTTCATCCTCTGTATCAACTTCCTCTTCTTCTTCTTCTTCCTCTTCATCATCTTCTTCATAATATTCTTCGTTTTCATCGTCGTCATCATCACTATAACTATTAGCCTCATTTAAAGTCTGAATTTTTGAGCCTTTAGAACTATTAAATGCAATAAATACATTTATAACTAATACTATAACTATAAAAAATACTGAATATATATTAGTTGCTAATTTATATAAAATAGTTAAAATATTTGATTTATACTTAACAACCCCAAATATTTGACTTGCCGTAATTTGCGGATCTTCAACACTATAAGCATGCAAACCTTTAGCATGGAATCTAAGATTTCCACTTTCATCTGTGTCTATTGCAATAACATTATGCATTATTATCTTTCCATTATATTCACCATATCTACCAAGATAAACAATATCATCTCCAACCTTGATTTTTTCAGGATCAGTCTCTTTACTAATAACAACTTCACCAACATCATATTCAGGCTCCATACTTCCTGAAATTACTCTGAATATCCTGTATCCAGCAATTGATTTATTGCTACTTGTAACCCTTTGTAATATTATTACAGCAGTTAATATTACACAAAATATAACAAGTATTTGGTATATTATTTTAAAAACCATTTTTATTATTTTTTTTACATCCTTTTTTGGCTTAATATCAATCTCCATATTTTTTACCTCTTTTATTCATTGTAATTGTCTCTCAGTTTTTTTAATTCGTATTTCTTTCTTTTTATTTTTCTAGTATTTTTCTGTTTATCTTTTAAACTAACCAATATGTATACAATTATTACGAAAATTAATATATTAACAAATCCTCTTGCATTTTGAATATAATGAACTACTTTTCCAAGCCTAGGAATCGTGAATATTACCTTTCCATACACATCTTGAAATTGAACAGGGTCCTTATCTTGAACCTCATTGTTATCTCCTTTTGTTATGAACTCTATCTTTCCTCTTTCCTTTGTAATCATATATATTCTATGCGATATTATTCTATCATCTTGTTTAAATGTTATTATTTCTCCCTTTTGTAGCTCTCCTAATTTGCACTTTTTGACAACGGCTAAATCATCTTTATAAAATGTTGGCTCCATACTTTCTGAAATTATATTAAACATGTAAATTCCCAAAATATGAGTATTTTCTTCAAATGACAAAATCAAATTAATCACAAAAAGTATTATTAAACTAACAAGTATTATACACTTAAAAATCTTTTTTGTCATCTTTTTAGTTTTAATTTTATTCGAAATCTTATTTACATCATATTCCAATTTTTATCCACCTTATATTATTTTCTTTTGCATTATTTCTTTAGCATCTCTTTTACAGATGTAATATATTCTAAATCTTCAACAGAAAATTTGCTTTTTTGAATATTATTATAATTATTAATAATTTTAACCTTTTTTATCAAATCTTCTATGTTATCTTCTTGGAAATTTTCTTTTGAAACTTGCATTCCAAATAATTTATATTTATCTTTAATAATAACTGATAATTCTTTTGTATCACTTATTTTTATATAATTGATAACTGAAAAATTAGAAAAGTTAATGAAATCTCTAATCTTTTTTGCAGTCTCACCAATTTCTTTATCTGTTATTTCTTCATTTTTCTTTATCATAGCTTTTGCCATAAACCAATAATAGCTACTTGCTAGTTTCAATACATCTAACAAAGATGAAGTATCATCGATATTTTCTGCTGATTTTTGTTTAAGAATCTCTTCATCTAGTTGCATATAAGCTTTTTTCAAATCTAAAATCAAATTATTTCTTTGTAAAATAGAAGAACTATTTTTCTTAGCATCTTTTTTTCCAAATAACCCTATTTTAGGCTTATCGATTTTTCCATTTAATTTAGCGATCTCTGCTTTTAATTTTTTAATATTTTCTTTAGTTAAATCAAATTCTGTCTTTTTAACTTTTTTGTTCTTATTTTCTTCAATCTTTTTTAATTCGTCTTCTCTTATTTGTAGAATTTCATCAACTAAAAATTTATATTCTGTGTATTTAGCATATTCATCTAAATTATCATTTAATTTTTGAATATTTTCATCCATCTCAGCTTTTTCAAACTCTGATAATTCTGAAACATCTTTAGATATTAAATCAAAATACATCTTTTGATAATTATCACCTTTATAGTCATTAATATTAAATATACCAGTATAAAAATTATTAAGAATAATTTTATTATCTGTTGCCTCAATAGACTTTTTCTTTTTAATTAATTCTGCTTTCTTTTCTTCTACGCCTTCTGAAGTTGACTTGAATTCTTTTAATATTTCTTCTGATTTATTATTATAAAATTTATCAATTTCATTTTCATATTTGTCATAAATATATCTAATATTAGCATATAAATGAGTAACTACATCTGAGCATTCCCAATATACTTTTTCAAAAGTATTTTTAATTAATTCAGAATTAATATTTCCGTTTTGAGCTTCTTGTAATAAAACTGACATATATTTTTTAGAATATTCACTTATATTAAAATCTTCCTCTGACAAATTAATTCCTACAATCTCAAATTGCTTAACACAGTCAATTAGCTCTTTGTTTAATCTTTCCAAATTACTTTTATAATATCCATTTACATTATATATTACTTTGTCAAGCCCCATTTTTTCAAATGAAGAACGAGTATCTGTATTTCTTACAGCAACATCATATTTTAATATTTCTGATTCTATTTGAGGAATTTCATTATTTTCTTCTACTAAAGTTAATTCATCATATCTACTTTCTATTTCTTTTAGTAATGTAGCATTTGCAGTTTCATATTTATCTATCATATCTTTTATAGTTGCCAATAATGATTTAATAGCCTTTATTCCATTTCTTGGTAAAACTGAAATAACATCTTTATCTGTTGATATTTGTTTTTCTACATTTTCTACTAATTCTTTCATGAATTTTCCTCCTCTAATTTTTTGACAGTATCATATTCAGTATTTAAAAACTTTAGAAAACTTTCTATTTGTTTTTGGACATCAAGTAATTCTTTGTTTTCTAATTTTGATGCTTTAATATTTTTTATTTCCAAAAAACTCACCCCTCATTCACTTGATTTATATATTGTTTAAAATTTAAAGTTGCTCTATAATTTAAAGTTGTATGCAAATCTTGTGCATCAGAATTATTATTGCCTCTAAACTGTGTATCTGCATAATTATTCATAGTACTACCAGCACCATCATTCCATCTAAATAAAATTCTAATTTCTCTTTTTTTCTCTTTTGCACTATTAAGTTCAGTATTTGGGTCAATAATTCCTTTAATTTCTTTAGTTTCAGTTATAGTAGATTGATCACCATCAATTACTTCATATCCATAAATTTCAAAATCATTTAATTTATTAGTGTTTAATTGCTCTATAGAAAAGTCATACTCAAATGCAAGATCAACAGATGAATAATCTATTAACATTTCAAAATATCCTGTACGTCCTGGAACTAATGTATTATTATTATTCATATTTTCATTTTCAACAAATATTGGTTGCATAACTTGGCTAAGCGAGCTTTCTTCGTGTATTACATGATCATTTACTTTTACCAACCATCTTTGAATATGAGTATCATAAGTTGTATCAACCTTTTCAAAATATCTTGCATATGTTCTTTGAATTGATACAAATGTAATTAATAATGAAATGATACACAATATTTGTAAAATTCTCAACTTCTTCTTTTTATTCATTAATATGTCTCCCTTTAAATATTCTAAAGCCTACATATATAGTTAGTGGTAATACTCCACAAAAATAAAATACATATTTATTATTTAACAATAAACAAATTAAAGATAAAATATATAATTTTGTTTGAACAACTCCATTAATTTGATTTTCATATACTATAGGATCTTCTAAGTTGTTAGCAATACCTTTTGTATGGAAAGCTTTTTTTCCCTCTACTTCTTCTATATCAATAACTCTATGAGTTACTAATAATCCTTTTACAGAACCAGATTCTCCTTTATAAGTTACATCATCCCCAACTTTTATTTTGTCAATGTCTTTTTCTTTAACTAATATAACATCACCTATATTATACTTTGGAATCATACTTCCTGTCTGTACTCTAAATATTCTATATCCAAAAAACGATTCTTTATTATTAGTTACTTTTTGTACAACTATTATTATGCTTACAAAAAGGATTAATATTGTTATTATCTTTGAAAGTATATTCCATAGCACTTTAAAAATTTTTGAAATATCTAGCTTTTTCTTTTCTACTTTAGCTTTTGATTCTTCTTTTGTCTCTTCTCTTTTGTTTTCCATTATTACTTTAACCTCGTTTCTCTTGCTTGTACCATGTATTTATCTATTCTTTCTTTAAATCTATCTTCTATAGGTTTTAAAGAAACTAATTTTCTAGTTTTCATTACTATAAGTTTATCTGCAATCATTTGTTTTAATTGTTTGTCAGATAAATCTGGATTTAATTCAATTATTTTTTCTATTAATCCATCTGTAAGTTCTTTTCTCATTTTATTGTCTGCTACAGCACTTTTTCTTTGACCTTTTAGCTTTTCAGTTGCATTATTATTTTTAAAAATCAGATGCATTAGATAAATATTTTCATCTACTAATTTTTTTGCAATTCCTTTTTCTTCATACTCTTTATTAGCATTAACAGATTTATCTTTTATTTCCATTTGATCACTTAAATAATTCCATAATTTAAGTGCATATTGAAAGTGTACATTTTTTAATAATACATTTGTCATCTTTATTGGAGATTTTACTAATGTAACTCTCTTAGAGTCTAATAGTTGATATACTGTAGTTGTTTTTAAATCTTTAATTTTCTTTTTAATTTCTTCAATTCTCTGTGCTGTGCCTGCAGATTTTTTTACACTTGTAGGCATTTCAGCATTATAATTAAAATCTATTTTTATCTTTTCTTTTTTATATTTAACTTCAGCTTGATATTGGGCTTTTTGTTCGTTTTTCCCTTTATATTCTGTTTGTTGATCTTTTTCACGTAAATACATATAATCTTCCATCAATTTTATAAGACTATAAAGAAAACGATTTTCATATGTAATAAAAGTTTCTTCTTTATATGCATTTAATATTTTTTTAGGAATAACTTCACCTGTTTTTTGATTAAATCTATCAACATAGTTTACATTTTTAGATAAATGCTTTACACTCTCGACTGTAACCTTTTTAATCAACTCAATCTTTATTATCTCTTCTTCTGTAACAATATTTTTAATTTCCTTTGTTAAAGCTTTTTCTATATGTGGAAGTGAAAACTCAATCATCTCAATCCATTCATCATTTTCTACAATTTGACTTTTATTAACATCAACCATTAATTTTGAATCTACTTTATCAAGGAACTCTTTTGATGATTGCCCATTTTCCAAATTCGCAAGTTTTATTACATCTAAGTCCATTTATTCTCTCTATCCTTTCTATGAGATTTTATTTTATGACATCTTCTTCAATCTCAATAAGAATTCTATACATTCTGCCATTTTCCCTTTACCAAAATTCTTGTCTAAGAAATCTATGTATCCATCAATTTCATCTCTAATTAAAGCTAAGTTTAATCCTTCGAATTTTCTTAAAACCTTTTTAGCCATGAAGTAATCTACAGCTTCAGTTTCGTCTCCACCACAAGCTACGTAAACAGGTACGAATTTTCTCATGTGTTTTACAATACGGTTACCAAAAGCAACCCTGAAATGTTTAATTGTATAGTTATCCATGTCATCAATTTTCTTTAAAGTAGCTGGTGAAATTGCATAATCTACCATAGCTTTTTCAAATAATCCATTTAAATATGAATAATTTACATCAAGTGCATCAACATCGTCTGGTTCAAATGCAATACCTTTTTCGTTGATATCTATAGGCATCGCTCTATCGTATACCTTATCTGTTACCATGAATGTAGAGTCATCGTTGTTGATTGTTCCTATGTACCAAGCATTTGGTGGGATTTGTAATTTTCCTCTTATTAATTTCTTTGGATCTGTTGGCCATGAACTTTGTACAACCTCAATTTTCCAATCTTTAGTACTATGCATTTCTAGAATTGATAACATTTCTGCGAAATAGTACTCAACACGCGCCAAGTTCATCTCGTCTAGGATTACTGTAAATATTTCGTCCATATATCCAGCTTCATATAAATATGCTAAGAAGTCTGTCTCGTTAAACTTTTTAGTGAATTCGTTTAAGTACCCAAATATATCTGTTCTATCTCTCCAAGAGGGCTGTACTGAAGCAACACATGAAGGGTGTTTTACAAAGTTACCCCAAGCAAGAGAAATAGATGTTTTACCTGTACCAGAGATACCCTGTAGGATAACTAGCTTTGTTGAAGCTATGGCTGATACGAATAATCTTATCATTTTTTCACTATAATACAATTTTAATTTACTTGCAGCAAAATTTCTAAATCTATAACAAAATTCTGGCAATGTAAATGAATTGTGATAATCTTTTTGTTTATATTTTGCATACTCTTGATCTATTAATGTTAATTTAGAGAATCTACTTTGACTATTAGGATCAATTTGTTCTTCATTGTTTTCTTGTGACTGAGCAGCAGCAAGTGCAGCTCTATCAGCTCCTGTACTTATTCCATTTGGATTTACACCTAATTCTGGAGTTTTCATAGATAATAATTTTAATTTTTCATCTACTAGTTCTTCAACTTGATCATTCAAAGTATCTATTTGTTTTAATAACTCTTCTTGATCTAAAATCTTTTTTCTCCATTTCATATGTTTTTTCAAGAAAAATGCTATTATTCCTACAATTCCACCAATAACTACAAGCATACAAACAATAGCTAGTCCAGTTAAAAACCATTCTGATGTTTGAAAATCATTTGCATAGTTTTGAATTATATAATAATATTCTGGAATATTAAATATATTAAGTATTCCTTTCCATAAACCTCCAAATATCTCTCCAAACCCTGAAAAAAATTGGTGTAAAAATTCAAATAAAAATCTTCCGTATGTTTCCATATATCTTTCTTCCTTTCGAAATTTTACTCATTCGATGTAGTTTTATATATTATTTATAAATAACATTAGTTAATGAGTTGTCTCTCTTTATTTCTTTATATACTAGTAAGTCTTTAGGTACTATAACCAATTTGAACATTTTTAATTTTTCTATTTCTTCAACATGTTCTAATGAATCATCTAATGTTATTACAAAATTAAATCCATTTTTGGTATATGTAAGTACATCTTTCTTATTTCTAATATAATCTAAATATGTAATATTCAGATTAATTTTTTCTTGTAAAGCTTGGTTGTCTATTAATGACAAAATACCATTTAGCTTTTGTTTTTTCTTAAATAATGAACTTGCAAATTCTGCTATATAAGAATCTTTAAAACTTCCATTTATAATATCTCTTATTGCAATTACACTTAGTAAAATATATTCTATTTGCAATTTATCTTCTGCAATAAGTCCATCTGTAAATACTTTTTCTATTGCAAAATCACTATATTGCATAGGCATTTTTACATTATGCTCTAATCTAACATAATACATATCTTCATTAAATGCTGTACTTTCAAATTCTAACATAAATTCATCTGTATCAAATTTTTCTAAAAAAACTTCTTTTTCTAGCATGTCACTTTTAACTTCTTCATAAAGCTTGTCTTCAATTTCTTTTCTTTTCTTTTCGCTGAATGGAACATCTGCAATCTCCATTATTTTTTCTATAATTTCTCTTATACTATCAATTGTCTTAAAATTTTCTATATTTCTAACATTATCAAAAAATAGTATATATCCAAATACTTCTTTTACTTTATGAATTAAATTTAATCTATTTTGTTTTTCATCTAAATTTTCTGATTCTTCTTCACATTTTTCCATTAAAATATCTTCTTTAAATTCTAATTCATCTAATATTCTTAAATAAAATGCCCTTGCAGGTTTTTCGCTATTTTTTATGTTATAATATCTTGCATTTATATATGTTCTTAAATATTCATCAATTAATTCTTCATCATAATAGATATTAAATATTGTCTTCATATACTTTTTTATTTTTTTCTCTGTAAATTTTAAATATGTATCCATTAAATTGTTCATTTTATGCCCCTTTCAGTTAAAGTGTACTATTTGTACCAATTTATTCAACAATTTGTTTAGCATTTAAATCTAATTTTATATATTCAATCAAATCTGAATATTCTGCATTAGTATCGTTTTCTTTTGGAAAAGTCACCCTTATAGTATAATTATCGGTAGAATCCTCTCCTTGCCTCATTTCTGATGTACCTAATGAAAATGTTTTATAATATGTTCCATCAGCATCTGTTATTATATCTTGCTTTGTATTTATAATTGAACCATTTTTCATAATTTGATACTCTAATGGTAAATTTGTAGTCATAGTAAATGTAAGTTCATATTGTAAATCTGTTTCAGCTCTTTTAGTAATACTACCATTGTCCTCTTGTTTAAAATTTGATACAGAAAACGTATAATCAAATGACTTATCTGATGGATATATATCTTTTATTAAAATTTTTCCAGTTTTAAAGTCGTCATTTACTATCCAAAATGCTACATCAACATCTTTATCTGATGATGTAGTTGTTTCATATCTTGCTAATGTTCTTCTAAGCAAAATTATTACTATAATTATTATTGCAATTAATAAAAGTACAATAAGACTTTTTTTTATTTTCTTTCTATCAAACATTTTCATCACCTGTTTTTTCTTTGTAAGAAACTAGTAATATAAATAAGATAACTGTTATACTAATTGGTATTATTACATGCATATCTGAAAATACTTTTTTCCAGATTTCTACATTATTTATTATATGAACAGCTTTACCAATAACAGCATCTTTATTTATAGGTTCATCATCAGTATTATTGTAATCACCTTTTGCTATTATTATATCTCCATTTATGCTTACTATTCTATGTGTAATTAACACATTTTCTTTCTTGTATGTTATAATATCATCTTCCTTTATTTCATCACCTATTTTGATTATTACTATATCGCCTTTTGCTATTGTTGGCGCCATACTTCCAGTTTCTGTGCTAAGTACTGAATAGCCAAATATATTGATATATTCCTTGTTTTGTACATTTAATTGAACAAAAGCCCATATCGAAATAATAGCAATGATACTTAATAAAAATATTATTAAATTTACTATGCTTTTTTTTATAATTTTAAATATTTTATTATGTTCCATTGCTAATCACTTCTCCTGTATATTGTTTAAAGTTTATTTCTAATGGTATAGATATCTTCGCATTTTCTGTTTGTCCTAACTCTGAATCAGTTTCATTATTTGCTTCTACATTTGCCCATTCAAAATATACTCTTAAATAATTTATATATTTTTCATTTATTTTTGCCATTGGAATTATTGCTTGATGTTGGTGTAAATCCACTTCCGTTTTTACATCTGTATTGGTAATTTGCTCAGTTTCACCATCTTTTTTAAAATAGTTTTCTACCTTAAGCAATTTCATTTTTGCAGATGTTACATCATCAAATTTCATATTAAGTGTATATAGAATAGATACATCTGTATTAGTTGGATCTATTGCTATATCAAAGTACACCTGTGAACCTGGTGCTATTTTTTGACTTTTTACACGATCAGAATCGACATATGTAAGATTGTCTTCTGTCATTGTAAATTTAGCATTATCTTCACCTGTAGATATATCTACTCCATTTACTTTTATTTTCCATACACCTAATAAACTTGTATAATCTCCTTTTAGCTGATCCTTGTATAGTGCATACATATTAGCTATTTGGAACAAAGATATAATTAACATTATTAATACTAAAACTGTTAATAATTTCTTCATTTATTCTTCCTCTTTTGCAGATTTTGTCGAAGCCGTTTTAGGCTTACTTGTTTTTTTAGTTGTTGTTTTAGAAGCCGTTTTTGATGTACTACTTGCTTTTTTAGTAGTTGAAGCTGATTTTGTGCTTTTACTTTTTTGGGCTGTTCCTGTTTTGCTTCCAGTTTTTGCAGTAGTTGTTTTCTTTGCTGGTGCCTTTTTAGCTGGAGCTTTTTTCACAATTTTTACTTCTTCTATTTCTTCCTCATCTTCATCATTTTCGTCATCTTTTACAGCTTTTACTTCTACCGCAGTTTTTTGTTTTTTCTTTCCTCCACCGTATCTGATTTCCATTATTAATTCAAATACTTCTTGTAAGAATAACAATAAAGATACAATTACTACGCAGAATAAATATCCCCATCTAGACTCTAGTAATCCTAAAACATATCCCCAACCGTTAATAACGATTGTATCACTGCCTTTTCCTATAAAGTAATCACTGGCATAGCTTTCATCTTCTCCTATTTTATATACTACATGTCTTCCTTGTTGAGCTTTTTCTGTTAAAGTTTTATATACAACTTCATATTCTTGACTGTTTAATACTCTATATAAGAACAAATCATCTCCGACTTGTACATTTTTATCTGTTGTACTCTTTATTAATAGAATAGAACCTTGTTTATATTGTGGTTCTAAAGAGTCATCTTTAACTATATACACTGTATATCCACCTAATTGGCTGTTATTATATTCATTATATGACAATAATAAAACAGTAACTGTAATTGCAATTATGGCATATACTACAAATAATATAGTTCCTAGTACTTTTCTCATTTTTTTCATCCTTGCTTCTATTTATTTAGGTTTTTAATATGGATTTACCTATAAACCAAGTTTATTATTGGTTATTTGTAACTTTTTCTAATTTGATAAGTTTTGTTCCAGTTAAGTTTCCATTTAAAATTACGCTTATGTCATATTGTTCACCTGCAGATAAACTTTGAATCCATGTTTCCATTTGTCCTAAAACATTTTCATTGTCTCCAACCAATATTGCATTTAAACTTTCATCTTCTACTGTTTGTGTTGTTG
This sequence comes from uncultured Clostridia bacterium, assembly GCA_934130975.1. Taxonomy (GTDB): domain Bacteria; phylum Bacillota; class Clostridia; order TANB77; family CAG-508; genus CAG-269. Next base: position 71,853 of record CAKOYU010000002.1, on the reverse strand, counting down.
TATTTAATATAGACATAGATACCATTGTTTTATCTTGATCTGCTAAATACTCCATGTATATGTTATTAACTTGCATATCACTGTATGTTGTGTCTGGTAATGATATAACAGATTCTTCATTTCCTGTTTGTGTATCATCACTCTTCTTGTTAACTACTTTTGTAACAATTAAAACTATAGCTATAATAATTGCTATAACTATTATTGCTGCAAACATTAACATTTTTTTACCTTTTCTTACCTTTTTCATAATTTTCCTCCTTTTTTCCCTAACATATTTTATACCATAACTTTTTTTAAAAGTCTATACTTTTTGGCAATAAATTTTTTAACATATTTGCCATTTATTAGCACCCTCAAAATATCGAAATTTAGCCATTTTTCTTCAACGTCTAATTCAAGCTATATTCAAGATTTTAAGGGGCTAATAAGTAACAAATTTTAATCTATTAATTATTGATTACTTTAATAATTGAACTGGCATCTCCTGAAGGATATGTATAATCTTTAGACATGTCCACTTTATAAAATTTTATATTTTTTACAGCTTCTTTATCTATTGTAAAAGTAAATTTCTTTATATATCCTTTAGAATCTTTTACTTCACTATTAGCAACCCTGTTAATATAAGCTTCACTATTAGTATCAATTCTAATAACATTAGGATCAAATTCTAATGTAACTGGCATACCACTATTTTGAGCATTAACCAATTCAAGCATTGCATAATTTCTATTTGCGACATCTTCTATTTTGTAACTATTTACTGTTACCTGTTTAATACGTAAAGTAACCTCAGCAGAAATTTCCTTTTTATAAGGTTCTTGTGTACTAGCTTTTATCTTTACTCTAACAGTTTCATTTGTTTGAATTGGGTTCTTAGGAGTAACCACAATCTTTAACCTACTAACATTGTTAGGAGTATCATTAGTTTTAGCATAAATCACTCCTGTTGTAGAAGTTGGTCCATCTGCAGAATTTATACCGTATAGTAACTTTATCAGTATCTGGAGTTTCACAAGAAACTGAATAATTCAAATCATAATCCAATCTAAGTAAAGTATTAGCATAACTATATAAATCAAAATTAATATCATATGTATCAACTCCACCCCAATTCTCATATTGATAAGTTGCATTATCAAGAGTTAATAAATCACTTGTAAAATAAAATTCTTTAGAAGTAAAATATGCCTCTCTAATTCCATTATATACATATCTACCAAAAACTGCCCCAGCAATTATCATTATAATAATAAATACCGCTACTACAATTTTTACTTTATTCAATTTCTTTTTCTTCCTCATACCTTTGTCCTTTCTGCACCGAATAAACCGGTTCTTTTCTTTAAAAAAACCGATGGAACCAGTTCTTTCCGGATTTTATACCGTCCAGACCGGTTCTCTTCGGTTCATTTTAAGGTACTACTATAAATGTTTTTCTTATTGTTTGTATTAATGTATTGTTATAGTATGCCTTAAATACTAATTTGTACTCTCCTGTACTTATGCCTTCCTTAATTGCTTTTTCAAAATCTATAGTCTCAATGTTTTCACCTTGTGATGGTGTTTGATGTTGTTTTTTCTCCATAACCATATATTCTGTGCATCCATCTTCAGTTATTAAGCCTTGACCCTCATAATCTTCTGGTGTTTTCCATTCTGTTCCATTTAAGTCTTTTAAGTAGTCTTTTAAGTCTACTGGTGTATAACTTATTCCATTATAAGTAGTTGTTCCATCTTCTGCTGTTGTATATGTAGCATTACGTTTATATAATTCAACTCTTATGTTTGTATCATTTGTTGGTGATCCGATTTTAACTGTTAAGTCTAATCCTTTTCCTCCATCTAGATTTTCACAAGTATTTTTATTTATTATTCTGCTACCATCAACAGATTCTAGACCAGCTAATCCTAATTTCTTATTAATGAATGTTATATATAACTCTTTAACTTCTGTAACTTCTCCTCCGAAATGTTCTCCATCATCTGAAGCAAAGAAGTAAATTCTAGCTATATATTGCCCTGCTGGTACACTTACTTGGCTCATTGATAAGCTATATGAATTTTTAATTTTTGCACATCCATCAGAAAGTGGAACTCTTATTACTCCATCAGCACCTGAAGTATAATATTTTGAATCTGAGTTGTCTGTAAGTTTTAGATTTTGTACATCTGGTGCTTTTATTCTTTCTCCTTGCTCATCTACAAGTTCTATTGCAATACCTGTCTTTTTATTATAGTATTTTGTATCTTGAATATTTGTACCATTACTTGTCTTTTGTTCTAATAATGAACTATCAAATGTGAATGGAATTGTTAAGTTTTCAAATACTGAATATGATGTCTTTCCACTATCTGTTACAACAGCTTCTGACATTACAGCTTTTTGATTATATAAGTTATATTGTATTGTCTTATCTCCATTGCCAAGTTTCTTAGTTCCTGAAGAATCTCTTAATTCTAAGTATGTTTCTTGTGCCAACTTATTAGTATCTAAATTAGAATCCATAAAGTCTATTGAAACATCATATTTTTCTAATGCATATCCTTTTCCTTCTTCATCAGCACCTGCATGATAATATTTACTATTTTCATTTGCATACTTAGCACTAGAAGCTGTTCCACCAATATCAGTAAATTTTGATAAGTTGTACAAATATCTTGTACTTCCAGATGTATTATCTGTTGCGTCATAATCTGTATCACTAGCAACTTGATAATAGTAAACTTTGTTTACATCATCACCTTGACCATAATCTCTTAAAGTCACTTTAGTTCCTTTAGGTAATGGTGTTGTACTTGATAATACTCTGTAATCACCTGATGTATAAACATCAGCTTGTTCCTCAAGTCCAGTTCTATATAATGTATAAGTCATAGCAACAGTACTGTCTGTTGTATAAGTTGATTCTACATCTATAGTATCTGTAAATCTTGGAACATAATTATTATCTTGTTCCTCATATAAAGATTGAATATTAACTGCTATTACTACTTTAAATACTTTTCCAGTAGTTGCATCCTCTCCAGTTCTAGCTTTTCCTGTTAATACAATATTTACATATCCTAAATCTTTAGTGTCAGAAACATTAATTGAGTTAAACAACTTAAATCTTAAGTTTCCTGCATCTGCAGAGTTATCAGCTTTATAAACTTTATCTCCATCAAATGAACCATAAGAATCAGTGTAAAGATTTGTAGTTCCAGCTTTTAACCATCCTGAACTTGATGTTTGCATTGTTAATGCAAATGTATTATTAGCATTTTCACTATATGTTGGAATAGTCAACTTGTTAACCAAGCTTGTATCTTTATCAAAAGCATTTGTACTAACTCTATCAACTGTAAATGTTGTTCCATTATATGAAACATTATCAACAAATTGTTTAAAGTTCAAGTCTAAATCTGCCATTGAATATGTTGAATATGTTGAAGCAATCAATGATGTGCTGTAATTTACTATATCAGCACCTATTATCCAATCATAATAAGTTCCATGATCTATAACATCTATAACTTGTGGCACAATACCTGTTCCAGCATCAACATTTGTATAGAATCCATCAACTGTATAATCATGATTTGCTTTATGACGACCTTCAATATAAGTACCATTTGCAAACATATTTGTAGCAGTTGCTTTTTTAATGTCTGGATCATATATGTCATATTCTTTCTTGCCTGTTTTACGATCTAGTCTGTACATTCCGAAGAATGCCATACCATTTACATCTCCCCAAATGTCTTCATTGTACTTATCAGCTAAGTCACCTTCTTGTGTAGCAAATATTAAATTTACACCCTCAAATGTATAAATTCTATTATCTACATTTCTTGTAACTGTATCATTAGCAATAGTTGCTGTTTCTTTTGTAGTCGAATCATCACCTGTTGATATTAAACTTTCAAATCCACCAACCATGTTAAATCCTCTTTGTGTGTACAATGTTGAATTATCTAATAATGCTAATCCATTAGTAATTCTATTTAAAGTATAACTTGTATTTTTGTATAAGTTATATTCATTTTGTGCACCAGTTAACTCTAAATATGAACTTTGGATATATACTTTTCCAGTTCTTTCAATTGATGTCATCTTGTATGAATCTGCTGAAGAACCAAAGCCTTTTATTTTAACTATTGATTCATCTTTTGAATTTTTAGCTTGATAATTTGCTCCATTTCCAGCACCGAAAATACTATTTTCGAATGTTATTGGTGATGAAGCACTATTAAACATATTAATCTTTGTACTTCCTACAACGCTATTTTCACTATAATTTTTATTTATAGCATCTCCAGCCCCATAAACATTGCCAGAAATAATTATTCTTGCACCTTGTAATGATGTATCTGTTACTGCTTCTTTACCAATATTAACATTCGTAGTTCCATAAACAAATCCTCTTTCAGAACCACCTACAATATCATTATAGAATGTTCCTCCAGTAATATTGATTGTTGCAGAACCTTCTGCTCCTGACTTACCAATATTTGATTGATATCCTCCACCAAATATATTGCCAGATATAGTAGAATTTCCTGATACATTTATTGTTGCATATTTTACAGTTCCTCTACCCATATTTCCACCATAAACATTTTTAACATACGCATTTTTAATGTTTACAACTGAATTAGTTGTTTCTGGTGTATTATTAATTGTAACTCCTTCACAACCACCATAAATATTAATAGCTGTTGCACCATTTTGAGTTACAGTAGTATTTGTTGCTCCTATATCATAACCTGCACCATAAACATATTCTACTCTACCAGAATTTAATACTACATTTGTGTTTTGAGTTACACCATTCCACTTAGATCCACCATGTATTGATTCAATCCTTACACCATTTAATGTAATATTTGTATTTGTTGTTCCAACTCTATTACCTCCACCAAATGCATTAGTAATATTACCTGAAGTCAAATCAACATTTGAAGTTGTTACACTTCCTTCTGTATTTGCTCCTCCATATATATTTTTAACTGTAGCAGAACCTTGTAGTTTTACATTAGAAGTTGTAGTGTTTCCACCATAACCACCACCATAAACATCTGTAGCAGTTCCTGATTGTAAGAATATATATGAACTTGCTGTTGTTCCTGCATCTTTAGAAGATCCATAAACTGTTCCTACTGTCATACCTTTTAAATAAATATTAGTTTCGTTAGTTATACCAGAACCTTCAGAACCACCATATACAGTTGGTACTGTAGAACATTTTATTAATTGAATTTCAACAGTTCCAGCTCTATTAGTTTTTCCATTTCCAAATATTGTTCCATTAACTGTTGGTGTAGTTGTCTTATCTGTACTTCCAATAGTTATAGTTACATTATCACTTGAATTGTCTGAATTCAATTGAGAAACAGATGTTAATACATTACCACCATAAATATTATTTACAGTTCCTCCATAAAGCTTAACTCTTTCTGCGCTTCTAACTTGGTTTTGATAAGCACCACCATAAATGCTTCCAGTTACATTTCCATTATTTATAGTAACATTTGATGTTGAAGTAGCACCACTGTTGTAGCCTCCTCCAAATATATCACCTTGTACTGTTCCTGCATTTAAATTAACATATGTGCTTCCTGTAATCAAACCTGTATTTAAGTTAATAGTTGTATTTTCAATTACCCCTTTACTTCCACCGTAAATATTTCCTTTTATGGTTATTGAACTATCTACTGTAACATTTGTATCTCCTGTTACTTTTCCTTGAGCTACTGTAGCAGTATTTGATCCACCGAAAATATTTCCTGTTATATCTACACGACCTTGAAGATTTATTATTGAGTTTCCTGTTGATGTATCACTATCACCATGACCAAATATATCACCAGCTATTTGACCTCCATAGAAATTCAACATATTAGCATCTGGTTGTGCTGGATTAGTCTTATCCTTAGTTGTTGCCATTCTAGCTCCACCATAAATACTTCCTGTTATATTTCCACCATACATATCAAATTCAATTTTACCATCATCAAATCCATTAATTGATCTCATATAGATACTTGCATCTTCTGAAGCTTTATTGAATTTATTTTCACCTGTAAATAACACACTATAAACCTTAGCTATTGCATAATATCTTGTATATCCTAATGTAGTATCTTGTGAACCATCACGATTATATGGATAACATCTATCTTCAAGTTCACCCATTGATAAATATCCTGTTATTGTTAATTTCTCATTTCTAGAAATTGCTGATTCTTTCATTGTTCCAAGTATAACTTGATGAGAAACATATTTTCTAGAAGTTGTTGGGTTATTTAAACTACTTCCAATAATAATATCATTATATTTACCAGCTTCTGCTATAACAGTATGTATTCCAATTGTATTCTTAGTTGTCTCATCTTTATAGTTTCCACCAACTACAGCTCCAAAAGTATATTTACCATCTGGTGTAGAAATACCTCTACCAAGTATTACATCACCATAATTTGTAACTAAAACATTTGAATAATCGCCTTTAGCTAAGTAATCACTACCATCACTTACTTTAGTAGAATCTGAATATAACTTAATATTATCAAAGGTTATATCACCATTAATATTCATATTAGAAGAAATTTTTAATTCAGCGTCATTTTCTGCTCTATAATCAACACCTGCATATAAACTTGTAATTGTAGCATTTCCAGTTAATGTATCACTACTGTTCCACTCAATCTTATCCATAATAACAATTATGTTTGTAGAAGCTGTTCCATTAGTGCTTAACTTACTATATGCTGTTTTTAAATCTTTAACTGGTGTGTCTGGAGATTTACCATCATTTGAATTATCACCACTCTTAGATACGAATACTACAGTTGCTTGTTGCCATATAGCATTTAAGTGAGTTACTGTATTTGGAATCTCTTCATATAGATTATAAATTGTTGCATCATCAGCAGAGAATCCTTTTTCATCCGCTTCTGCCCAACCTTTAAAGCTATATGCTTGTTGAGTTCCATTACTGTATTTAAATGGTTCTGCAAATAATGTATTATTTCCATTATTATAGATTTCTCCAATAGAACTTGCTCTATATGTTGTAGATTGTCCATTTGTACCAGTTTCATTTACACTCATCAATTCATGAACATAAGCTTGATGCACTTGTTCTAAATCTGGACTCGCATAATATGTAACTGCTGTATAATTATCTGTATTACTACTTATTGCTGATTTAGAGAAGCTTATTGTTGTTGTAGCACTTTCATTGCTAAATTCATCAACTAATGTTGATTTTTCTATTACTAACGAATATGCTCCAATCTCAGTTAAACCTGTAACATCAATTCTGTAAGTTTTAGAAACTTCTGTATCATCAGCTCCAAGATAATTAACTGTTATATTATCAACATTTGTAAGATCTGTACCATCTTTTAAGATATTTACATTTGATATTGCTAAATTACTCTTTGATAAATCTAAGAATGTATCTTGACCTTTAACTGTAAAACTAATCTTTCCTTTAGTTTCAAATTCTGAAGTGTCTGTACTTATATATTTCCAAACTGGTTTCTTATTATCTAAGTCAACAAATATGTCTTTTGCTTCATTTGTATTACCATCTAAGTCACCAATTTTTCCACCTGGTATACTGATCTTTAATTGTCTAAACTCTTCTTCAAAATTATTTAATTTAACAACAAAGTCATATCCATATTCATTCTTAACTGGTGTTACTTCTACATTAAAGTCATTTCTTTGTACATATTCTCCATTTCTATTTAATGCATAAATAGTAATGTCATCAGCTGTTAATTTAGTATTTAAATCATAAAATCTATCAGTACCAGAAATTGTTACTGTTGCATAACGTTTAGCCCAATTCATAAATTTCTCTTTATAGAATAATTTTGGTTTGATAAAGTCTACTCTAATATAATTATCACTATCGTCTCCGTTGTCATTGTCAACTACTATTTTTGTTTCAATGTTCGCATTTCCTGATGTATCTCTAACCATGTTTGCTCCAATTACAAATTCTATTTTACCACTATGTCTTCTGAATATTTCATTTTCTAAATTACTGTCAATTTCAAAATTTGATAATGTTAAGGTATATCTAATTCCATTTCCAGATCCATCTGTGATATCTGAGCTTGTTAATTCTTTTGTTATGGTTTCTGTTACATCATAATCATCAACAAGTATTTGTTTTATATCATCAGCAGATAATATGTCACTTTCTAAGAAGTTTGTATCAACTGCATCAAATGTTATTTTTACTTGTTTTTTATCTCGGTCTATTACTGGATTAGTTCCTTCTGAATATTGATATCTAATTGTTGGTTTTATAAAGTCTACAATACTATTTCTAAATGCTGTATATTTTGGATTATCAGCATTATCACTAATATCAGTTTCAACCCAATTTTTATTTCCTACTGAAAATTCTGTTATCTTGTTGCCATTTCCAGAAGTATCTTTAATTGTATTATCTGCAATTGAGATTTTTACTGCTCCATCATGTGTTTCAAAATTTCCTAATGTCAATAAATATCCTGTGTCAGCTCCATCTAGTTCTGCAGAATCTGTTATCTTAGTTAGTTGTTTAGTAATTGTTGATACTGGTCTACTTGGATTTTTTGAATTATCTACATATACTAAAATCTTATCTTCAGTTAATGTATCTTTTAAGTAATATTTATCGCGTCCTAGTATTTTAACTGTTACAGTTCCTGTTTCTCCATTTCTATCTCTTGTTATACTACTTGTAGAATATTCCCAAACAGGTCTTGTAAAGTCTACTATACTATTTCTAAATGCTGTATATTCACCTTTAGAATCTCCTGACTCTGTCCATGTAGCATTTCCAACTAAGACCTCAGTCTCTTTATTTTTATTTCCATATTTGTCTATTACTACTCCTTCAGGAATAATAACACTTGTTACACCTTCGTTATCTCCAAATACTCCTAATACTATTTGATATATAACTGATGTTGCTTGTTTACTTACTTGAGAGACTTGTTTTGTAATTGTTTCTGGATATACTATCTCTCCATCAGGTTTTACAACCTTAACTTTCATTTTTTGAACATTTACTGCATTTTGTAGTAAAGCTTGGTCTAAATATTTATCAGAAATTCTAATTCTAAGACTTACAGTTCCTGTCTCATTTGTTATATCTCTGTTAATTACACCATTTGCATTTAGAGCACTTAATTTATCAGCTGTTCTTTCTACTAATGGATCTATTACATCGACTATTACTGGATTGTCTGGATCATCACCATCATCATAATCTAATGTAATTGTTGTTGCACTATTTTTGTTTCCAGAAGTATCATCTACTTTTTCTGCTGTAAATACAAAATCAACTGCACCACTGTAATCTTGATATTTATTTGCTTCGTCATATACTAGTTCAAAGTTTGATACTACAAATGTATATTCTGTTCCAGTTCCATCTGTTAATGGTTGCGAAGTAACTGTTGTGTGTAACTGTTCTGTTAAATCTGTTCCTGCAACTTTGATTCTTATATTATCTGCATTTAATGTTCCATCTGCATTCATTATTGAATCTTCTCTAATATATTTATCTGTTACAGTAAATTTAACTGTTAATGTTTTTGCCTCATAATCAATATCTGGGTTTGTTACTCCTTCTACTGCTGAATATGTATATTTAATTACTGGCTTTATAAAGTCTACTATATTATTTCTAAATGCTGGATAAATTGGATTTGTAGAATTATCACCAACTTCTACCCATTCTGGATTTCCTACTAGGATTGGAGTTTCTATATTTTTATTTCCACTTTCATCTGCAATTGTTCCTGCATCTATTACAACTTTTGTAACTCCGTTTATTTTTTCAAAGTTTCCTAATGTTAATTTATAACCCACAAATTTTAGATTATCTACATCAGCTAAACCTTGTTTTGTAGCTAATTGTTTTAATATTGTTTTATCTGTTATTTCTTCTAAATTCTTTGTTATTGAACTTTCTAGTTGATCATCTACATATACTTTAATTTTATCTGTTGTTAATGTATTTGTACTATAGTATTTATCACTACCAATTATTGTAACATCTACTGTATCAGCTTCTGCTCCATTTCTTACTCTGTTGATAGTACTTGTACCATAGCTCCATAATGGATTTACAACATCGACTACAACTGGATCTTTGTGTTCTGGATGAGTAGCAGGATCATCTATACCAATTGTTATTGTTTTTGCTGAATTTAAGTTTCCACTTTCATCAACTATTCCATTTTTTAATGTTCCATTTGCATTTAATGCTCCAGCTGGGAAGGCCAAAGTTACATTACCACTATAACCTTCTCCATTCTGGGTTTCTAAACCATCTAGTTTAAGTTCATATCTTTCTCCTATTTTTTGTTGTTTACCATTTATTGTTGTGTAAATGTCTCCATTTGCTTTATATGTAATGTCTCCAACTGTTTGGTCTGCTTCTAATTTCTTTTTGCTAAATGTTCTTGTTACTTTTGTCCAATCAGGCTCAACTCCATCAACTTGGATTGTTGTGTTATCAAGTGTAATTGCTGATTCTTTAAAGTATTTATCTGTTATATCAAATACCACTGTTACATTTTTCTTATCATAATCTATATTTGTATTTGAATATTCATATGTAAATTCTGGTCTGATGTAATCAGCAAACATTGTTCCTGTTGTATTTGCAGATATATTTTCTGCTTCTTTTATAACAATGTCTTCCATTGTTCCTGATGTATCAATTGCTTGTAAGTTTTGGTTATTATATGTTGTATCTTTTAATGTCTTTTTGTCTATTTTTAATGAAATGTTACCACTCCATTCTTTATAGTTCTTACCTTTTTGTCTTAGAGTTTCTTCTAAGTTAGAAAGTGTTATTACTTGTAATACATCATTTGCTCCTGTTGTTGCATTCTTTGTAGTTGTTGCTGTAGCAATATCTTTTGTTATATCTGTTGCTTCTTCTCCATCAAAGTATACATGTATTTTATCTGCAGTTAATGAACTTGTTACATTACTTGTAAAGTCTTTTCCTGCTTCTGCATTTGTTCTACCTCTCAATGTTACTGTTATTTTGCTATTTTCTAAGTTGTCTTTATCTATTGCTAATGCTGATGCTTCTTTGATCCATTCTGTTCTATACTTAGGATTTATTGTTCCTCTTGTATAGTTGATTATTGAATCTGTTGCATCTGTATTTAGTTTGAAATCATTTTTATTTAGATAGATTTGTTCTGATACTTGAATTTTTATCTCTGCTGGTTTTCCTGTTTCATCAAACATTCCGTCATAGCCATTATGAGCCGGAACATTATCACCATTTACATCTTTTGATGTTCCTGTAATACTATCATTTGGTATTCTAGTAAATGCTGGACCTAAATCAAGTTCTGTCATTAATGAGCTTCCACAATTATAGAACATATGATACATGTCTTTAACCTTTGTTGTGTAGAATACATCTCCTAAATCTAATTTTGTTATTTTAGTACCACAATTTGCAAACATTGCATTCATGTCAGTTACATTTTTTGTATTAAATTTAGTTCCTAAATCTAATGATGTTAATTCTGCTTGTCCACAGCCATTAAACATTTCTCTCATATTTGTTACTAGAGTAGTATCAAATTCACTTCCTAGTTTCAAGCTTGTCATTGCATTATGTCCTGTATTTGCAAACATGTATGACATATCTTTTACTTTAGAAGTTTTAAATTTACTTCCTAGATCTAAGCTTGTCATTGCAGTAAATCCTGTATTTTGGAACATGCCACTCATATTTTCTACTATTGATGTATTAAAAGCACTGCCTAAGTTCAATGTTTTCATTGCTGTATATCCTGTGCTATCAAACATATGACTCATATTTGTTACTGCACTTGTATCAAATTTACCTTTTAAATCTAATACTTCCATTACTGCAGCTCCAGTATGAACAAACATATAACTCATATTTGTTACTTGGCTTGTATCAAAATTGCTTCCAAGATCAAATGTCTTCATCTTCTTATAACCAGTTCTTGCAAACATTCCTGACATATTTGTTACATTACTTGTATCAAAATTATCACCTAAATTTAAGCTTGTCATTGCATTATAACCAGTATTTCTAAACATTCTATCCATATTAGTTACATTACCCACATTCAATAAACTAATATTAGTAATTGCCTCTGTTGCTGTACATAATTCTGAATTTCCTATGCAATTGAATAAGTAACTTGAATCTGTATTTCCAAATATTTCATCTTCGCTACCAATATAAACTTTTATACTTTCATTAGCATTTTTAGTATACCAAGCAATAATAGATTTATCTTGTGTTGCTGAAACATCCCAAGCTGTAGCATCTTTAAATTCCTTAGCTGATACATCATATACTGATGATGGAATATTATCTACAAATGTTACATTTTCAATGTTCTGTCTTTCAATTGTATCATTCCCTAAGAACGCACTAGTTGCTTCAGTCTCTGTATTAGTTTCTTTTAATGTTGTAAATAATATTAAATCTGTTGTTTTATTAGTATTTCCAGAGTTGTCTGTTATTGTATTTGTTCCAATTCTTATTTTTACTTGACTTGTTGTAAAGTTCAATCCTGAACCACTAACAGTTATTGTGTATTGGTCTCCAATTCTTGTTGTTCCATCTTCTGTATATACAGGCGTTGATGTTCCAACTTTAATGTCAACTCCTTCAGTAATTTCTTTATCATCTATTACTAATTTGATCTTGTCAGCTGTTAAGTTGCTACTTGCAAAGAATTTATCTGTACCTTTAGCTACTATAGTTGCTGTTTGATCTTTTATTTTTACAGATGAACTTACTTTCTCCCATATTGGGTCTACTACGTCTACTACTGTTCCTTTAACTGGTTGGCCATTTATATATAAGTATATTTGGTTTCCATCATAGATACCTTTAATGTTTGTTTTTTCTCCTACTGTTAATGCAGAAGGTGCTTTAATATTTATATATTTGTTTTGGCTACTACTATATACTTGGAATACTGGATATCCGTTACTCAAGAAGATTCCAACGCCTCCACTTTCAAAATTATTTAAAACATATTTATTTCCACTTTGTATACTATCAATAGATAATGTTAATTCTAATGTTGCTTGTTTAGTTAAGCTCATTTTTCCTAGGCTTACCCAATCATTTGTACCATCAAAGCTTAGATAATCACTTCCCCAAGTTGCTCCATTAATTGTTCCATTATTACTTCCTGTTAAATCTTTCCATGTTGTTGCAGAATTACTATGACCATTACCTGTATTGTTTGTAGCATCATAACTGCTTATAACTCCATTTTCATTTGATATGCTAGCAGAATATACTTTCATTCCTGCATATTCTCCTGATACTCCGCTTCCTGATGCATTTCCTCCAATAGCCATTATAGTATTATTAGAAGGTGCTTTTATATCTCCATATCCAGACTCACCTTTAAACTCTATACCAGAAGTAATAGTAACTGCATTATTCTTATTGTTTGATGTATCTGCAACTTTATCTGCTGGAATAGCAACTGTAATTACACCACTGTAATCCATAGTTTCTTTTCCTGCAAGTTTTTCAAGTTGTTCTAAATGAGATAATTTCAAAGTATAACGTTTACCAATAACTTTACTTGTTCCATTTACTGTATTCTTAATATCAGTAGAAGTTAACTCTTTAGCAACTCCATGAACTCCTGTGTTATCCCAATTTGGTGTTTCACCATCAACTTTAATTGCTAAATCACTTAAAGTTAATGTACTAGAAGCAAAATGTTTATCTGTAATATCAAATATCATTGTAAATGTTTTATTATCATAATCTATATCAGATTTAGAATATTTATATGTTACATTTGGTTTAATAAAGTCTACAAAATCTCCATCTATAGTTGTCTCTACATTCTTATTTGGTGTTGGTGTATTTGTATCTTTTACAGCCCCTTCTGCAATCTTAATTGAGAAGTTACCACTCCAATCTGAATATTCTCTATTATAATCTATAGATTTTCTAGTTTGCTCTAAGTTTGATAATACTAATTTATATTGATGTCCAACTACTTTGCTTGTTCCATTTACAGTTCCACTAATATCAGACACTTTTGTCAATGTTCTTGTTATTTGTGATGTTGGTACTAATTCGCCATCTACATATACTGAAATTTCACTAGTTGTTACTGGATCACTTGTATCTAAATATTTATCTATTACATTAAATACAAATGTTTCAGTCTTAGCAGATGCATCTTTTGCAGATGATACTTTTTCAATCTTTGGTTTAATAAAGTCTACATGACCTAGCTCAAAATCTTGTTTTTGACTTATATTATTATATTGATCTTTTAGTGTTCCTTGTGCAATTTCAATCTTTGTTGTACCACTCCATTCAAAGAATTCCTTATTCTTTGCTGTTTGTTTTGTTGCTTCTTCCCAATTTGATAATGTTAATGTATATTTAACTCCATACTGCACTGATTTGCCATCTCTTGTTTCTGTCAAGTTCTCAGCTGTACTTAGTTCTTTTACAACATTAGCAGTTGTTGTTACTTCTTCATTATCAATATATACTTTAATCTTATCTGTTGTTAATGTGTTGCTAGCATAATATTTATCTGTTCCTATTAAATCAACTGTTACTTTATTATTTGTATGATCTATATTGATATTTTCTGCTTTCCATAGTGGATCTACAACATCTACTATCTTCTCGTCAGATTTATTTCCTCCTGGATCATTTACTCCAATTGAAATTACTTTTTCTACATTTGAATTTCCAGATTTATCTGTAGCAAGTCCAGCTGGGATGGATATGCTCATTGGACCACTGTAGTCTCTATATTTTCCATCCGCAGTTTGTTGCTGTAATCCTTTTATTACTAATTTGTATTTTTCTCCAACTTTTACAGTTTCACCATTTATTGTATCATTTATGTCTGCTGTTTTTGTTAGTTCTTTTGTTATCTTATTATTTGGTATTGTTACATTTGGATCTGTGTCTGTTAATTTTACCATTATGTTGTTTACATTTTCTAGTATTTTTGAAGTATCAAAATATTTATCTGCTACTGAAAATTCCACTGTTAATGTTTTGTCATCTTGATTTATATTTCCATTTGAATACACATATGTAAATTCTGGTCTTATTGAATCTATAAACATTGTTCCACTAGCATTTGCGTTAATATTTTTATCTTCTTTTATTACAATGTCTGTCATTGTTCCAGATGTATCAATTGCACTTAAGTTTTGGTTACTGTAAGTATCGTCTGTTAATGTCTTTTTATCTATTTTTAATGAAATGTTACCACTCCACTCTGTATATGTTTTTCCATTTTTTCTTGCATCATCTAATCCTGATATTGTTAATACTTGTGTTACATCATTTGCTCCTGTTGTTGCATTTTTTACTACTACTGCATTTGCAAGTGATTTTGTAACTTGAGTTGACTCTACTCCATCAAAATATACATGTATGTTATTTATATTTAATGAACTTGTTACATTACTTGTAAAATCTTTTCCTGCTTCCGCATTTGTTCTACCTCTTAATGTAACTGTTATTTTGCTATTTTTCAAGTTGCTATTATCTATTGTTAATGTTGATGCTTCTTTTACCCATTCAGTTCTGTATTTTGGATTTATTGTTCCTCTTGTGTAATTTATTGCAGAACTTGTTGCATCTGTATTTAATTTGAAGTTGTTTTTGTCTAAGTAGATTTGTTCTGATGCGTAAATTGTACAAGCTCCTGATTTTCCTGTATTTGTAAACATGTCTGTATTTGCACCTGCTATTTTCGTAAATGCAGGTCCCAAATCTAAAGTAGTCATTCCATTTACCCCTGTGTTATAGAACATGTAATTCATATCTGTTGCACTTGTTGTATAGAACTTATCTCCCAAGTCTAAGCTTGTCATATAATTAACACCTGCATATTGGAACATATATGACATCCTTGTTACTTTTCTTGTATCAAATTTATCACCTAATTTTAATGATGTCATTTGAGAAGCACCTGTACTTGCAAACATTGCATTCATAGTCGTTACATTACTTGTATCAAATTTATCTTTTAAATCTAATACTTTCAAATTATTTTCTCCCATTCTCCAGAACATATTACTCATATCTGTAACTTTACTTGTATCAAAATTACCACCTAATTCGAATGTTGTCATTGAATCATGTCCACATTGTTTAAACATACTACCCATATTAGTAACTTTACCTGTATTAAATCCACTGCCTAAGTTTAAGCTTGTCATTGCTGTATATCCTGTACTATTAAACATACTTGCCATATCAGTTACTTTACTTGTATTAAAGTTAGCACCTAGATTCAATGTAGTCATCGCCGTATATCCTGTCATTGAGAACATATTATTCATATTAGTTACACTACTTGTATCAAAATGTGCTCCTAAATTTAAACTTGTCATTGCTGTATATCCCGCTTGACTAAACATATAATTCATGTCTGTTACTTTGCTTGTATAGAACTTACTTCCAAGATTTAAAGTAGTCATAGCAGTTCTTCCTGTTTCTCCAAACATACAAACCATGTTAGTTACATTGCTTGTATCAAAATTATCTCCTAAATCTAATTTAGTCATTGCATTTCTTCCTGTCATCCAGAACATTCCATGCATATTAGTTACACTATTTACATTCAATAGTTTAATATTTGTAAGTGTTTCTGTTGAGGTACACTTATTAGAATATCCTATATGCTTAAATAAGTAAGTAGAATCATAATTTCCAAATATCTCATAATCACTACCAATGTAAACTTTCAAACTTCCATTAGCATTAGTTGTATACCAAGCAAAAATTGATTTGTCTTGTTGTGCTGAAACATCCCAAGTTGTATCTGCATTAACGATTTTTTGTGCTGATTTATCATAAACTGAAGAAGGTATATTATCCATAAATGTTATATTGTCAATGTTCTGTCTTTGAATTGCCTTTACTTTGCTATTAGCACTACTTGCACTTCCTAAGAATCCACTTGTTGCCTCTGTTTCTGTATCTGTTTTTCTTAAAGTGTTAAATACTACTAAATCTGTTGCCTTATTTGTATTATTAGAATTATCTGTAATTGTATTTGGTTGTATTTGTATCTTAATCTGATTTGCATTTTTTGCTAATCCTGAACCACTAAGTGATATTGTATAACTCTCACCAATTTTAGTTGTTCCGTCAGAAGCATATACTGGTGTTTTGGCACTTGTTATACTTTTATTAATATTAGTTGTTACCTCAGTTCCATTTACAAATACCTTTATGTCATTTGTAGTTAAATTGCTACTCTTAAAGTATTTATCAGTTCCTTTAACTGTTATTGATGCAGTTTGACTTCCTGCATTAGCAGTTGAACTTACTCTTTCCCATATTGGGTCTACAACGTCTACTACTTTACCATCAGTAGTTGTCTCTCCTGCTAGGATGTTAATTCCTGATGTTATTGTTGTTCCTGCATTTCCATGTTTTGTTGTATCTGTTGCCACACCTTCTGGAATTGCTACTGTGATAATACCACTGTAATCCATTGTATCTTTACCTGCTAATTTTTCTAATTGTTCTAGGTGTGATAATTTCAAAGTATAGTGCCTACCTACTGTTTTGCTTTGTCCATTTATTGTTGCCTTTGTCTCTGTATAAGTTAAATTTCTAGTTACCCCATTAACTCCTGTACTATCCCAATTTGGTTCTTCTCCATCAATCAATATTTTTAATTGACTAGCATCATTTAATGTTATAGTTGATAAATATTTATCTACAATGTCAAATTCCATTTTAAATGTTTTACCATCATAGTCTATATCTGAATTACTATATTTATATCTTACTTCAGGTTTTATAAAATCTACAAAATCTGTAATTGTTGTTGTATCTGGATTTATTGTGTTACCTTTTATATCTCTTGATGCATTTTCTGCAATCTTAAGTTGTAATGTACCACTTAATTCCCTATAATCTCTTCCAGAAGCTTTAAACTCTGAATCTGTTTCAACTATACTAGTTATTTCTACTGTATATTGATGTCCAACTGTTTTAACTTCTCCATCCAAGATTGTTTTTATTGGTACAATTTTTGTGATTTTTTTAGTAACTTCATTTTCAACATTTTTTCCATCTACTAATACTGATAATTCATTTAATGCTATAGTATCATCTGGATAATAGTTTTTATCAGTTACGTTAAATATAATTGTTTCTTTGCCATTTACTTCATCTTGAGTTTTCTGTACATCATAAACTTCTGGTCCAGTTCCATCAATATTTCCAACTTCTAGTGTTTGCTTATTACTTGAGTTTTGGTATGCATCTGTTACTATTCCTGCTTCAATTTCTAGTGAAATATCTCCACCATTTTCATTTCTGTATTTAGCTTTTCCTCCAACTATTGTTTCTGTTGGGGTAAATTCTGTATATCCTCCACCCTCTGGTGTAATATTAGTTAATGTTAATGTATATTCATATTCTTGATCTTTAACTATTTCAACTGGTCCTGATAATCTCTTTCCAATTTCTGAAGACTCAACTCCATTTGCAAGCACTTTAATTTTATCAGCTGTCACATTAAATATGCTTTGATCTTTAATTAAGAATTTATCTTTTATTCTTATTTTTACCACTCCACCATTCATATCTGCATTTGCAAGTGACCATACTGGATCTACTACATCTACTATTTCTTTATCACTGTCTGAACCTCCTGGCTCATTTCTTCCAATTGTTATTGACTTAGCACTATTTGGATTTCCAGATTTATCATAAATTACTCCTTTTCCAAAAGCTAATGTCATGTATCCACTGTATTTAAATCCATCTCCAATTCCTTGAGCATCTTTTGGATCTAAACCTGTAATTGTTAATTTTAATCTTTCTCCAATTTTTGTATTTGCTGTTCCATCAACTGTGCCTTTTAAGTCTTGTACTTTTTCTAATTTTTTAGTTATTGCTTTGTTTAGTTCTGTTACATTATAATCATCAATTTGTACTGTTATTTTACTTGCATCATAAGTTCCATCTGATTTTTTTAATGCTGTACTAGCATAACTTTTATAGGTATCATCAAAGTATTTATCTGTTACATCAAATGTAATTTCTACTTTTTCTTCTTTACCTCCATGAATTATTTTGGTATCTGATGCTTTGTATGTAAATTCTGGTTCAATTGAATCTATAAATAATGTTCCTGATGCATTTTTATTGGTTTTTGCATCATTTATTTTAATATCTGTCATCGTTCCACTTGTATCTATTGCACTTAAGTTTCTGTTGTCATATTTGTCTTTTAATGTTTTCTTGTCTATTTTTAATGTAATATTACCAGACCAATCTCTATAACTTTTACCATCTTTTCTACCTTTGTCTAGTCCTGATATTGTTAACACTTGTGTTACATCATTTGCTCCTGTTACTGCATTTGTTACACTTGTTGCATTTGAAAGTGTTTTTGTTATGTCTGTAGCTTCTGTTCCATCTTCGAAAAACACATGTATGTTATTTGCTGTTAATACACTAGTTACATCACTCTTATGGTCAACTCCTGCTTCTGCATTTGTTCTACCTCTTAATGTTACTGTTATTTTACTATTTTTCAAATTCGTTTGATCTATTGTTAGTGCTGAGGCTTCTTTTACCCATTCTGTTCTATATTTAGGTTTTATTGTTCCTCTTGTGTAATTTATTGCTGAGCTTGTTGCATTTGTGTCTAGTTTGAAGTTGTTTTTATCTAGGTATATTTGTTCTGATGCTTGAATTGTAACTGCTCCAGATCTTCCTGTTTGATAAAACATGTTTGTATTTTTACTTGCAATTTTAGTAAATGCTGGTCCTAAATCTATTTTTGTCATTGCATTTATACCAGTATTATAAAACATATTAGTCATATCTGTTACTGATGTTGTATAGAATAAATCTCCTAAGTCTAATGTTGGTAAATTTGATGCAAAATCATAGAACATGTTTTTCATATTAGTTACTTTGCTTGTATTAAATTTATCGCCTAAATTAAAACTTGTCATTCTAGAATATCCAGTTCCCCAGAACATACCACTCATATTAGTTACACTACTAGTATCAAATTTATCTCCTAAATCTAATTTCTGTATTTTTTCTCCCATCCACAAAAACATATTTTGCATCTCAGTTACACCTGTGGTATCAAATTTATCTCCTAAGTCTAATGCTTGTAATGATTTTCTACCTGTATCACAGAACATATAATTCATAGTTTTTTTATTTGCTCCGTACACTTTTTGTATCAAAATTCTTTCCTAAATTCAATGTTTCCATTGCATTATAACCCGTGCTATCAAACATATATTGCATATCTTGCACACCACTTGTATTAAAAGTCTCTAAATTTAAACTTTTTAATTTAGTATATCCACAATTAGAAAACATATATGACATATTAGTTACTTTAGCTGTAGTAAAATTGCTACTAAAATTCAATGTAGTCATTGCCAAATATCCTGTATTTTCAAACATACCACACATATTTCCTACATTACTTGTATTAAATGTCTCTCCTAAATCTAATTTATCCATTGATCTATATCCAGTATATCTAAACATCCTATACATTTTTGTTACACTAGTTACATTTAATAAATTCAAATTATTAATTGTATCTGTTGATGTACAAATTTCTGCATATCCTATATAAGCAAACAAATTAGTAGAATCTTGATTTGCAAAAATCTCACTATTACTTCCAATATAAACTTTTAAACTTCCATTTGCATTAGTATCATACCAAGCTAATATTGATTTATCTTGTTGAGCAGATACATCCCAAGCAGTATCTTTTTTATAATCTCTTAATGATGCATCATATCCTATGTCATTTGGTATATTGTCCATAAATGTTATACTGTCAATATTTTGTCTTTGAATTGATTTTACTTTATTATTAGTACTGCTTGCACTTCCTAAGAATCCACTGTTTGCATTTTCTTCTTTGCTTGTATTAATCAAAGTATTATATAATATAAATTCTGTTTTCTTATTTCCATTTCCAGATTGATCTTTTGCAATTCCTTGAGGTATTACTACTTTAACTTGTTTAACATCTGGTGCAAAATTTTTAATTGTTAATGCATAATCTATACCATATGTTACTGTAGATGTCACATTATTTACAGTTCTTTCTTCTTGTTTATCTTCTTTAGTTAGACTTACTTCTAACCCACTTTTTGTTTCTGCCCCATTTATAAATATTTGTATATTATCTTTTGTCAATGTACTAGTAGAGAAATATTTGTCTGTAACTTTAAAATTTAATGTTGCAGTTTTGTTAATAGCATTTGCAGAAGAACTTACTTTTTCAAATAATGGATCTACAACATCCACTACTTTTCCTGTTCCTGTACCTCCAGGAATATTTATACCTGATGTTATTGTTTTTGCAACATTTGTATTATTTGATGTGTCAACAATTTTGCTAGCAGGTACTACTACTGTAACTACACCACTGTAATCCAAATATTTATCTCCTTGTTTTACTTGTAATTGTTCTAAGTCTGATAATTTTAATGTATATCTTTTTCCAATTACTTTTGTTACACTTTTAACTACTCCATTTTCAGTAATTTTTACTGTATTAGTTATATTTGTTGAACTTAATGATTTAGTAACTTTTGTCCAATCAACATCTTTGTTATCTATTTTTATTATTAAATCATTTATACTTAATGCTTTTGATTTAGTTTCATCATAGAATTTATCTGTTATATCAAATACCATTGCAAATGTTTTATCTGTCTTATTGATATCTGATTTAGTAGGATTTGTTGCATCTTCCACATACTTATATGTAATATCTGGTTTTACAACATCTATAAAATCACCTTGAAGCTCTGTTTCTGCATTTTCGTTTTTTTCTATTGTTATTGCATTACCACTTGAATCTGTAGCAGTTCCTCCTGCATCTGTAACTATTCCTGCCCCAAATTTTATTGATACATTACCACTCCAATCAGTATATTCTCTGTCATAATTAATTGAAGATCTTGTTTTTGGGAAATTTGTCAATTCTAATGTGTATCTATATCCAACCGTTTTGCTAGCTCCATTAATAGTTGCTTTTAATGCTTCTACTTTTACATAGTTTTTAGTTACACTACTTGCTTCTTCTCCATCTACATATACTGTTACTTTTGACTTATTAGCATTTGCTTCTGCTACTGTTGTACCTAATCCTGTAGTTTTTAAATTTTTATCAACTACATCAAACACAAAAGTTTCTTTTCCACTTGTTGTATTTTTATTTGAAGAAACTTTTATAATCTCTGGCTTTATTGTATCTATTTTGTTTAATGCAACTTCTAATGCTTCATTTTTGTTGCTAGAATTATCAAGTATTGTATTTTCTGGAATACGAACTTTCATTTCGCCACTATATTCTCTATACACTCTACCTGATGCAGTATTTGTTGCATATTTGTTTCTTTGTTCATTAAATTTACTATCTGTCTCTTCTAAACCTGATATTTCAAGTTTGTAGTGAATTCCATAGTTTAATCCATTTTCACTTAAATCTTCTACTTTAGTTAAACTTTTTACAATATCTGTTGAGCTTCCACTTGCTGTTACATTTACACCATCTACCCAAAGTTGTACTTTGTCTGCAGTTAAACTATTTTCTTTATAATATTTATCTGTTCCATATAAATCCATTGAAACTTTCATTTTGCCTGTTGTGCTATCTATTATTTTTCTAACATTCTTGGCTTCCCACACTGGGTTTACAACATCGACTACTTTTTCTCCTGGGTCAGTAGGTTTACTTGGATCACTTATACCTATTGTAATTGTTTTTCCTTTACTTGTATTTCCTGATTTATCTTCTGCTAGACTGCTAGGAAATTGTATACTCATTGGTCCACTGTAATCTCTGTAAGTTCCTTCTTTTGTTTTTTGTTGTAACCCACCAATTACTAATGTGAACTTATATCCAACTGTTACTGTTTTTCCGTCTCTTTCTTCTGTTAATTCAGTTACATTTGTTATTTTTTTAGTTACAACTCCATTTATTTGTGAATCTGGTTCATCTTTTAATGCTATTTGTATTTTATTTACTTCTTCTTGATTTACAACTTTGTTGCCATTTTCATCATCTTTTAATAATTTTGTACTTGAAAAATATTTATCAGCTATAGAAAATTCTACAGTTAATGTTTTGTCACTATAATTTATATTTCCTGTTGAATATTCATATCTTATTTCTGGATTTTGATAATCTGCGAACATTGTATTGTCTGTATTATGATCTGTTTTTGTATCTTTTATTTCTACATTAACCCAAGTACCATTTGTGTCTTTTTCCATCATACTTTGGTTTCCATATTCGTCTGTTAAGATATTTGCATTATAAGTGCTTGAATCTTTTCCTCTTCCTGCTAATTTTAATGCAATATTTCCTGACCATTCTGTGTAGCTTTTTCCTGATACTCTTACAGCTTCTTTTAGATTTGATAATCTGATTGTATATGTTATTTCATTCTTTTGTGATGTTGTATTTTGTTTTTTAGTGCCTCCTCCAACTTCTACTGTTGGTTGTGTAATATTGCTATTTGCATTCACATTTACAGCTGGAATTGTTGTATTTGTTACATCTACACCATCTATAAATACAGTTACATCTTTTGCTTTTAATTGACTCTCTACATCACTAGCATAATTTATGTCTGTATTTGCATCTATATTTTGAGATTGGTATGCCGAACCTTTTACTGTTACAGTTAATGTTCCTTCACTTGCACTAAATGAACTTTTTATTTTTTCCCACTCTGGTTTATATATTGGGTTTATAGTTCCATGTCCTAATCCTACATTTTCTCCTGCATTTACATTTTTTAATGTTGGTGCATACATATCTTTTGTTACTTTATTAAATTTTATATAACACCCTAATACTGTTATTAAGGCTATTAATATTATTATAATTTTTCTTACATTTTTTCTCTTTTTAAACATGTTCTTCCTCCGTTTTTTTGCTCAAAAATCCTATCTTATTTCTCTATCTATTTTATATCATAACAGGCTATTTTTTTCAACGTTTTTCGGCATTTTTTTCAAAAAAAAAAGCACCAAATTTGGTAGCTTTTTTTACCTAAGGAAGAAAGAAGAAAACTTGCATTTTTTTGCAAGTTTTCTTCTTTTATTCATCTCAGATATTCCCATTTTTTCATATAAAAAATATATTTAACAATTAATAATATATTGTTTTTTTATACCTTGCTGTCGCAATCTCCATATAAAAAATACTTGTATGTAGATTGCTCCATATCGCATTCGCTTCGCTCATTTGGTCGCTTACGCGGTATTTCAAAAACAATATATTATTAATTTTCTAAAATCTATATTATGATTTTTCTGTAAATTGTAACCAATAATTAATGATATTTAAATTCTTTATTTAATTGACTTTTTTCAAAAATGTGTGTATAATATAGTTAGAAAATGAGAGTCACAGAATGTGACTACCACTATATTAGTAATAACAACACATTCCAACCGACAAAAGCAGAATGTGTTGTTTTTTATTGTTTATTAGTCCACATTATGTATATAATACACAATAAGGCTACGTTTATAGTCATTGAAAATAAAAATCCTAATATTAGGAATAATAAAAATTTTACCATAAACAACCACCTCCTTGCTCTCGATGTATCGAGTATTGAAAGTGGCAGCCTCAACATATCTGCTATCTCATTTTCTCTGTTTTATACTATATAATATTTTTCAACAAAAAACAAGCGAACAAATTAAAATTTCACAAATTTTTTAAAATATTAAAAAATTAATAATATATTGTTTGAAATACCGCTTTTTCATACATAATTTATAAATAGTTTTAAAAAGAAAAAACCCACATAAATGTGAGTTTTCTCTTTTTTTTATTAAATTAACGCCCTAATTTAAACGAAGTTTCATTAGAATATATTAACTCTGGTGCATAAACAACTAAGCTTGAAACTCCACAATTTGTAAACATCTCATCATGTGTATCAGCTATTTTTGTAAATACTGCACCCAAATCTAAAGTAGTCATTGCTGAAGCTCCAGTTCCATTAAACATTCTTGTCATATCAGTAACCGCTGTTGTATAGAACTTATCGCCTAAATCCAAGCTCGTCATACTATTATGACCAGTACTTAAGAACATACTATTCATGCTTTGTACATTACTTGTATTAAAGTTTGGACCTAAATCTAATTTAGTCATTTTAGCAAATCCTGTATTAGCAAACATATTATTCATGGTTGTTACTAAACTTGTATCAAAGGACTCACCTAGACTCAAGCTTTGCATCTTGTCATGACCTGTACTTGCGAACATACTATTCATATTCTTAACACTAACTGTACTGAACTTCTTACCAAAGTTAATACTTGTCATCTGTTCAAATCCAGTCTCATTAAACATGCCTTCCATGTTCTCAACTTTGCCTGTATCAAAACTGTCACCTAAGCTAAATGTCTGCATTGACTTGTATCCCATATGAGCAAACATATTTGTCATATTCTTAACATTGTCAACATGCAATAACTCAATGTTCTTAATTATTTTTTTAGAAGCTTCACTAGTTGTAACACATCCTGAACTATAACCAATATAGTTAAATAAGTTTGTAGAATTTACATTACCATTCATAATGATTGTTGTACCTATATGAACTATATATTTTCCGGTTGTATTATTCTTTTCGTACCATGCCAAGATTGTTCTATCTTGTGTTGCAGAAACATCCCATAGTGTTGAATCACCGTCTTTTATGTGTTCTTCAAAAATTATTTGCTCAATGTTTTGTCTTTGTAAAGCTGTATTTCCTAAGAATGGACTTGTTGCTTCTGTTTCTGTATTAGTTTCTTTCAAACTACTAAATAAGATAAATTCTCTTTCTTTACTAGTGTTTCCATAATTATCCATCAATACTCCTGCTGGTATTGTAAATGATACCTGATATGCTGCTGGATCAAATCCTGTTAATGTTACATTATATTGTTTTGCATATGCAAGATTTACTGATGTATCTTCTGTCATTGTTAGTTTTACATCTGTTTTTGGTGCCTCTCCATTTACTTTAACAACTACATTATTTACATTTAATGTACTTTGTAATTTGTTTAAGTATTTATCTGTACCTCTAATTACCATATTTGCTTTACCTTGTCCTGCTTCTACTGTTGCTCTTCCTATTTGTTCCCACATTGGGTCTACAACATCGACTATCGTTCCATTTCCAGAACCTCCTGGTAAGTTAACTCCTGATGTTATTGTTGCATTTGTATTTCCATTGTTTGAAGTATCTTTTGCAATTACATCACCTTTAAATGCTACTGTAATAACACCACTATAATCTAATGTATTTCCTGTTTTTATTGCTTGTTGTAAATTAGATATTTTCAACTTGTAATGTTTACCTATTAATTGATTTGTTAATCCAGTTTTTATTACTCCATTTACTGTTTTATTTATAGGTTTTGCTGTAGTTCCTGCTGTTACATTTGATGAAGATACAATTTCTTTAGTTACATTTTTGTTATTTGTAATATCTACTCCATCAACTTTTATTGTTAAGTAATTTGCTAAATTAGCTGTTGTTAACTCTGTAATTGTGTCAAAGTATTTATCTGTAATTTCAAAATCCATAGTAAATGTTTTATTTCCATAATCTATATCTGAAGCTGAATATTTATATGTTATTTCTGGTTTTATAAAGTCTACAAAATCTCCTTGTAATGTTGTTGCTTCATTTACATTAGCAGTTGTATTTGGGCTAACTACCTTGTCTTTAATCTTTCCTTCTGCTACATCTATTGAAACAGTACCACTCCATTCAGAGTAATTTTTCGTAGAGTCAATACTTGTTCTAGTTTGTTTAAATTGTGATAGTACTAATGTATATTGTTGTCCTATAGTTTGTGTATTTCCATTAACTGTTGCAGTTAAATCAGAACCTTTTGTTAATTTTTTAGTTAATCCTGTTGCAGAAACATTATCAACATATACTGATATATCTTCTGCAGTTAATCTACTATTTGCTGTATCAATATATTTATCAATAGCATTAATTACTATTGTCTCAGTTCCTGCTGTTGCATTTTTAGTTGCACTTGCAACTACTATTCTTGGTTTTATAAAGTCTACATGTCCTAAAGTAAGTGTTTGTTCTTTGCTTGTATTATACTTCTTAGTTACAGTATTTGGTAAATCTTGTTGTGGTAAATCTCTTAATGTTCCACTAGCAATTTTAATTTTTGTTGTACCACTCCACTCTAAGAATTTTTTACCATCTTGCAATGAAGATTGCTCCCATCCTGAAAGTGTTAATTTGTATTTAATTCCATAAGATACAGTTGATTTAGCGCTCAATTCTTTCTTAATGCTTGATGCTTCTTCTCCATCCACAATAACTGTTATGTCATTTGTTGTTAAATTACTATTTGCTGTATCAATATATTTATCTGTTCCTATTAAATCTACAGTAATCTTTTTATTAGTATTGTCTATACTAAAGTTGTCTGTTTTCCATACTGGGTCTACAACATCCACATTTACTTGGCTTCCTGAACCGTCAGTGTTTACACCTATTGTAATTGTTTTTGCATCACTTGTATTTGTAGATTTGTCTGTTCCTATTCCTGCTGGGAACGAAATGCTCATTGGACCACTATAGTCTCTATAATTTCCATTTGATGTTTCTTGTTGTAATCCACTAATTACTAATTTAAATTTATATCCTGTTGTAACTGTTTTACCATCTACTGTTCCAGTTACTGCAGTTATTTCTGTTATCTTTTTAGTCACTTTGCTATTTACTGCTGAATTTGCATTATCTTTCATTGCTATTGTAATTTTGTTTACTTCTGTTTGATTTGCAGTTAATGTTCCATTTGTGTTTGTTATTAATGTTGAACTTGCAAAGTATTTATCTGTTACAGAGAATTCTACTGTTAATGTTTTATTTGTCTTGTCAATATTTGCTGGTGCATATACATATTTTATCTCTGGTTTTACATAGTCTGCAAACAATCTTCCTGCTGTATTTTTGTCTGTAACTGTTGTTGTAAAGCTTTGTTCTATGTTTTGGCTTCCAATTCCATAAGCATCTTTTAATCCAGAATCTTGAAGTACTTTTAATGTAATATTACCTGAATTATTTCCAAAGTTCGTAATTTTTATTGTTTGCTCTACGTCTTTTGTTCCTTTTGTTGTATTGTCTACTTGTCTTGCTGTTAGTTCCATATTTAGTCCTGTTACTTCTGTTCCATCAATAAATACTTTTACTTTTGCTTTGTCTGTAATTCCTGTACTTACATTACTCTTGTATTCTGTTGTTGCTAATGCTGAATTTGTTGAACCTGTTAATGTAACTGTTAAGCTTTTAGCCGTCTTATCAAATGTTGTTGTTTTTAACTTCCACTCTGTTCTATATTTAGGTTCTATTGTTTTAGAGTATGCAATAGCAGTTGAACCTGCTCCACCTAATCTAAAGTTCTTAGTGTCTTGATATATTGCTTCTGGTGCATAAACTACACATCCTGATTTTCCTAAATTTGTTGCAAAATTTGTATTGCTTCCTGCAATCTTTGTAAATGCTGGTCCTAAGTCTAATGTTGCCATTAAGTCTTGTCCACATCCATTAAACATATCTGTCATATCTGTTACATTTGTTGTATAGAATAAATCTCCTAAGTCTAAACTTGTTAGTTTCTTATTTCCTGTAGATTTAAACATACCTTTCATTGATGTTACTGTTGTTGTATTAAATTGAGTTCCTAGTGTTAAACTTGTTATATTGGTATATCCACATTCTGCAAACATATTATTCATTACTACTGATTTTTCTGTATTTATTATAAATTTACCACCTAAATTCAAACTTGTCATTGCTGTGTATCCTGTTCTTTCGAACATAGATGTCATATTTTGTACTTTAGATGTATTGAAGTTTGTACCTAAATTAATACTTTGCATTTTGCTAAATCCTGTATTTGAGAACATTCCACTCATGTTTTCTGCTTTAGTTGTAAAGAAGTTGCTACCTAAACTAAATGTTGTCATATTACTATATCCCAAATATGCAAACATATTTGACATATTCTTTACACTTGCAAAGCTTACAGAGCTCATATTCTTTATTATTGGATTACTTGCTTCATTTGTTGCTGTACATGCTGTATTCTTTCCAATATAGCTAAACCAATTGCTTGAATTTTCATTTGCTCCAATTAAAGTATCACTACCAATGTGAATAATATAAGTTCCATTACTTATTTCACTTGTATTGTACCAAGCCATTATTGAACCATCTTGTTGAGCAGATACATCCCAACGTTTATTTGTCTCTCCACCTATGTAGCTTTCAAATACTATTTGAGAAATCTTGCCTCTTTGAATTCCATAAGTATTACCTAAGAATGCTGATGTTTCACTTGCATTAGCTTCTGCTTCTTTTAATGTATTAAATAAGTTAAATACTTTTTCTTTGTTGCTATTATCATAATCATCTTCAACAAGTCCAGCTGGTATTACAACCTTTAATTGATTAATATTTGATGGATATCCAGTAATATTTAAAGTGTAAGTTTCTCCATATTTTTTTGAAGTTGTTTTACCATTTTCTATTCTTGTTTCAAGTGGTAAGTCTGCTTTTGTTAATGTTTTTGTTATTCCATTTCCAGATGCTACTCCAATTGCTTTTTCTTCTCCATTTACAAATATCTTAATATTTGCAGCTGTTATTGAACTTGATTTAAAGTATGTATCTGTCGCAGTAAAGTTTAATGTTGCTGTTCCTTGTGCTGGATCTGCCACAGTTCCAGTACCTGTAATCAATGGATCTACAACATCTACTACTGTTCCATTTCCATTTCCACCTGGTATGTCAATTCCTGATGTTATTGATGTTCCTACATTTCCATTTTGGCTTCCGCCAGAAGTTCTATCTTTTATAACGTTACCTTTAATACCTACTGTAATGATACCACTGTAATCAGCTGTTGTCATTCCATCTTCAATTTGTAGTTTTTCTAGATTTGAAATTACTAATGTGTATGCATGTCCTATTGTAGGTTTTGCTACTGTTTCTATCTTTCCAGTAGTTGCATTAGTCATTTTTACATTTGTTGTTGCCTTAAGCTCTACTGAACTTAATGACATTGTAACTGTTCCTGCCTTTGCTAATTCACTTAAGTTATATTCAATTTCACTACCATTTTTTAATTGTCCATTTTTAATTTTTACTGTTAAATCATCTGGTGTTAATTTTCCAGAAGTATAATACTTGTCTGTTATGTTAAATGCCATTGTATATGACTTATTAGTTTTATCTGGATTTTGATGTGTATATTCAAGATATGGATTTATAAAATCTACAAAGTCTCCTGCTAGTGATGTTGCCTCACTTGCATTATTTGATGTATCTACACCTATTCCTGCATCAACATCAACTCTTACAGTACCACTCCAATCTTTATATCCTTTTGAATTTTTAGTCTTTTCAAAACCTGTTAATTCTAATGTATATCTGTATCCTACTATTTGACCAGTTTTTCCACCTATAGTTGCTGTTAATTTGTCAACTTTTGTAATATTTTTTGTAATATTGTCAGCAGATTCATCATCTACACATACATGTAATTTTGATAAATTATTATTTGCTTCTGTTACTGTTGTTCCTAATCCTGAACCTGACAAATACTTATCTACTACATCAAATACAATTATTTCTTTTTTATTGGTCTTGTCTACTGATGATGAGTATTTTACTATATCTGGTTTTATTTTATCAACTTGTCCTAAATCTAATGTTGTTGCTTTATTTGTATTTTCTGATGTATCAACTAATTGATTTGCTGGTATTTCAATTTTTATTGCTCCACTGTATTCTCTGTACCATCTTGTTTCATCTGCTCTTGCTTCTAAGAATGTTGCATCATCTTCTTTAAAGTTTGATAATGTTACTGTATATACAATTTCTGGATTTCCAGAAGCTGAAGTTCTTAATTCCTTTTCACTAACAGATTTTTCAACTTTAATTCCTGCAGTTTTTTCGATGTCTTCTCCATTTATAAATACTTTTATATCTGTTGGATTTAAAGAACTACGTTCTGTATCAAGATATTTATCTGTTCCTACAACTTCTGCTGTTACTGTTCCATTAGTCTCATTTACCGTAAATCCTCCAACTTTCCATATTGGATCAACAACGTCTACTAATATTGGATAATTATTTACTCCATCTGATGGTGTATCTACACCTATAGTAATTGTTTTTCCATCATTTGTATTTCCTGATGTATCATATATTTTTCCACTTGGTATTCCTATTGTAACTATACCACTGTAATCTATACCTGTATTAGGAGTTTGCTCTAAGTTTTTAATTACTAATGTATATCTAACTCCATAGTTATTTGGCAATGCTGTTGATGTTAAACTATTTTTTGAATTTGTCAACTCTGCTGTTGTCATTTGTTTTCCATCAACTCTAACTGTTAAGTCTGATAAAGCTAATTTGGCTTTTGAAATATCATAGTATTTATCAGTAACATCAAATTCTACTGTTAATGTTTTATTATTTCTATCTATTTTTGTTTTTGCTGATTTATAAACAATGTCAGGTTTTACAAAGTCTACTTTTCCTAATATAAATTCACTATTCTCTGCCTTATTTGTATTTCCATGTTCATCTTCAATTGTTCCTTCATCAATTTTTATTACTGTATTTCCACTATATTCTCTATAAGTTTTACCACTTCCAGCAAAATCTTGATCTGATTCAGCCCAATCGCTTAATCTTAAAATATATTTTACTCCATATACTCTACCATTATTTTCTGATTCTTGATCTACTGGTTCACTTAGTTCTTTCTTTACATAGTTATTATCTGTTATTTCTGTTCCATCAACAAATACATGAATTTTATTTACATCTAATGTTGATTGTTTAAAATATTTATCTGTACCATATAATTCCATTGTTAGTTCTTTTTCATTTGTTTGGCTATCTGTTACTTGTTTAACATTTTTAACTTCCCAAATTGGATCAACAACGTCAACTATCTGTTCTGAGCCTGTTTTATCAGGTTCGTCAACTCCAACTGTAATAGTCATTGGATCTTGGTTGTAATTATTTGAAGTATCATATAGTACTTTACTTGGTATTCCAATGCTTATTGGTCCACTGTAATCTTTATATTTTGCTCCTTCTGATTTGCTTGCTTGTTCTAAACCACCTATTGTCAATGTGTATTTTTTACCTATTGTCTCTTCTTTACCATTTCTTATCTCTTTAATATCTTCTGATGTTAAAGTTTTTGTAATATTCTGTGGTACTGCATCCTCATCTTTCATTTTTATTACTAAATTGTCTGCAGTAATACTTGAACTTGCAAAATACTTATCTACTACAGAAAATACTACTGTTAATGTTTTTTCTCCATAGTCTATTTTTGTTTCTGACCATTTATA
Source organism: uncultured Clostridia bacterium (assembly GCA_934130975.1). GTDB lineage: Bacteria > Bacillota > Clostridia > TANB77 > CAG-508 > CAG-269. The sequence continues at coordinate 39,372 of CAKOYU010000002.1, read as the reverse complement.
AGTAATCTCTGGTGTTATAAAGTCAACAAATGTTACATCTGTAAGTGTTTGCTCTATATTTTGACTTCCATAGTTTTCTATTAATCCAGAATCTTGAAGTATTTTTAATGTAATATTTCCACTCCATTCTTTATAGCTCTTTCCTGATTGTCTAGTTGCTTCTTCAAAATCTTTTAATGTTATAGTTTGTAAAATTTCTATTCTTCCAGAATCATTTACCTTATAGCTTACATCTCCTATATCCATAGACTCTTCTACATTAGTTAATTCTGTACCATCTATAAATACTTTTATTTTACTCTTATCAGCTATACCTGTAACCATATCTGCAGGGTATTCTGATGCTGTTATTTGCGAATTGATTTTACCTCTTAATGTAATTTCAACTTTTTTAGTTGTTTTATCTACTGTTGTACTTTCTATTGCCCATTCTGTTCTATATTTAGGATTTATCGTTCCTCTAGAATATGCAATTGCAGTTGAACCTTCTCCTCCAAGTCTAAAGTTGTTAGAATTTTTGTATATTGCTTCTGGCGCATCTATAACTGTTCCTGAAGTTCTTCCTATAGAGTTAAACATATTGCTATTTGAACTTGCAATCTTTGTAAATTTAGGTCCTAAATCAAGTTCCTGTAATGAATTTAATCCACAATTTTGGAACATTGAATCCATATTAGTTACTTTTGCAGTACTAAAATTATCTCCTAAATCTAAAGTTGTCATTTTTCCAATTCCAATTTGATTAAACATGTAATTCATAGTTTCTACATTACTTGTATCAAATTTGTCACCAAGTCTTAAAGTTGTTAGAGTATATTCTCCACATCCTGCAAACATTGATGTCATATTTGTTGTTTTGCTTGTGTTAAATTTATCTCCTAGGTCTAGAACTGTTATTGCTCCAAATTGTTGGAACATATTTGTCATATTTGTTACATTGCTTGTGTTAAATTTAGTGCCTAATGTAAAGTCTGTTAATTTTCCATATCCACATTTATAGAACATAGCTCCCATATTGGTTACACTTTCTGTATTAAAGTTTGTTCCTAAATTTAATTTTGTCATTGCATTTGAACCTGTATTATAGAACATATGATTCATATTTGTAACTCTTTTTGTTGTTACTAAATCTAATCCTTTAATTACTTCTGTTGCTTTACATTTTGAAGCACTACCTATATTAGCAAATAAATAACTTGAATCTGGGTTTGCAAATATTGCTGTAGTTCCACCAATATATACATTTAATGCTCCATTTGATGAATTTGTTGTATACCAAGCCATTATTGAGCCATCATCTCCAGCTGATACATCCCATTTTGTAGCACTAACAATACTTGACAATCCTGAAACAAATGTTACACTTTCTATATTTTGTCTTTGTATTGAAGTATTTCCTAAAAATCCACTAGTTGGTAAAGTTTCTGTATTTGTCGCTTTTAAACAACTATATAGCATAAACTCTAAACCTTCACTCTTGTTGTTAGAATAATCTGTAATCATTCCTGTTGGTATTTTAATTTTAACTTGGCCTTCATCAACATTAAATCCTGAAGCTTTTATTGTATACTTAACACCAACTAAATGTTTAGAAGTTCTTCCATTTTCTATCCAGTCTTCATACATTTCTTCTTGTTTTTCTATCATTAGATTTCTTCCTGTTGTTCCGTTTTTCTCTACTTGTACACCATTAATCCACAATTCTAAAGCATCATTTGTTAAAGTACTTTGTTTAAAGTATTTATCTGTTGCTGTTACTACTATTGTTGCTTCTTGCTTATCTAAATCTACAGTTTGAGAATCTACTGCCCAAACTGGACTTACAATATCAAGTGTTTCTTTTGTTCCTGTTTCATCTGGCAAATCAATTCCAAATGTAAGTGTTTTATTTAAGTTTCCATTTTTAGATGTATCTTTTATTTTTCCTGCAGTTGTTGCAATTGTTACATTACCACTATATTCTAAGTATTTTGCTCCAGTTGCAATTTGAGCTTGTTCTAATCCAGAAATGGTTAAAGTATATCTTCTACCAACTACTTGGTTTGTTAATCCAGTTTTTACTTCTCCATTTACTGTTTTGTTCATTGCTGTTGTTTCAACTACATTTGTAGGTGTTGAAAGTGTTAATTTCGCACCTGGTATATTTTTCATATCAATGTAATTTGCTAAGTTTGTACCATTTTGCATTTTTATAGTTAAATCTGCTAATGTTAAATCTCCACTTGAATAGTATTTATCTGTTACATCAAATACTATATTCACTGATTTAGCACCTTCGGCTGGTTTTGTATATTTGTAAATAATAGTTGGTGCTATAAAGTCTACAAAGTCACCTTGCAATGTTGTTGCATCACTTGTATTTCCTTTTGTATCTGTTGCAATTCCAGCATCTACATTAACTTTTACTGTACCACTTAAACCTTTAAATTTATATCCGCTTTGTAGTCCTGCTTGTTCAAAGTCTGATAGTACTAATGTATAACGTTTTCCTACTGTTCTTTCTACTCCATCAATTGTAGCTGTTAATGTTTCTACATTTGTAATTTGTTTTGTTATAGCATCTGCATTTTCATTATCTACAAATACATGTAATTTCGTTAATAATGTTTGATCATCTAATACTGTACTATAATATTTATCTGTTACGTCAAATACTATTGTTTCAGTTTTTGCTGTTGTATCAGTTGATGATGATACTTTTACAATTTCAGGTTTTAGTGTATCTATTGCACCTACACCAATTGTAAAGGATGAACTCTTATTTCCATAATTATCAACTAATGTTGCCTCTGGAATTTTTATTGACACTTCTCCACTGTATTCTCTATATACTCTTTTTCCTGCATTTCTTGCAGTTATAAATGCATTATATGATTCTTCTAAATTAGAAATTGTAAGTGTATACTTCAATCCATTTGTTGTTTCTACTGGTGTACTTAATGTTTTAGATAATTCTGTTGCTAATCCAGAAATATCAACTCCATCTACTATTACTTTTATACCTGTTGCTGTTAATAAACTCTTACTGCTTGTTTTATTTAAGTATTTATCTGTACCTATTAAATCCATTGTTGCCTTAGTTTTTCCTGATGAGTCTTTTGTAATACTCATATTTTCTACAGTCCATACTGGGTTTACTACATCAACAATTTCTTGATTTTTATGGTTTGAATCATTTGTTGGATCATCTACTCCTATTGTTATTGATTTTGCAACATTTGATGTTCCAGAAAAATCTGTTGCCATATTAGCTGGTAATGCTATTGCCATAGGTCCACTGTAATAAATTCCATCACCTTGGTCTAAGCCTTCAATTACTAATTTGAATTTTTCTCCAACTTTTTGGTTTTGTCCATTTACTGTTTCGTAAATTTCACTGTCCCTTGTTAATGTTTTCTTTATATTATCATTTGGAATTTGTGTATTTGTATCTAATAGTTTTAATGTTATTCCACTAGCATCATATGATCCATCTGAAAGATTTGTTAAATTATTTTGTTTAAAATATTTGTCTGTTACACTAAAGTAAACAGTTACCTTTTTAGACTCATGATTTATTTTTGTTTCTGAATGTTCATATGTAAATTCTGGTGCTATTGAATCTAAGAATAATTTTCCTGTTGCATTTGCAGTTCCTTTAGGATTATCTTGTAATTTATCTTCTTCAAGTTTTAAGTTTGGATTTCCATAGCTATCTACTAATGTTGCTTGTGCAATTTCTAATGCTATATTTCCACTCCACTCTGTGTATTTTTTAGAAGCTTGTCTTGTTCCTTTAAATCCTGTCAATTTTAAACTACATTGTACCTTTGAAGTTGGCGCTGAGCTTGCCCCACTTATTGTTTTTGTAATGTTACCATTTGCTGTTGAGTCTCCATCAATATTTACTGTTACTTGTGATGTTGTTGCATTAGTAAATTTATTTGTTACATTACTATTGTATCCAGTATAATTTGCTGAATCTACAATTCCATTTAATGTTACTGTTATTGCAGAGTTTGTTTTATCTGGTGCTGTTGTTGTAATTTTCCATTGTGGTCTATATTGTGGTACTATAATTCCTCTTGTATAACTTATTTTTGTACTTGAATCTGCACTAAGTCTTAATTCTTTATCACCTGAGTAAATTGCTGAACCTACATATATTTTTACATTATCTTGTTGTCCACAGTCTTTAAACATGTTTGTATTTGTTCCTGCAATCTTTGTAAATGCAGGGCCTAAATCTAATGTTATCATACTTCCAGCTCCACAACCTTCAAACATGCTTGTCATATTTGTTACTGCTGTTGTATAGAAATTACCTCCTAATTTCAACATTGTTAGTGCTGAACTTCCTGTTCTATTAAACATATAACTCATATCTGTTACTTTCGCCGTATTAAAGCTACTTCCAAGATTTAAGCTTGTTAATTTTTCAGCATTTTGGAACATATATTGCATTTTTGTTACATTTGCTGTATTAAAGTTGCTTAAGTCTAATGTTGTTAATGCTTTTGTGTTTGCAAACATATAACTCATGTTTTGTACTGAACTTGTATTAAATTTAGAAACATCTAAATTTTGTAGTTTTTCCGTATTTGTAAACATTCCAGACATACTAGTTACTTTTGAAGTATTAAAATTATTGCCAAATGTTAAACTTTGCATTGCATCATGTCCTGTAGAGTTAAACATATCTGTCATATCAGTTACTACTGTTGTATTTAGTTTACTTACATCTAAGCTTTTCATTGCTGTATATCCTGTACCTTTAAACATTCCTGCCATTGTTGTTGCACTAGAAGAATTAAAATTATCTCCTAAATCTAATTCTTTCATTGCATTTTTACCAGTATTAGCAAACATATAATTCATATTAGTTACTGTACTTACATCTAGTAAATTTAAGTTTGATATTGCTATTTCTGAAGTACAATTGTTTGAACTTCCTATATTAGCAAATAAATAACTTGAATCTGCATTAGCAAGTATTCCACCTTCACTTCCAATGTGAATTCTATAAGTTCCGCTTCTTATCTCGTCATCAGTATACCAAGCTATTATTGATTTATCTCCTGCTGAAGATACATCCCATGCTCTTGTTGTATCTGTAATTGTATTTGTTTTATGGTCATAAACTGCACTTGATATATTTGTTTCAAAAATTACATTATATATTTTTTGTCTTTGTATATTTGCATTACCTAAAAATCCACTAGTTTCTGTTTTTTCTGTATTTGTTGCCTTTAATCTATTAAATAACACAAGATCTTTTGGGTCATTTGTATTATTAGAACTATCACTTGCAACTCCTTTTGGAATTCTAATTCCAAGTTGTCCTGAACTTACGTCTATATTCGTTATTTTTACAGTATATGAATGTCCTATTAAAACATCTTGGCCATTTCTTGGCTCTTTAATCTCTGTTGGTCCTGATTCAATACTAATTGTTCCTCCTGTTGTTGATTCTTGTCCATTTACTAAAAGTTTTAGTTTATTTGTTAATGTACTTGTATTAAAGTATTTATCAGTTACCTCTAATGGTATTGTTACTGTTTTATTTGCAAAATCTACTGTAATTCCTTTGTTAGCCTGTAATTGCCATGTTGGTTTTACTAAATCTATTACTTGTAAATCACTTGCGTTTTCTTTTACTATTGTTGTTCCTGGTCCTATTCCTATACCTGTTGCAACATTTCCATTTCCTGATTGGTCAAATATTTGGTTTTCTGGTATAGATACTGTAATACTACCACTATAATCTAAATATCTTTTTCCACTTGCAATTGAATCTTGTTGTAATTCAGATAATGTTAATGTAAATTTTACTCCTGTGCTTGTTGCTACTTTATCTAATGTCTTTTTAACAGTTGGAATTTCTGATACATCTGTACCATCAATTCTTATGCTTAATTTACTTATATCCAAATTTTCTCTTGCATAATATTTATCTGTTACAGAAAATACTATTTTTACTGTTTTAGCATTTTTGTCTATTACCGCACTTGATTGTTCATACATTAATTTTGGTTTTATTAAATCAGCAAACATCATTCCATCTGTATTTTTATTTGTTGTAACATCTTTTACATCTTCATCAGCTATTGCTAAGTTTGGATTTCCATAGTTATCTACTAATGTTCCTTCTGCTAGTTGTAATGCAATATTTCCAGCCCATTCTAAATATGTTTTATTTTCTTTTACTGTGTCTTGTTGGAAATTACTTAAAATTATTTCTGCATTTACTGTCTCTGCTGGTCCTTTTGTTATACTTTGAACATTTTTTGTAATATCAGTTGTCTCTTCTTTATCAACTTTTACTGTTATTTTAGTAGTATCTTCTCCTATTGATAATTTATTATTTACAGTTTTATCAGCTGTTCCATAATTATTTGAATCTACATTTCCTTTTATATTTACAGTCATTTTTTTGCTTGATGTGTCTAAACTTGCTAATACTTTTGACCATTCTGGTTTATATTTAGGAACTGTTCTTGAAAATGCTATAGTATCTGTTGAATTTGCTCCTAATCTAAATCCACCCTTTGCATTATAAATTGCAGAACCTACATATATATTTATAGTTCCAGATTTACCACAATTTATTGCAAAATTTTCATTATTATCAGCTATTTTTGTAAATGCTGGTCCTAAATCTAATTCTGCCAAATTGGCAACACCGCAACCTTGGAACATACTTGTCATATCTGTTGCTGATGTTGTATAGAAATTTAATCCTAATGATATTTTACTAATACTTGTACTTGCACCAGCTGTTCCATAAAACATATAACTCATATCAGTTACTTTTGCTGTATTAAAGTTTGCTCCTAAGTTTAGTGTATCCATTGCATTATAACCTGTGTGGTCAAACATTTTAGACATTGATGTAACACTGCTTGTGTCAAATGAATCTCCTAAGTTTAATTCTAACATTGAATTATATCCTGTATAATTAAACATTCCATCCATTTTTGTTGCAAATTTTAAATTCAAATTACTTAAGTTATAAATTACATTTGTATCATTACATCCAGAAGAATAACCTATGTAAGAGAATAAATATGATGAATTTGGATTTGCATATATAATTCCATCACTTGCAATGTATACTTTGTAAGTTCCTGTTGATGTTTGTTGATACCAAGCTACAATAGAACCATCTTTATTTTCAGAAACATCCCATGAGTTTGCAGAAATTACATTTAGAGTAGAGTTTCTAAATTCTACACTTTCTACATTTTGTCTTTGAATATTATATGGGTTATTTAAAAATAAACTTGTTTGTTGTTTTTCTGTTGCTGTCGACATTAATCTGCTAAACAATGAGATTTCTTTAGATTCACTCGAGTTCCCTGAATAATCCAGTGCCGCTCCATTTTCTAATACCAGTTTTAGTGCTTTATCTAAATTATTCTTCAATCCAGTTATTGTTATACTTTGGTCAACACCTATAATAACACTCTCATCATCTCTTGTTTCTGTAACATTTGTTGCTTTTCCATATTCAACTCTTATTCCTGTTGCATCTTCTGTTGCTTTAGTTCCATCTGCAGTTACATATATTTTGGTTTTATCTAGTGTAGATACACCCATTGTACTGTAATACTCATCAAAATATTTATCAGTTACTCTTAAGTTTACTGTTACACTATCCATTTCTGAATCATTTATTTGAACACCTTTTACTTCAACTTCTGGTTTTATAACGTCTACGAAAAGTGTGTCTTTAGTGTTTTTATTTGTTTGGTCTGATAATGATTCTTTTAATTGGAATAATGTGCTAGAGTCTGGTCCAATATCTAATTGAACATTACCACTCCATTCTTTGTAATTTTTCCCTATTTCTGTTTGTCTTATTGCTTCTTCTAAGTTACTAATAACTATTCTATATAATGCTGTTTTGGTTACAGTTGTTCCATATCCATATGAAGGTGGTATATACCAAGGTCTATCAGTACTGTTATTATTGCTTTCACTATTAGCGACCTCTTCTACTGTAGTTATCATTCTATTTCTTATTTCATTACTTACTTCTACACCATCAAAATACATATGGAATATATTGCTTTTATTTAATAGTTTTCCGGTATATTCAACTTTATGTGTATTAGGCCAATTTCCTGTAGTTACTTTATAGAAAAATTCTTTCCACCAAGAGCTTGTTTGGTTTAAAGCAATTTCTATTTCCATTTGTTTTGAATCTTCTGTATTTGTTACTGTTACTGTTCTTTTGCTAATTGCTGCATCTTCTGAAGAAGCTTTAAATGTAACATTTCTACTCATCAATTCAGTTTCTTCATTTCCTTTTCCATGTAAGTCTTGCATTGCATCTGCATTTAAATAAACTTTTATTAAAGCAGGATTATCTACTTGTCCTGTTATAGAGGTTATTGTATCTGTAGTTATATTAACATCAGTTAATTTAATTTTATATTGATATCCTTTTTGGCCTTTTAATCTTGTTTCTCTTAAAATTTCTATTGTTGGAGTTAGTGTGTCTGTTACTTCTGTTGTTGTTCCTCCCCAAGGCCAACTACCACTAGAAGACTTTTTATAAGTCTTAGTAACTTTAAAATCATCTGCTGTTAAGTGATGTAAATAATTAAAACTACTATCAGTTATATCAAAAGTAATATAAATAGTTTGTGTTAAGTTATCAACATCTGGTTGAATATTACTTACTACTGGTATATCAGTATCTTCTGGAGGTATTATTGCCTCTATAGAAAGAGTTGTATCAATACTTGTATTTTCAGCTCTATCTGTTAAAGTTCCTGACGGTATAAATATACTTATATTCTCTCCTCCTGTATAATCTTTAATTGTTAAAGTATATTTAACTCCATTGTTACCATCTGTATAACTATCTGACTTAACTAATGATAATTTACCTGGATCAACATTAGTTTCACCTACTTTAACAATTATGTTTTTAACTGATAAATCTGCTTTTGCAACCGCAATATTATCAGAACCTATCAAATCAATTTTAATATCATTACTTGTAGTAGGAGAAACATATTGTGCATTTTCAGCTCTCCATGTTGGTGGTGTTACATCTGGTGTTACAGAAAACTGTGCTTCCACACTTGTATTTCCTGTAGTATCAACAATTGTTCCTTGCCTTATTACTGCTTTAATTGTTCCTTGTGTATAATCTGGTATTACTACTTTATATTTCTTTACTTGTGAACCATCACTTTCTAAAGTAATTGTAGGTGTTACTGTTGTTCCTCCAACTGTAACTGTTATATCAGATGTTGTTAATTGTGCTGTTTGTATTTCTGTATCATCTCTTGCTTCAAACATCAAAGTATAGTTTGGTGGTGTTGTTCTATTGTAAGTACCATTTCCATTCATATACCATTTTGGCTTAATCATATCTGTAAATGCATATGATTTTTCTTCACTCTTTTTACCACTATTATCAACAATAGTTTCTGCATCTATTGCAATACTTATTGTTCCTCCTGTAAATTTATCTATTGTAATAGGGAATGTTTTTGTTAAAAGATCATCACTAATTTGTTGTGTTCCCATTGTTATGTTTGATGTAATAAGAGAACCATTGTTGTAAACTCTGATATTACTTCCTAATGTTAATACAGACTGAGAATTATTTATTCCAGCATCATCTACTGCAGTTAATACAATATTTACTCTGTTATTATTTTCATCATATTCTAGGTCTACTGTATCTGCCCACCATGGTTTTTTTACATCCATTGCTGGTAATGAGAATGTTTTACCATCACTTTCATTTCCTATTATATCTAGTATCGCTCCTTGAGAAACTTCTACTTGTACTCCTCCTGTTGGATAATCTGGTATAACAACTTTGTAGATTATTTGTTTTTTATCTGCCGAAACTGTAGATGTTATTATTGGTACAACTGTTTCTGTTCCACAAGTTACTGTTATATTTTTTGCACTTCCACTTGGAGCTAAATTTGATTTAGCTGTATCTAATTCCTCATTATCTGTTGCAACTATCTCAAAAGTATATCCTACATCTTCAGTATAACTTGGATTTTGTGCTTTTAATTGTGGTTTTGTAACATCTTTTGCATCAAGTGATATTATTCTCTCTTCACTTGGATTTGATGAAGTATCTTTTAATGCTCCTTCATTTATCTTAATACGTACTGCTCCACCTGGGTAATCTATTATTGATAATTTATAAATTATCTTTGTTGAAGTTGTAGAAATTTTTTCTAATGTTGGTGCTACTGCTGTACCTCCACAAGTTACAGTTACATTTTTTGAACTTCCACTTGATATTAAAGTTGATACATCTGTATTTAATGCTGTCTCATCTGTTCCTACTAATTCTAGTGCATATATTTTATTTTTTGCATCATATGTTACATTTTGATATTCCCATATCGGCCTTGTGATATCTGGTACTTTTCTATACTCTTTTGCATTACTTTCATTTTTCGCAGTATCTACTAATGACCCATCTGCAATATTTACTTTTATTTCTTCTCCTGTATAATTATTTATTTCAACAGGGAATATTTTTGACTGTGTGCTTGAATCAAATGTAGCTTTACCATAAGTTACATTTGCAGTTTGTCCTCCAACAGTTATTGTTGCATTTAATTTTGAGCCAGTGTCACTTAATGCAGTTTCATCTGAACCTACTAATTCAAATTTATATATTTTGTTTGTATGGTCATATATAGCATTTCTAAAATCATCTGCCCATACTGGTGGCGTTACATCTTGGAAGAATGTATAAGTTTTTGCATCACTCCAGTTTCCTGTTGTATCATATAATGCTTTTGAAGCAATTGATATTGTTACATTTCCACCTTTAAAGTTTCTAACTGTTATTGGGAATGTTTTTGTTTTTCCATCTGAGCTTAATGTTCCACTTCCTATAGTTAAATCACTTGCACTTACTACAGTTGAACCTGTTTTTATTGTAAGTTTTCCAGCTAGGGATGATGATGAATTATTTAATTTAATATTATCTGTCCCTATTAAGTTAAATGTATATATTCCAGTCTGCTTATCATATTGGGCACTATCTATACTATTTTTCCATGTTGGTTTTGTTGCATCCATAGCAGCAAACGAATAAGTTTTCTCCTCACTTGTATTATTCTGTGTATCTACTAATGCTCCTGCATTAATTCTAAGCGAAATTGCTCCACCTGTATGATTTGATATTTTTATTTGATATGTAACACTTGTTGATGTTGAAGCTGTTTTCGTTATTGTTGGTGTTACTCTTGTTCCTCCAACTGTAAGTGTTGAATTTGATGTTGTTATTGCTGATGAGTTTGTATTTAATTCTACATTATCAGTACCTGTTACTGTTATTGTATATGATTGGTCATCTGGGTTATAACTTCCTGTTGCATCTCCCCATACTGGTGCTTGTATATCTGTTAAAAATTGATATTCTTTGTATGCACTTGTATTACCAGATGTATCTTTTAATGCTCCTGCTTTTATTTCTATCTTTACATTTCCTCCTTTAAAGTTTTTTATACTTATTGGAAATGTTTTTGTTTTAGAACCAGAAGCTAATGTTCCTGTTCCAATTGTCAAATCACTTGATGTTACTGCTACACCATCTACTGCAACAGTTAAATTTGATGTATTTAATACTGATGTACTACTATTCAATCCTGTTTCGTCTGTTCCTACTAAATCAAATGAATATGTACTTGTTGAAGTACTAAATGTTCTATTATTAACATTATCTGCCCACACTGGTGGTGTTACATCTACATTAAATGAATAAGTTTTAGCACTACTCTTGTTTCCAGATGTATCTACTAATGCTCCTGCACTTATTGATATTGTAATATCTCCACCTGTAAAGTTATTAATTGTTAATGGAAATGTTTTTGTTTTATCATTTAATGTTGCTGTTCCAAATGTTACACTTGCTGTTTTTCCACCCATTGTTACAGTTACATTTGAAGAATTTAGTACTGATGCTGTATTATTTAATCCTGTTTCATCTGTTCCTATTAATTTTAATGCATATGTTTTATTATTTGCATCATATGTTCCACCACTTATGCTACTATTCCATACTGGCAATGTTCCATCTACTGTGAATGTATACACTTTTTGAGAGCTTGAATTTTCTGATGTATCTACCAAAGCCCCTGCATATATTGTTATTTCTACATTTCCTCCTGTAAAGTTTCTTATTGTTAATGGAAATGTTTTTGTTTTTCCATCTGAGCTTAGTGTTCCTGACCCAAATGATAAATTGCTTGAACTTACTGTGCTTCCATTTACTTTTACATTTACTTTATTTGAGTTTAATACTGATGCAGATGAATTTAATGCTACATCATCTGAACCTGTTAATGTTAATGAATATGTTGAATTAGTTGATGAATATGTTCCACCAGTTATTGAATCTGCCCATGTTGGCACAACATTGTCAACAGTTGGTGTAAATGAGTATGTTTTTGCGGTACTTTTATTTCCTGCACTATCTACTAATGCTTCTGCATTTATTGAAATATCAATTTTTCCACCTGTATAATTTTTTATTGTTATTGGGAATGTTTTCTGTGTTACATTTCCACTTGAATTTGTTGTTGTTGATGCACTTCCAAATGTTATGTTAGTTGAACTTACTGTTGTTCCATTTACTTTTATTGTTGTATTTGATGAACTTAATGTTGATGATGCACTATTTAATGATGTTTCGTCTTTTCCTATTAAATCAAATGTATATGTTTTGCTAGAACCTGAATATGTTCCTCCACTAACACTAGCATTCCACGTTGGTGCCGTTCCATCTATTGTAAATGAATATGTTTTTTGTGCACTTTTGTTTCCTGCTGTATCTGCTAATGCATTTGCATTAATTGTAATATTTACTGTTCCCCCTGTAAAATTCTTTATTATTAACGGAAATGTTTTTTTGATTATATTTCCATTTGAATTTGTTGTTTTTGTTGCTGTTCCAAATGTTAAATATGTTGAATTTACTGCTGTTCCATTTATTTTTACTGTTACGTTTGATGTATTTAATACTGATGCAGTATCATTTAATCCAGTTTCATCTGTTCCTATAAAATTTAACGCATATGTTTTATTTGTTGCAGAATATGTTCCTCCACTTATATTTGTATTCCATACTGGAGATGTTACATCTGTGTTTGGTGTAAATTCATAAATTTTTGAAGCACTAGTATTTCCTGCCATATCTTTTAATGCTCCTGAATTTATTGTTATTGTTATTTTTCCACCTGTATAATTTTTTATTGTTAATGGAAATGTCTTTTTAGTTACATATCCACTTGAATTTGTTGTCTTTGTTGCTGTTCCAAATGTTAAATATGTTGAACTTACTGTTGTTCCATTTACTTTTACTACTACATTTGATGTATTTAATGTTGATGAACTGTCATTTAATGCTGTTTCGTCTGTTCCTATTAAATTTAATGCATATGTTTTTGCTGTTGATGAATATGTTCCACCACTTACACTATCTGCCCATTTTGGTGCTGTTGAGTCTGAGCCTGATGGTGCTGAAATTGAATATGTTTTTGATGAACTTTTATTTCCTACTGCATCTACTAATGCTCCAGAACTTATTGTAATATCTATTTGTCCTCCCCAGTAATTTTTTATTGTTAATGGAAATGTTTTCTTTGTTACTTTTCCACTTGTTGATGTTGTTGTTGCTGTTCCAAATGTTAAATTACTTGAACTTACTGTCGTTCCTTTTACTTTTACTGTTACATTTGATGTACTTAACACTGATGATGAACTATTTAATTCTGTTTCGTCTGTTCCTACTAAGTTTAATGCATAGGTGTGCCCTGAACTTGAAAATGTTCCGTTACTTATACTTGTTGCCCAAATTGGTGCTGTAGTATCTATCTTAGGAGTTATCGAATACGTTTTAGTAACACTAGTATTTCCTGCTACATCAACTAAAGCTCCTGCATCTATTGAAACATCAATTTTTCCTCCAGTATAATTTTTTATTGTTATTGGAAATTTCTTTTTTACTATATTTCCACTTGAATCTTTTGTTACTGACGCAGTACCAAATACCAAATTTGATGAGGTAACTGCTCTTCCTGCTACTTTTATTGTTACATTAGATGTACTTAATCGTGACGAATCACTTAAATTCGTTTCATCTTGTCCTACTAATACAAATTGATATGTCTTGTTTGTTGATGAATATCCTTGGCTTTCTGTTGCAAAATTACTATCCCAAGTTGGTTTTGTTGAGTCTGGTACAACCAATATACCTCTTGCATATGCAATTGTTGAACTTGAACCTGCTCCTAATTTAAATGTATGTTTGTCTTTATATATTTCACTTGGTACATATATTTTACATGCATCATTTGTTGAACTGCTTTTTCCTAAGTTACTAGCGAAATCAGTGTTAGTGCTTGCAATTTTTGTAAATTTACTGCCTAATCTTAATTCTGTAAGTGCATCTCTTCCTAAAAAGCCAAACATTTTAGTCATATCTGTCACTTTGCTGGTATCAAATTTATCTCCTAAATTTAAGCTAGTTAATTTCGTCATTCCACATTGATAAAACATATAACCCATATTAGTTACATTGCTTGTATTAAATTTACTGCCTAAATCTAAGCTAGTTAATTTTTCTATTCCACAATAATTAAACATATAACTCATATCAGTTACATTGCTTGTATCAAAATAACTTCCAAGTTTTAGTGATGTCATTGTCTTTACTCCGCAATCTTGAAACATGCATCTCATTGTCGTAACTTTGCTTGTATTAAATTTACTGCCTAAATTTAGTGATGTCATATTTTGTTCTCCGCAATGATTAAACATAAAACTCATATCAGTTACATTGCTTGTATCAAAATTGGAACTTAAATTAAAATTCGTCATTGCAGTTGTCCCAAAATAGTTAAACATCGCATTCATGTTAGTTACTTTGCTTGTATTCAAAAAACTCAAATTAGTTATTGGTGTCTCCTCTGTACATTTACTTCCTGATCCTATGTAAGCAAATAAATTTTTAGAGTTTGTATTTGCATATATAGTATTATTACTAGTAATATAAATTCTATAAGGACTATTTGTAGTTTGCTTGTAATAATAGCCTACTACTGTATTATCTCCAGATGCTGATACATCCCATTTGGTATTATGTAATGCTATTTGCCCTTGGCTTAAAGCTTTATCATATACTTGTACAGAATAAACTTTCATTTTTGAATAAGAATCATTTGCAGCTGTTGCATTAGGATTACAACCTATTGTCATTACTGTATTTTCTGTAGTATTACCAATTGTTGCGGTTTGTGATAGAGATTTAACTTTTTTGCCATCAACATAAAGTATAAGCGTACTTCCATCATATGTTCCTGCCAAATTTACTGTTTTTCCTGTTTGTATAGTAGTATCACTAACTACACTAATATATTCACCTGCTTCTTTACTATATACTTCAAATCTAGGTTTACCATTTTGAATTGATAGATATGCTCCACCTCGTTCCGGATTTCCCAAAACACCATTTCGTCCATTTGAATTGTATGAGTCAAATTTTACAGTTGCATACAACGTTACTCCAGAAGAAAAACTAATTTTTCCCAAATTAACACAATCGTCAATTCCATCAAGTTGTAAATATTCAGTTCCAAAACTTCCTCCAATTACTGTTCCATTTGTACCACCAGCTAAATTCGTCCATGTTTTTGTTGTTGTACTATTTCCAGTGCCCGTATTGTTTTTACCATCCAACATAATTTTTGCACTTGATATATTTGCTGAACTTGTAAAAAATACATTTTCAATATCCTGTCTTTGTATGTTTTTATTACCTAAAAATGCACTATCGGGCGCTCCCTCTGCAGCTGTAGATTTCAACATACCTGCTGTGCTACTTGTAGCTATTGTTGCTATATTATTCTCATTTGAGTTCGCATAAGCATCCTCTTGAATTTTGTCTATATCCTCTTGTGTAAGTTCATCTCCTGTTGTATTATCTTCTTTATTAGTAGAATCTTCTTCAGCTTTATTTTCTGTTGCTAATATGTAGCTTATTTTATTTTCTTTTTTTCCGAATTCTGCATATATGTATTCACCGTCTATTATTGTTTGTGTAACTTCTGTAGCCGTATCATTTTCTATGCTATAGATTGCAGGTATTGTGTTTTCTTCTGTATTTCTTGTTTTTATTATTACTGTCTCTGAATATTTACTTGCATCATATTCTACTCTTTCTGTTTCTACATTTTCTTTGTTTGTTTGCTCTTCTGTTTTTAAATTTTCTTGCATTGTTTGTGTTTCTTTTGTATTTTCAGTTGTAGCTTTTGTTTCAGTTTCTGCTTGCTCTTCTATTACAGTTGTATTTGTATTGTTTTCTTCATCATTTTGTTTAGCTACCTCTTGATATATAGAAACCTCATATGCTTTTTTCTTTGTTTGTTTTTCATTTGGTATTTTTACAGCAGTTAATGTTGCTAAATCTATCTCATTAATTTCTGCTTTAGCATCTAATGGCATATATCCAGTTGCAATTACATCTCCTTCGCCATTTCCATTTTCGTCTGCTGGTTTTCTTATCTCTTTGTTGTAGAATAATTCTTTTTGTTGATCTACTGTCATAACTTCTTCTGTATCATAATCTGTTTCAACTTCGATTTTCTTATTTGCTACTTCTGTTTCTGTCAACCTTAGTGTTTTATCAGATTCGTCATCAGTCATAGTTACTTCTGCACCATCAGCAGTATAATATTTAGTTACTATATTTTCGTTTACAGATGTTGGCAATTCTACTAGAAAGTTTCCATCTTTTGTTTCTGTTGCATCAACAGTTATAGTCTGGTTTTCCAGTAGCTTATTTTTATCTGCCACTTCCATCTCTATTTGTATTACATTTTCTGCCCTGGAATTTCGTATATTTCTATATACTCCAATCATTATTATTATTGCCATTAATAGTATAAATATATTTCTTATTTTTTTAACAATTATTTTATTTTTTAACATGATTTTCCTCCGTTTTTTGTTGCAATTTTTCACTTGCATTTTCTCTCTATATTTATATCATAACAAGCATTTTTTTTCAACATTTTTCGAGGTTTTTTTAGGCTTTTTTTCAAAAAAATTTATGCCATTTTTGGCACTTTTTTCTTATGTTTTTTCTTATGTTTTTTTGCAATTTTTTCACTCATTTTTTGACTGATTTTGGAAGTTTTTATCGTTTTTTGTGTTGTTTATGTTGTCTTTTTATGTATTTTTGTCTGTTGGTTTGATAGCAAAAAGAAGCAAAATACTTATTTCTAATAAGCATCTTGCTTCTTTTCCTCTTAAAACTCTTGATATTTAGCTTTCTTTCTAAGAGTTGGTAAACTTTTATATATTATTTTAAAACATGAGAACTTTTCTAATTCATTATCTTCTAGGCAATCTAAATAAATATCTAATTCTTGTAAATTTTTACAAGCCGAAATTATTGCAGGATGTAAGTTAGTTTCAAACATCAACTCAATTCCTAGCATAATTGCACTTCTTTTAGACTTTCCTTCTCTTTTATACATCAAATTATAGCCTTCTCTAAATCTAGCTCTAATTGAATTTTTATATTTATCCAAAGGCATTATGTATTTATCTTCAATAACATCAGAAATTTTACTACCTTTGTTCTGCAAAACTTCATTTTTTACATCTTCTTTGGTGTATGGCAAATAAACCTTTCCATCTTCCTCAGAAATAACAAGGGTGTGATTGTCTTCTAGGTTATTTTCTATAACTTTTTCTTCATCAATTTCAAATACTAAACCATTTTCATCAGCAACTATTTGAGTTAAATTTGTAAGTTTAAAGTTTACAGTATTATCCCTTCTAGCCAAATTATCAATAACATAATTTATTTTAAAATCTTGGTTTGTGGTAACCTCGTAATCCTCGCCTTGTTTTTGTAAAAATAAGTAATCATTTCCAGAAGCAATCCTTAAACCAGAATCTCTAACAATTATGTATGAAGTCTCATTTTTCTCTGTGTATATATTGTATTCTAGTTTTTGTAACTCTATTTTGTATTGATTATGCCTTAATAATATTTCTGTTACATCATTTTCTGCATGAATCTTTATTTCACCTTGAGCATCATCTTGGCTCGTTTGGCCCATTCGGCTCATTTGAGCTTGACTTGTTTGAGCTTGGTTCATTGCCATATTGTCTGTGTTTGTTGTACCTGTTGCGCTTGTTGTATTTATTGTGTTTGTTACGTTTGCAAAATCAGCAATATTATTTATCGCTTGCTCTTCTTCAATTTGTTTTTTAGTACGTCTCTTAGTACTCTTAGTAGTTGACGCCTTAGCAGTTTTAGACTTTTTACTACTCTTTATACCTTCTTCAATTTTAGTTAATCTCTTTTTTCTTGTTTTACTCTTTTGTTCTTTTATTGTCTCTTCTAAATCATCATCAGTAAGCCATTTATTTACATTTCCAAATATATCATCAATATCATCATCTTCATCATCATCTACAACTTTTATAATATTTTTATTACTTTTCTTTCTAGAATTAGCTGTTTTTTTAGCACTTTTAGTCTCTAGTTCAATCTCGCCATCCACTTGCTCTTGCTGTTCTTGTTGTAAAACGCTTTGTTCCTTTAAAGCTACTTGTGAACTATCATTTTCTTCTAAGTTCTGCTGAGCATTCTGTAAACTTAATAAAGCCTCCTGCATTTGCATTTGAGTATCCTGTAGCTCTTTAACCTTTCGACTAGTAAGGTCAAGATCATCTTGCTCAAAATTCATTTTATATACATTATCAATTAGCTCATCATCATCAGTAGCCTTTTTTCTCTTTTTCTTTTTTAAACTTGCATCATCTGTACTCTTTAAAAACTTTTCAGCCATCTTAACCTCCTGTCTTTTGTATTTATCGTCTTTTTTTAATTATACATCATTTTCCACTTAATCTCAAGCTATTTTATGTTACAATTGTGTTACAATTATATTACATTTGCACATTTGGGACCGGTTCTGTTTTGCTCACTGCACATTTGGGACCGGTTCTGTTTTGTGCACAAGAATGGTTCTTTTTTGTTCCAAGACTGGTTCTGTTTTGCGCACTTTCTCAAACAAAAATAGCAAGACCAGCAATCTTGCTATTTTTATTTTATATATATTTATCCTTATAAATTTTATTCTCCTGGTGCTTCTGTTGAACCAACTGTAGATCCTTTTACTAATCCAATATTAACTTTTATTCCTCCACCATGTGAAGCATAGTTAATACAGTCAACATCTTGTCCTTCTAGCCATAAATATATTCTTAATCTACAAATTTTATTTGGAGTAATTCCAAATGTTGATGTTCCATCACTTGTACTTACTAAGTTTTGAACACCCTCTTTAATTGTATAATCGCTATCTGATTTCTTTGTTGTTTGTAAAGTCATTTGTTTTTGAAGATTTGTTTCTGAACCATCCCATTTATAAATATCAGGTATTGTATTTCCTACAGAGCTCTCTTTCAATGCGTATGTAGGCATTTTTGTTGTTAAATCAAAACCTTTTCTACCTGTTCCATCAAGTAATTTTGTTTCATATGCACTTTTTTCTGGTTCAGACCATGTTATTTTATTATTATTATCAACTATGTATTGAACGTGATCACCTGCATTTGGCTCCCAAATTGCAACATCAGTAATATTAGGTGTTGGCGCACTAACACCAATTCCTGCAGTTTCTTTAAGAATTGTTGCTTGATCAGCCATTACGTCTGATGTCCCATTATACTTAGCAAATGCAACTCTAGCTGTATTTTGTAATCCTGTAGAGCTTTTTTCAGCCTCTAAAATTTCTAATGAAGAATCATAATTTAACTGTAACACATCATCTTGCCCATCAGTTTTTGATGAATTCTTTAAAAATACATCAAAAGCAAAATACCCTGGATAAGTTGCACTAGACGCAGTTGTTTCAGATTCATTCATAGTTTTGATTTCGCTCAATTCTTTTGAATTTGTTATTTTACCTCTTAATAATTTTAAATCAGTTTGTCCACCAGTAGCAAGACCTAATGTAGATACTGGCAACATTTCGCTTGGAGAAATATTGTGATGTCCTGAATAAGCATCATCAATAATACTTAATTGCCCTTCTTCATCTCCTAAAACAATTCCATTTGACCATGTGTTTCCATCAAGTGAAATTTCCAAACCTTCTGCAACTTCTACAGTACCAGTCAAGTTCGTAATTGATACGTTCTTTTGTGTTGAGAACCACGCATATGTTGATATTATAAACATAACTAAAGCAATTAATATTATAAAAAACATTGCATTCATTTCTGATTTTGTTTTTTCTCTATTCTTATTACTACCCTTCATTTCTTTCTCCCTTTCATCTCTCTTGTTTCTTTTTTCTTCTTTATTCACTCTTATTTTCAATTCTCTTTCATTTTACTATCTATTTTTTCGTTTGTCAACAATTTTCTCCTAATAATAATATTACATTTGTGTTACATTTTTGTTACATTTTTTGCACATTATGTACCGGTTCTGTTTTGCTCACTGCGCATTTGGGACCGGTTCTGTTTTGCTCACAAGACTGGTTCTTTTTTGCGCATTTTTCATTTTTTGCTTTCTTTAATCGGTTATTTATAACAAAAAATATATCACTAAGTATTATACTTCCTACTATATATTTATAGTATAATTTAGTGATATATTAATATATTTATTAAACATATATATAAATTGTAAACTACTTAAAATGGCATATCTGCTGAAATTGTTGCTGTTGCTGCTGTTGTTGCTTCTTCTTGTGCTGTTGTTATTTCATCAGCAATTTCATTTTCTTCTTCGATATTATCGTTCATTAATTGTTCAACCTCTTCGTAATTATTAGTATTTTCCTTGCTTACTTCTTCAACTTTTTTAGTAGCTGTTCCCATTCCAAAAGAAAAGACTTTCTTTTCAGCTCTAGCTTTCTCTTCAAACTTCTTGTTAAACTCTGTTTTAACATCATTTAAAGTCTCTTGCATAGCGCTAAACATTTCCTCTACATCTTCTTTAGTAAAATCATATGCATTGCTTCTAGCCATTGGTTCTAATATTTGCATATCATGTAATACGTTATTTACTCTCTTTCCTGCATATTCCATAAATTTGTTTCTTTTTTCTTCATTTACTTCCATTTTTCTACAATCCTTTCTTTATAACTTATTAATCGTTATTCTATCACATTCATTTTATATTTTCAAATCTATTTTTAATTTTTTATACATTATGTGCCGGTTCTGTTTTGCTCACTGCACATTTGGGACCGGTTCTGTTTTGCTCACAAGACTGGTACTTTTTTGTCCCAAAGAATGGTTCTGTTTTGCTCACTTATTTCATTTTGCTTCCAACCCACTCATACTTATATATTATACTTTTCTCTTTCAACATAATGCGTATGTAGCAACTTATGCGCTCTATAGCTTCCTGGTGCCTCTAGATATTCCTCATAAATCTTTTTAACAATAGGATTTTCGTGTGATTTTCTAATCATACTCTTTTCATCTATAGAGTACAATGCATCAGCTCTAAGCTTTCGAACATCAACCTCTCTTCTAATTTTTGAATTTTTAATTGGTTGACCGCCACCCATTACACAGCCTCCTGGGCATGCCATTATTTCTACAAATTGATAGTCTGCCTTTCCAGATTTAATTTCTTCCATGATTTTTTGTGCATTTGCTAATCCACTTACAGCAACAACTTTGATATCTTTTCCGCCAACATTAACTGTAGCTCTTTTTATACCATCTCCGCCTCTAACTTGTTCAAAATCAATTTTCTCTAAGCTTTTTCCTGTCAACGTATCTTGAGCTGTTCTTAGCGCAGCCTCCATTACGCCACCCGTAGTCCCAAAAATTGCCGCAGCTCCAGTTGCTTCACCCATTGGATCGTCAAACTCGCTATCTTCTAGCTTTTCAAATTCAATGTTAGCTTGTTTTATCATTCTAGAAAGTTCCCTAGTTGTAATTACATTATCAACATCATATAATCCATTATTTTTCATTTCAGCTCTTTGTCTTTCGAACTTTTTAGCGATACATGGCATAACTGAAACCATATATATTTTTTCTGGATCAATTCCTTCCTTTTTAGCAAAATATGTTTTTACCAACGCCCCAAACATTTGATGCGGGGATTTACATGTTGATAGATGTGGCAATAGTTCTGGATAATTCATTTCTATGTATTTTACCCATCCAGGTGAGCAGGAAGTTATCATTGGCAAATTATCATTTTGAGTTAATCTGTCTATAAACTCATGAGCCTCTTCCATTATCGTAAAATCAGCTCCTGTATTTGTGTCAAAAACTTTATTAAATCCAAGCCTTTTCAAAGCAGTAACCATCTTTCCTGTCACATTAGTACCAATTTGCATACCAAACTCTTCACCTAAAGCAACCCTTACAGCAGGCGCAGTTTGAACTACGACATATGCCTCTGGATCTTTTAGTTTTACCCAAACATCATTTATAGTCTCCTTTTCATGCAAAGCACCTGTAGGACAAGCCTGTATACATTGCCCACAATTAGTGCAATTGACATCATTTAAACTATGATCACCAACAGTAGAAATACAAGACTCAAATCCACGATTTATACAATCAATTGCTCCAATTTTTTGTACATTTTTACATGCAGCAACACATCTTCTGCACAATATACATTTATTAAAATCCCTAACAATAGACGGAGACAAATCGTCAACTTTATGTTTAGTCATCTCTCCTGGAAATTCAACATTCAACACATTAAACTTAACAGCCAATGTCTGCAACTCGCAATTCCCAGAACGTGTACAAGTTAAACAATCCTTAGCATGATTAGATATAATTAAATCTAAAATCACATGTCTAGCTTCAAGTACATTAGGTGTATGTGTGTGAACAATCATACCATCTTCAACATTCTGAATACAAGATGTAGCAAAGCCCTTTCTTCCTTCCACTTCAACAATACACATTCTGCAATCTCCAACTTCATTAATCTCTTTTAAAAAGCATAAAGTCGGAATATCTATTCCTGCCTGCTTTGCAGCCTCTAATATCGTCGTTCCTTTTGGTACTTTTATCTCAACTCCATCAATCGTTAAAGTTACCATATCTTTCTCCATATTTTTCCTCCTTTGAACATTATGGACCGGTTCTGTTTTGCTCACTGCGCATTTGGGACCGGTTCTGTTTTGTACCTAAGAATGGTACTATTTTGCTCACAAGACCGGTACTTTTTTGCGCATTTCATCTTAAAGACTGGTCCCTTTTTGTTCATTTTTATTTAATCAGATATAACTTTAGAATCTTTTTCCGCTTCTTTAGTATCTTCTTTAGCCATTTCTTTATATGATTTGTGACTATCTAGCAAATTGACAAAAAGTTCTATTTGTATACTCAAAAATGCTACATATGGTACGTGCTGCTCCAATAAATACTTTCTTACCAACTCATTTGAAATATTGTCTACTCTCATTCGCTCTGGATAAGATGTATCATTTGTCATAATAATATAGTACACAAATAAGATAGCAATCATAATTAAAATTTTATTACTCTTTTTATTTTTTATTTGTAATACAAATGTTATTATAGATGCAATAAGTAATATACTAGCAATTAATGTCAATATTCTTACATCGCATTTTACCCAAAATCCTGTGTTTTTGGTATTCCATGCGTATGAAAGATATATCCACGCAAACATGTTTAATAACATGCATACATTTAATATTTTATATTTTCGTTTTATTAAATTTTCTATTAACATTATTATTGGCAATGCAAATATTGACGCATTTACAATTATAATCATTATCTCTGATAACTTCATCTTAATTATTCCTCCATCTTTTACTCTTTTGTTTTACGCGTTATATATATTTGTACATTATGGACCGGTTCTGTTTTGCTCACTGCGCATTTGGGACCGGTTCTGTTTTGTACCTAAGAATGGTACTATTTTGCTCAATTTCCAATCGCATGGAAAGGACAATTTGTCAAGCATGTTCCACACTTTATACATTTATCTTGATTTATAACACGTTTATCTCTAGCCTCGCCTTCAATCGCTCTAACAGGGCAATGTTTTTGACATAATCCGCATCCTTTACATTTTTCTGGATCTATCATAATCTTAGACAAAGCCTTACATTCTAAGGTTTTACACTCTTTTTCGATTGCATGTTGTCTAAACTCTTCTCTAAAATACTTTAAAGTACTAATAACTGGATTTGGCGCACTTTGTCCAAGTCCGCAAATACTAGCTTTTTGAATATTTACAGCCAATTTTTCCAATTTATAAATATCATATTCTGAACCTTCCCCCGAACATAGCTTTTCTAATAATTCAAGCATTCTTTTAGTCCCAATTCTACAAGGCGTACACTTTCCACAACTTTCACTAACAGTAAACTCTAGATAGAATTTTGCCAAGCATACCATACATTTTGTATCATCCATTACGATAAGTCCACCAGATCCCATCATAGATCCTATTGCTTTTAATGATTCATAATCGATTGGCGTATCTAAATGTTCCGCCGGAATGCACCCACCTGATGGGCCACCTGTCTGTGCCGCTTTGAATTGTCTTCCATTTGGAATTCCTCCGCCGATATCAAAAACGATTTCTCTTAAAGTCGTTCCCATAGGCACTTCTACCAAACCAATATTGTTGACATTTCCGCCAAGTGCAAACACTTTTGTGCCTTTTGATGTCTCAGTTCCTATTGATGAATACCATTCTGCGCCATTTAATATGATTCTTGTGATATTTGCAAAAGTTTCTACATTATTAATAAGTGTTGGCTTTCCCCACAATCCTTTTTCAGCTGGGTAAGGTGGCTTAACTCTAGGCTGACCACGTTTTCCTTCAATTGATTCTAATAATGCAGTTTCTTCTCCACATACGAATGCCCCTGCTCCAAGACGTATTTCTACATCAAAATCAAAATTTGTTCCAAATATGTTTTTACCTAAAATACCATAATCTTTTGCTTGATCAATAGCCTTTTGAAATCTTTTAACAGCAATTGGATATTCAGCTCTAACATATATATATCCTTTGTTTGCGCCAATTGCAAAACCTGCAATCATCATAGCCTCTAATACTGAATGCGGATCACCTTCTAGAATACTTCTATCCATAAAAGCTCCAGGGTCTCCCTCATCAGCGTTACAAACAACATACTTTTGATCAGAATCATATGATTTTGTAAGTTCCCATTTTTTGCCTGTTGGGAAGCCAGCACCACCACGACCACGCAAGCCGGAATTTTTAACAATCTCGATAACCTCTTCAGGAGCCATCTCTCTAAGAACTCTCTCTAGCGCCCTATAACCGTCAAACGCAATGTATTCATCAATACACTCAGGATTAATAACACCACAATTTTTCAACGCAATTCTCTTTTGCTTTTTATAAAAATTCAAATCATCTAATCTATTAACAATACTACCATCAATATCTTTGCACAACAATCTTTCTACAATGTTTCCTTCAATAATATGTGTCTGTATGATTTCTTCGCAATCTTCAGGTCTTACATTAGAATAAAATGTATCCTCAGGTCTAATAATTACAATTGGTCCCTTTGCACATAGACCAAAACACCCTGTCATTATGACTCTAACATTATCAATATTCTTTTCTTTTAATATTCTCCTAAAATTATCTAATATTTCTGGAGATTTTGATGATGTACATCCTGTTCCATGACACACTAATATATGTTTTTCCCTTGTATCAGCTTTTGTATTAACTCTTAAATCTAGTTCTTTTCTTTTTTCTTCTCTTATTTTATGTATTTCTTCTAAGGTCTTCATAAAATTTCCTCCTTTTGCACATTTGGGACCCATTCGCACATTATGGACCGGTTCTGTTTTGCTCATTGCGCATTTGGGACCGGTTCTGTTTTGTCCCAAGAATGGTTCTTTTTTGCTCACTTTTGGGGGTACACTTCAATATCACAAAAATGGTTCTTTTTTGTCCCTATCGCTTACATTTATGTCAAACAAATTAACACTTACTTAGTTCATCCAAAACTTGATCCAATTTTTGTACTGTTGCTTTTCCATAAACCTCTCCATTAACTGTAAATACTGGAGCTAAGCCACACGCTCCAACACATCTAGTTTCTTCTATTGAAAACATTCCATCTTTAGTCGTTTCTCCAGCCTCTATTTTTAATCTTTCTTTTAACCTATCCATTATTTTTTGTGAACCCTTTACAAAACAAGCAGTTCCCAAACAAACAGCTATATTATATTTTCCTTTAGGCTTTAACGTAAATCTCGAATAAAAAGTCACTACTCCATAAACTTCAGCCATTGGTATACTTAAGAACTCTGATAAAACTTGCTGAGCATACATTGGAACATACCCATAATGTTCCTGGACCTCATTCAACATTTGAATCAAATTATCTTTTATAGGTTTATATTCATTGCATAATTTTTCAAGAAATTCATCTTTTTGATTCCTCCCACATTCACATTTACATTTACATTCACATTGAATTTGGCTATCATGATTTTTTACTGAGTTTTCTTCCATACAAATTTCCTCCTATAATATTATATTGGCATTATATCAAAGTATTATTTTTTAAACAAGATTTTTTTGACTTTTTTTGATACATTTGAACATTTGGGACCGGTTCTGTTTTGCTCACTGCGCATTTGGGACCGGTTCTGTTTTGCTCACAAGACTGGTACTTTTTTGTTCCGATTGATATATGATTCATGTAATAGGCAACTTATGCTCTATCCCAAACATCACTAACAAACTTTCTATTAATTCTTAAAATTCTTGCAACTTGAGATTTATTTATCCCTTTTATATCTTTTATAGCACCCAAATATTTTTCTAATTCTTCTTTACTCATATTCTTGAAAAAAATCACTACATCGCTTGTATCACAGATTTTAAATTTTTTCATAATAATTTGAACTACTTCTTCATCTAGCAATCTACTTCTAATTTCATATTCAGCATACTCATATAAATTCTCAATGTCTTCTAAATCTAAATTCGTAGTATACTTTACAAATTCACTAATATCATTATTAAAATAATGTAACAAAACTTTTTTATTAATAATCTTTTCTTCTCCTAAGTATTCTTGGTAACTACTCCATTTGTAATTTTGAGTTTTTTGCCATTCCGGCCTTTTCTGGATTTCTATGAATATATCTACAGACTTCTAAAAAATATTTCTGATTTTCAACACATTTACTTTTGAATCGATTTTGAACTAACGTTCCTGATCTTTCATATCTCGAATTAAAATAATATACATATCTTATCATTAAACTTTGCATTATCTTGGATAAAACTTTTGCTTCACTTTTAATAACCATGTGAATATGATTTGTCATTAAACAATAAGAATAAACATCATAATTGATTTCTTTTTTTAGATTTAAAATTTGTTTTAAAAAATACCTTCTATCTTGATCATCATAAA
Organism: uncultured Clostridia bacterium; assembly: GCA_934130975.1. Lineage (GTDB taxonomy): Bacteria > Bacillota > Clostridia > TANB77 > CAG-508 > CAG-269. Next base: position 11,917 of record CAKOYU010000002.1, on the reverse strand, counting down.
AAATATCCTGATCATCAATTCCTTTTACTATTACATGATAAACTTTAGAGTTGCTTATTTTTCTTCGCTGTCTAGTCATTTTTCCTCCTTTTAACTATTTTATGTCTATCATTATAACATGCCCTCAGTAAAATTTCTACACTTTTTCAAAAAAATCATAAAATTGCGCAAAAAAGTACCAGTCTTGTGTGCAAAACAGAACCGGTCCCAAATGCGCAGTGAGCAAAACAGAACCGGTACATAATGTGCATAATGTGCAGTAATATACATAATATTGACTTTCAAGCAAAAATTTAGTAAAATAAATATATGTAGTAAAAAGTAGACAACATTAACATTAATAGCCGTGTACGGTTATTTGCAGTTAAAGCACACAGGAGGCATACACTATGAAAAAAGAACTTAAAAGTCAGTCACCTTTATCACATTATATGGAAGAAACTCAAATAGAAACCAAATCTGATGATATTATAGCAACTTCTTCTTTTTCTTTATTTCTTAAAGATATATCACGTTATCCTACTTTAACTACTGAAGAGGAGAACGCGTTGTTGCAGAGAATAGCTAATGGAGATATTTTAGCAAAAGATCAATTCATAAAATCTAATTTGCGGTTAGTTGTTTCTATTGCTAAAAGATATAAATCTTCTTCATTAGATTTGTCTGATTTGGTACAAGAAGGCACTTTAGGTCTTATGCGATCCTTAGATTCGTTTGATCTTAGTAAAGGCATTAAATTCAGCACCTATGCTGTTTTCTGGATCAGAAAGGCAATTTCGAAATGTATAATTAATACAGAGCGTCTTATTCGGATACCTGAGCGTATGTGGCATTTAATAGCTTCATATCAGAAATATCAAAACGATTTCTATAAAAACAATAATAGATATCCAACAGATAAAGAAATAATTGCAGAAATGCAGATTTCTAATTCTGATCTCGAACGAATTCGTTCTATGAACTTTAATTATACTTCTTTGAATTTACCTACAGATTCTGATGAAAATGATTCTGATGAATTGATTGATATTCTTTCTGACTCATCGTCTATCACTGAAAGTATCTTTTTTAATTCTTTAAAAGCGAAATTATTGCTGGATTTACTTTCAGATACAAATCTGAATGATAGGGAAAAAAAGGTAATTATACTTTGCTATGGTTCTGATGAAAAGCCTACTCAGAAAGTTATGGGCAAAGCCCTACATGTTTCAAGCGAACGCATAGGACAGATTCATAAAAGCGCATTAGACAAGTTAAGAAAAACAGCTAAGCGCCAGCACTTATATAGTTGCGACTTTTAATAGTAATTTTTAATGCTAACTTTTTAATACAAAAAACGCTAAATTTTATTTGATTTAGCGTTTTTTCTTGTTTGTCTATAACTACTACTATGTTTTACTCATGACTAATGATTTTTTCTTCTAACATTTCACAACATTGTATTCTCCCATATTTTATTTCTCAGCATTTCATTCCACAATATTCAAAGTATCTAAAGCATTTTCAAGTCCCTCAAAATTATAGTAACTGTTTGGAATGTTTCCGACAATGACATGTTCTGCAATAATTACCTGGTTTTTAACATTCTGCGAAAAATTCTTTACAGGAGTTATAATTTTCATATCACAATCGAAATCAACAAAAACTCTATGCAAGGTTTGATTTATTCCTTGCGCGATAAACTCACTTTTTATATTTGTTTCAACTGTTCCTGCAACTGAAACATTTATGGGAATTTTAGGTCCAAATCCTGACATAAAATATACACCTGTCAAACTTCCAAATGGCAATTCAACTTTAACATTATTTAAATCATCAAATTCGTGTTGAATATTTTCTGTCAAATCTGAAATCAAATTATTTATTGGTACCACATTTGCTCTAACAACTACAATATCTCCACTTTCGTCTTTTTCTATTGTATATAACTGGTCATATTGATATTTGTTCATTATTATGCTTGATTGCTGATTGGTTATTATTGTTGCTAATGACTTCACTTTATCATCACATATAGTTTGAAATATTGGTTCAAGATATGAACAAAAAAATCTAAATATTACAATTATTACAACCATCAATATCACTATCTTAATAATCTTCTTTTTTGATTTTTTTCCTAATCCACAACTAACTCCAGTTCTAAATCCGGAACAAAAATTAGAATTTAACTTAAATTTTCCTATTATAAATCTCTTTCTAGAATATACTTTTCCAATATTTTTCCCATCAGACATCGCATTTTTCCTCACTTTGTGCAGTATTCAGCAATTAATCTTCTTTGTAATGCTTTTAACATTTGCACCATCTGAATCAATTTATATTCCAACACCTTGTGAAAGTATAATTGGCTCTTTAGCCTTTTTTAACACATATTTGGGAATATAAATTTTCTCTCCAGCCATCAATCTATCAGGTCTTTCCATTCCATTTACCCTTGCAATGTCATCAACTGTACTGCCAAATCTTTTTGCAATTTTCCACAAAGAATCTCCATTTTTAACCACATATATAATAACACTATAATCCTCTAAATTTTCCTCTTCCTCCATTGAAATATCGCTAATTACAGGAATTGCTGAATTTCTATATGTGTTTGTTTCAAAATTCAAATCAACATTTGCACTCACTGTTCCTGCCTGATTCAAAAACTCTTGTGAATTCACCTCGATATTGGTATCCACTCTGCAATCATCAGAAGTATCAACATCATCAACTGTTTGTTCAAACGGAATTGTCAACTTCTTAGTATTGATGCCCACTGCTGAATTATCCGTAAAAATCAAGTTGACCTCGAGCTCTCCTTCAAACATGATTTTCCCACTCAATTTATTCTCTTTATTGATAATCGGATTTATTGATACATCAAGTATATTGCCATTTTCAAGTTCTGGTACATCAATTTTTTCTCGAATATTGCATACATTTTTTCTACATTGCTTATTAGCAACCGTATTAACCATATCTTTGTTGAAAGTCATTTTCTCGCCAGGACAATACATGTCTTGAATTGTCTGGATTTCCATCTCTTCATAAGCCATACAACTAATCTCAACTTCCATCTCAACATACACTGAGTGATCCTCCACAGCATTCGGCTTTATCAAGATATTACGTATCATGTATGTTGTTTCACAAATATTTTCTTCCTTAATATTAGGCATATCTATGAACCCCACTACCGGAAGCCTTCCCTGGAAATTGCAAATACGACCATCTTCCGTCAAATACACCATCTTGACTTCCATTTCTGCTTTAGCAAGAATTTTGTTGTAGCTAACCTTGATATCTTTATCCACTAAACAAATCTGTGCACATAATATCTCTGCAAGGTTATCCGTAGCTGGAATTGAAACATTTTCTTTAACTGAAGTCTTGGTAGATCCACTACCAATCATAGAATTAACCTTCATATTTTTATTAAGAACTTGAATATTGCTATCATTTAAATCAGTTATTACATCCACTGACTCCTGCTCATAAATCTTTATTTGAACCTCAAGCGTAACCTTTATCCCTATTTTTCTGCCATTAATAACATTACACTCAATCAACTTGATTTTTGGCATAATCTCAACATTCATCCCACTCTGAAGCTCTGGCACACTAATATTTTCAGAAAAATCCAAACTTGTGTTAACCCCTCTAATGTTGTCATTCCTGCTCTCATCACAATCAGCTAAATACATTATATAAGTTAAAATATTTCCATCAATTTTTATTTTTCCATCCATAACCTCTTTTTTGTAAACACAAATATTTCCACTTGTATTGATTGTGTTTAATATATCCGGCTTAGAATCAGGAACAATCATGTCTCCCTGAATATTTATTACTTCCTTCTTTTCACTTATAACTTTATTTACATTCAAAGTTTCTTTTGTTGTGTTTATTTCCATGAAAAAAACCTCCTCTACATTTTTGTTTATTAATGTATATGGGGGTTCTTCTTATTTTAGAACAATTGCGCATTTGGGACCGGTTCTGTTTTGCTCACTGCACATTTGGGACCGGTTCTGTTTTGTCCCAAGAATGGTACTTTTTTGTTCACTATACATTATGGACCGGTTCTGTTTTGCTCATTTTTATGTCAATATTACCAACTCCGCCTTCAATATTTATTTTATTTTCTCCGTTTCCAGTAGTTGAATCATCAGCAACAGAATTATCGTTAATTTTTATATCTCCAATTCCCTTTTCTGTGTGAATAGCATATTTTTCAGCATCTCCAGTTAATTCCAATTCTACATCTCCTACTCCACAGTCAATTTGTGTATTTCCCGTCAAATCTCCTGAATATACTAGCTTTCCGACACCTGTTTCTATATCAGCATTTGCTAATTCTGAATTTTTTATTATAGCTTGACCAGCACCGCATTCAATCTTCGCATTATTCTTGACTGAAATATTTTGCATATTTACATTTCCTGCCCCAAAATTAAATTCTACATTTTTGGCTATAAGTCCTGTAACATCCACTATTCCAGCACCAACTTGTATATCAGCTTCTTCTAATTCTACATCTTCTGGAAGATAAATTGTTATCCTGCTTTTTGAATCACTTTTATTTAATTTTTTATTGTTTTTGATCTCCAAAATTCCATCTTTACTTTCTATTTTTGTATTTTTAGGAATTTGATATGTCTCTACTTTATATGAACTTCCTTCTAACTTTATTGTCAAATTAGATGCTGAAATATCTAATTTCATTTTTGAAAACTCTTCTACCTCTTGATTTTCATCGATTCTTTCTATACTAGAATCATCTGAGTTAATAGCATCATTAAAACTATCGGTAAGATAGCTTATTCCATAGAATCCTGTAAATATTGATACTATTATTGCAATTATTCCTCCAATTATTGATATTGCTAAATATAATCCGAATGCAATTGCTGCATATTTTATTATTTTTTGAAATTCCTTCATTTAACTTTCCTACTTTCTATCTTCTATAAAGTATTTTTTATTTGATATCTACTTATTTGATGTCTACTCCACCGAATAAGCAAAAAGCTTTTACATAAATTGTTGGTTGCCCATCTTTATTCTTAGTTTTGTTGCTTACTCCACCAAATATTGATGTGGATTTTACTTGAATATTCACATTTTCTGGAACAAATATATTTATTCCTCCAAAAACTGATGTTGCATTTATGATTTTGTCTTCTACTATATTTGCATTTTTCAAGTCTACATCAATCCCACCAAATATTGCATTTAGACTAACTCCTTTAAAATCATCACCTGCAAAATTTAATTTTTGACCTGAAAAAGTTGCATAGAATTCTTCTTTGTTACTTTTGTTTAATTCATCAATTTTTTCATTTACCTTAGAACTAACTGTATCTTTAAAGATGATTCCAACACCAATTGCGACCAATACTGCTGGTAATATTAATTTTCCAATAACACTCATATCTAAAATTCCTTGAGCTGATAATAGCAATGCTACTCCTATGGCTAGCCATATATATGCACTTACATCTTTATAATTTTTTGCTATACTTACAACACTTGGTACTATTATAAATAATGACCACCATCCATCAAAAAATATATCAATATTTGTTACTCCTAATGCATTTAATCCTAAAATTAATCCTATTATTATAAAAACTACTCCCCATAATACATTTTCTACTTTTTTCATAATTTTCTCTCCTTCCTATTTTTGCGCATTTGCGCATTTGGGACCGGTTCTGTTTTGTGCACAAGACTGGTTCTGTTTTGTACCTAAGACTGGTACTTTTTTGTTCTTTTATACTTTAATCCTTATTTTTCCACATCTTCATGACATCTTTAAGTCCAATTTTATTTCCATAATTCAAAATAGCCTGTGAATAAATCTTTATTGAAACCTTAGCAACTACAATTATTGTAATTAAAATAACTGCTAATGATATCAAAATTTCTTGAGTTGTTGCTATTCCCATCATCACTCTAAACGGCATACAAAATGGTGATGACATCGGTAATATTGCTGCTATTTTATTTAATTCGCTTGTTGGATTCATCATTGAAAAATATGCTAGATAAAAGCCTATTACTGCAACTATTGCTACTGGCCCATTTGCTGATTGTACGTCTTCTGGTTTGCTTACTGTTGAACCTGTTAGAGCATATAATAATGCATAAAATGCATATCCCAAGATGAAATATATTCCAGTGATTATTCCTAAATATGGTGTAATTGTTGAAAAATCTATTATTCCATCGAGCATTCCTTCTTCTAAAAATAGATTTTTTGAAATTAGTGCAACTATTACCATAACTGCTACTTGTAATAGTCCAACAATCCCTATTCCTATTGTCTTTCCTAAAACTATTGTTTTTGGTGTTGTTGATGTGACTAGTGTTTCTATTATTTTTGATGTTTTTTCTGTTGTTATTGAGCTTGATACTTGATATGCGCAAAAATATATTGCATAAAACAAGACTAGTGATAACATCATCATTGCAAATTGATTGCCTTGTACTTCTTGTTCTTCGGTTTGCTTTATTTCTAAATTTAGATTTGGTGTTAGGGTTTGTAATTGTTCTTGCGTTAATCCTAATTTTGCTATTTGTATATTACTGTATAAACTTGTAATTGCATTGACTATATCTTGTGGTACTTCTGATTCCATTGATAAGTTTTTTACAATGTACTGCATGTTGATAATTCCTTCTTTATTTTCAATTAGGATAGCTTTGTCTATTTCATCATTTTGAATTTTTTCTTTAATTTTTTCAAAAATCTTGTCTTCCTTACTATTATCTACTTCTGTAATTCCACTATTATTATCAGAATTGCTTGTAGCTACATTCTTTACAAGTTTTTCATCAATTTGAATGTCATAATTTAAATTCATATTTTTCAAGTTTTCTAAATTTCCTTCAAAAATATTATCAGCATCTACAATCAATAGCCTATCTCCAGCCATTGCATCTGCATCATCACCTTTAATTACTTTTATAAGATTAGGAATATTAAACAATATGATGATGATTAGCAAAATTATCACATTTGAGATTATAAATGACTTTCTTTTTATCATGTCTCTGATTGTAAACTTTGCAACAGTTATCAAATCTCGCATTTTATTCACCTACCTTTTCTATAAAGATATCCTTAAGACTTGGTTTTTGAAGCTCAAATTTATTAAGTTTGACACCTTGAACTACCAGCGTTTTCATTAATGAATGCGCTTGCTCTTCATTTTCTATTTTGATTTCATAATTATTGTCGATATTTTTTTCAATTGTCATTCCTGCTTCATTTATGTAGGAGGTAATGTCTTTATTAGCATTTATTTCTAGCCTATTTGCTTGATAACTATTTTTGATTTCTTTAAGATTGCCCTTTAAAACTGTTTTCCCTTTATTTATGATTACTACATCCTTGCAAAATTCTTCAATTGATGTCATCTGATGGCTTGACATTATTATGTATTTTCCTTTTTTGACTAGCTCTATTATGACTTCTTTTAATAATTCTGTGTTTACTGGGTCCAAACCGCTAAATGGTTCGTCTAAAACAATCAATTCTGGATTGTTTAAAATTGCTGTTATAAATTGGACTTTTTGTTGATTTCCTTTTGATAGCTTTTCGGCTGTCATATTTTGATATTCATCAATTTTTAGCCTTTCCATCCAATCTTTTATTTCTTCAGATGCTTCTTGTACTTTCATTCCTTTAAGTTCAGCAAAATATAGTAGTTGATCAAAAATTTTACTTTTAGGATATATTCCTCTTTCTTCTGGCAAATAACCAAAATTCACATTTTTTCTATCTACTGCTTTTCCATTCCACGTTATTTCTCCTTTGTCTTTTTTTATAATGCCTAATATCATTCTGATTGTAGTAGTTTTCCCTGCACCATTAGTTCCAAGTAATCCGAATACTCCTGGTTCATTTATTTCGAAGCTTATGTTGTCTACTACTAGTTTGTTATCAAAGTATTTACTTACATTCTCTACTTTTAACCCCATAACAAAACCTCCCCCTTTTTTTCTGGCTTTATTATATTATATTTATATCTGTATTTCAAGTACTGACGCATCAGTAATATTTCGTCTTGTCTCTACATTCTACTCGCCATATTTCTATAGTATAAAAAGTTTTCCTACAAGGAGAACTTTCCTACTATATAAAAAAATCCCACTCTTTATGAGTGAGATTTTTAAATTTATTATTCTGCTGATTCTTCTGTTTCAGGAGCGTCATAAGCTTCTAATATAGCTTTTTGTACTTTCTCTCTTGTTTCAGCATTGATTGGATGAGCTATATCCTTGAATTCTCCGTTTGGAGTTTTTCTGCTTGGCATAGCGATGAATAATCCATTTTGACTTTCGATAACTTTGATATCATGGATAACAAATTCATTATCGAATGTTACAGAAGCAACAGCTTTCATTCTGTTCTCTGAATTTACTTTTCTTAAACGTACGTCTGTTATTTGCATTGTGTGCACCTCCACTGTTTTTAAATTTGTACATATATGTATCGTATCTTATGTACTACTATATTATTCGTCATCAAAAAAATTTTTCCCTCTTTTTTTTACAAATTTTTATTTTTTATTTTTATATTTTTTTCTTTCTATTTTTCTCTTATACTTCTTATTAATTTTGCTTGCAATTCACTACTATCTTATAAATTATACAAATTTAGGAACTTAATAATATATTGTTTTTTATACCTTGCTGTCGCAATCTTCATCTAAAAAAACTAGTATGTAGATTGCTCCATATCGCACTCGCATAAGCTCATTTAATCGCTTACGCGGTATTGCAAAACAATATATTATTAATTTTCTAAATTCCCTATAAGAAGTCATGGATGAATTGCAACTAATATTATCAAGATATTATAATATTTTGTAACAAAAAACTTGAATTTTACATTATATAAGTATATAATAGAAAAGCAAATTTAGAATTTTATAAAAAAGACAAAAAATAAAACAAATAAATTAATCAAAATTTAGATTAAACTTTTTATAGGGAGTGTTTATAATGCCAGATATTAATAATATAAAAAAATACAAAAAGATACATATGATTGGAATCGGTGGAGTTAGTATGAGTGGAATCGCCGAAATCCTTGTCAACTGGGGATTTACTGTTTCAGGCAGTGATCGTACAGATTCAGAAATTTTACATACTTTAAAAAATGCAGGAATAACCATACATATAGGTCATGACGCCAAAAACGTTGAAGGAGCTGATTGTGTTGTATTTACAGCCGCAATTCATCCAGATAATCCAGAATATGTTCATGCAAAAGAACTTGGAATTCCTCTTATAGAAAGATCTGATTTTCTTGGTGAACTTACAAGATGTTATCAAAATACAATAGCAATTTCAGGAACTCATGGAAAAACTACTACTACTTCCCTTGTTTCTTTATGTTTTATGGAAGCTCAAACTGACCCTAGTATTCAAGTTGGAGCCATTATAAAAGAACTTGGCGGAAATTATAGAGTTGGAAATAGCGAAAACTTCATTATCGAAGCTTGTGAATATGTTGAAAGCTTTTTAAAATTCAGTCCAAAATCTGAAATTATATTAAATATTGATAATGATCATTTGGATTACTATAAAAACATCGAAAATGTAAAAAAAGCCTTTATCAAATATGTAAAATTATTGCCAGAGAATGGCCATCTTATAATAAATGCTGATGACAAAAATTGTTTAGATTTACCTATCTATTCAAAAGCTCCAGCGATCAAATATGGAATAGAAAATGAAGATGTTGATTTTTCTGCACAAAATATCATTTTTGATGAAAATGGTTTTCCTGAATTTGATGTTTACAAATATGGCGAATTTTTTGCACATTTTAAACTTTCAATTCCTGGAAAACATAATGTTTTAAATGCTTTATCTTGTATCGCTTTGTGTGATGCTTATGGTATTGATAAAAAATATATGCAATCTGCTTTACAAAAATTTACTGGTGCAGATAGACGTTTTGAATATAAAGGTATACTTAATGGTGCTAGAGTTTATGATGATTATGGTCATCATCCTACAGAAGTTGCAGCTACAGCAAAGGCTTTGAACAATAAAAAATATAACAAATCTTGGGTTGTTTTCCAACCACATACATATAGTAGAACATTTAACCTTCTAGATGATTTTGCTCATGCCCTACTTTCTTTTGATAATATTATTGTTACAGATATTTATGCAGCAAGAGAAACAAATACTTATAATATTTCTTCAAAAGATTTGGCTGATGCAATCATCAAATTAGGTAAAGATGCTAAATACATTTCTTCTCTTGATGATTGTGCTACTTATTTAAAAGAAAATGTAAAAGCTGGTGATATTGTTCTTACTCTTGGTGCTGGTACTGTTACTAATATTGGCCCAATGATTGTTGAAAAATAATTTTAGCGTAAAGATAATAAAAAACAGGAGATCTTTTTTAATCATTTATTTAAGATCTCTTGTTTTTTGTCTTGTATTGTGTTATATTATATTTGTTTTGTGCCACTATAGCTCAGTTGGTAGAGCGACGGATTCGTAACCCGTAGGCCAGCAGTTCGATTCTGCTTAGTGGCTCCATTTGAAATCAACTTACGAACTTAATTATTCATAAGTTTTTATTTTACCTAAATCTTGTACATTATTTATCATTTCTAGATTAAGGTTATTTTTATTAATCATATAATGTGTTGATGTTAACTGATAAACAACAGAAGCTGCAAGTCCAAACGAAGTACAAAATGGCGATGGTATGAAAGAGCAAAATATACGCAATATATTTGCAATTTGTTTACTAATTGTTGCTTTTATAGCAGAATACTCTAATTGTATAAATGTCAATTTTGTTATATAAACAGGATATAAATATAACGATATTAATTCTATACTTACAATAAATAATGTAGCAGTTAAATCTGATTTATAACTTGGATATAAAATCACTCCCATTATAAAAGTAGATAAAATCAAAATATAAATTAGTTTTCTACTATTTTTTATATGTTGTTTATATGAAAAAATTCTTTTTGTAATATCAATTTGAGCAACTGTTTTTATTGCATAAGATATATCCCATTGAGTATCAGTTATTAAGACTGCAAAAGAAGTTGCTAAAATATATTTTGCACCAAAATTAAATGTATTCTTAAAACCAAATAAATAAATTATAAACATACTGATTTCTGCAAATAAATAAACAGAATCATATTTGATACAATTTCTTAAATTAATTTTAAATCCAGTTATTTTTACTGTTCTAAATATCATAAGCAAAGTAAATATTGTTGTAGCAAATAACGAAGTACTAGAAATTACAATTTGATTTTTTGTTATTATACTCATAATTACTAATGTCAAAAAGTTTATTAAATTAAAAAAGAAACTATATTTGTTTGCTCTTTTATTATTATCTTCATAATACAACTTACACAATGCAAGATTCAATAATAATTGTAAGAACATTTGAATTACAGCATAAACCGCAAATATTCTATATGTTTGTATATCCATATTCATAAATGTTATATATTTATCTATATTTAAAACAATACTACCTAATATTAATACTCCTAAAATTGTACCCAATATAAATCCTGAAAAGACACTATCTTTATTATCATCCTTAATAGCACTTATATTGGCACCTGTTCCAAAAATACTCTGTATACTACTTATAACAAACTGCATTGGATATATAAGTGAAAATATATTAATTAAATTTTTATCCACTAAAATACCAAGTAAAAACCATCCTAAAATTGGTGTTACAGATGTTAAAAATATATCAAAACTTATTCGAAATAATCTTTTCATTTTCTACCCCCCTTATTTTTTTATTGTATACAAATTATAAAATCAATTTATAATTAACTAGCTAAAAAAATTATACCATTAGTCGTTAAATTTTTCTACACTACCATTGAAATTTAATAATAAT
>CAKOYU010000001.1 GCA_934130975.1 uncultured Clostridia bacterium | reverse complement strand
TAAACAAAAAGAAACTCAAAAAGTAATAGATTATTTAAAGAGAGAAAGAGCATAAAAGAACATTTAAAATTAAACATTTGAATTTTAGATTAATACTAAAATAAGAGTTTTAAAAAAATGTTTTAAAATACAAAAGGTATCATAAAACATTGATAAATAAAGACTTTGGTGTAGTTTGAAAAAGCTACCACCTCGACCATAAAAAATGTAGTTATATCAAGACTTTAAAGGTCTTGATTTTTTATTTTGCCAATATATTACCAAAGTTAATACCAAAATATGAACTATGTATAAATAGTTTTATGCAGAAATATCACAACTTCTTATTTGTTAAACTCCTCAAGCTCCAAAGTATCTAATTCCTGTCTTAAAGCAATAATTTGTTTTACTTTTTCATCATCTGGTTCTAATCTTTGTGAATTTTGTAATTTTCTTAACTTATAAGTTAATTCATCATAATTCATTACGTTTACAAATTTTTGTCTCTCCTTTTTAAATTGTGCAAGTAATTCCGAATCTCCTGACTTTCTTGCTTTTTGTTGCATCTTTTTAAGTTCAGCAATTTGAGTAGTATATTCCCTTTCTTGTTCTCGTCTTTCTAAATCTAAAATTTTATCTTCTGCTTTTATTAGAAATAATGTATCTAAATCCAAACGTTAATACAGCAAAATGAAACAAAGTATATTAATTCATTTTATATAAGTTTTTCTTATAATATGGATAATAATTATTAATTTTACAAAATATAGTATTCACTGTATAATATAACTGTAGAAACAATCTAATTAATTTTTATAGCCAAGCACAATTGCGCCTAGCTAAAGAACATCTTAGTTTATGCAAATATGCACGGCAGAAAAGGAGAATTTATGTTATATTCAAACAAGACACTGAAAGCAACCGAAAGAACCATGGAGTTTGGTACAATCTATCAGATTGGAATGGGCGAAACCGGACGCGGCCGTAGATTTATGGCTTTAACTTGTCCTAGAGATACAGAAATTAAGTCTGGATTAAATCCAGATTTAACTATTGGACTCACCAAAAGCGGTAAGCCAAGAATCAATAAAGCTGATGATAAAGCATTATACATGATGCTTTCATCAGAGGGTGGATACACCCGTCGCGGAAATGGTACAATAAGAGTACTAAAAAATCAGCAAGAGCAGTTTAAAGTTCTTGCTCGTGGTAACGGTGCTGACGGTGATGTCGGAGGAATCGGTTATTGGGACTGTATACTTTTAAAAGTTCCAAATACCGATGCTATCATTAGAATTCGTACGTCTGGCGCCGGATATGGAACGCCAAGTGATTTGTACGTTATTCATGATAGCAAAGTTTATCATTGCCATCTTGATGAACTCGCCGAGTGCTGTGAAGCACTTGGCATTGAAATACCGTGCGAAATTGAAAACGGTGATAATGGTATCCAGTTTGGAAATGACTGGGTTACTCTGTAAAACCGTTTAAAGGAGGGAAATGGTGCACTGCACCTTCCCTCCTTTTTTATATTATAGAAAAATTCTCCGAACTTTATTAATACATTCCACCCATTCCATTATCCATTTCGTGGTTATTTCCACAGCCACAACCTTTAGGTTCTGGAGCATCTGTTACTAAACTTTCTGTTGTTAATACCATTGCTGCAATTGATGCTGCATTTTGTAATGCACTTCTTGTAACTTTTGTTGGATCTACAATTCCAGCTTTCTTCATATCAACATATTCTTCTTTATCTGCATCAAATCCGAATCCTTTTTCTGCTTTCTTTACTCCTTCTAGTACAACAGCTGGTTCTAATCCTGCATTTCTTGCAATTTGTTTAACTGGCTCTTCAAGTGCTTTTAATACAATTTCAGCACCTAATTTTTCTCCACCATTTAAAGATTCAGCTATTTTTTCTACTGATGGTATAATATTTACATATGTTGTTCCTCCTCCAGCTACAATACCTTCTTCAACTGCTGCTTTTGTTGCTGATAATGCATCTTCTATTCTTAGTTTTTTATCTTTCATTTCAACTTCTGTTGCTGCTCCAACTCCAATTACTGCAACTCCTCCAGCAATTTTGGCTAGTCTTTCATGTAAGTTTTCTTTATCAAATTCACTCTTTGTTTCTTCAATTTGAGCTTTTATTTGTCTTACTCTTTCAGCAATTTTTTCTTTATCTCCTGCACCATCAACAATTATTGTATTTTCTTTTTGTACTTTTACTTGTTTTGCTCTACCTAATTGTGTAATTTGTGTATCTTTTAATTCCATTCCTAAATCTTGTGATATTACTTCACCACCTGTTAGAATTGCCATGTCTTCTAACATTGCTTTTCTCTTATCTCCAAATCCAGGTGCTTTTACTGCAACAACATTTAATACTCCTCTTAATTTATTTAATATTAATGTTGATAATGCTTCACTTTCAATATCATCACATACTATAACTAGTTTTCCTGATGATTGCATTAAGTTTTCTAGTAATGGTAATATTTCTTGAATATTGCTTATTTTTCTATCTGTTATTAAAATATATGGATTATCTACAACTGCTTCCATTTTTTCCGTATCTGTTACCATATATGGTGATACATATCCTTTATCAAATTGCATTCCTTCTACTACATTTAATTCTGTTTGTGATGTTTTTGATTCTTCAATTGTTATTACACCATCTTTTGATACTTTTTCCATTGCATCTGCAATTAATTCTCCAACTTCTGTATTATTTGCAGATATACTTGCAACTCTTGCTATATCTTCTTTTCCGTTTACTGGTGATGTAATTTCCTTTAATTCTGCAACTGCTCCATCTACAGCTTTTTCTATACCTCTTTTAATTGCCATTGGGTCTGCACCTGCAGCAACATTTTTTACACCTTCTTTTATCATTGCTTGTGCTAAAACTGTTGCTGTTGTAGTTCCATCTCCTGCTACATCATTTGTTTTCGTAGATACTTCTTTTACTAAACGAGCTCCCATGTTCTCAAATTTATCTTCTAATTCGATCTCTTTTGCTATTGTTACACCATCATTTGTAATTAATGGTGCTCCATAACTTTTGTCTAGCACTACATTTCTTCCTTTTGGACCTAATGTAACTTTTACTGTGTCTGCTAATTTATTAACACCTTCTAATAAAGATTTTCTTGCATCTTCTCCAAATTTAATTTGTTTTGACATATTAATCATTCCTTTCTTTTAAATTATTTTACTATAGCTAATATATCTTCTTCTCTTAAAATAATGTAATCTTCGCCTTCATATTTTACTTCTGTTCCTCCATATTTGCTTACAACTACATTATCTCCTTTTTTCACTTCCATTTCTTCTCTTTTTCCATCTATTAATCTTCCTGGTCCTACTTCTATAACTTCTGCTATTTGTGGTTTTTCTTGTGCTGAACTTGCTAAGATTATTCCACTTTTTGTAGTTTCCTCACTTTCTTTCATTTTTACCAATACTCTATCTGCTAATGGTTTTATCATAAATATTACCTCCTTTATTTGGCTAACTTTTATTATTAGCACTCTTTTATATTGACTGCTAATAATATATACCCATTTTTTATCAATGTCAATAGATTTATTTAATTTTCACAAAAAGTTCACATTTGCATTCAATCTATTTTATGCTATTTTTATTTGAATTAGAACTTAAAAGGAAAAATTTGCTAATTATATATATTTATGATATAATATTGGCTGTAATATATTTTATAAAAAATTCTAAGGAGGAAAGAAAATGGGTATTTCAATTCGTGAGTTTGAAACAGCAATGAAACTTATGGGAGCTGAACGGCAGAATTCCACTAGCTTATCTGTTTCAAGCTTTAAGCTTGGTACTACCAAATTAGTACATTGTGGCGGTAATTATGCAACATACAAAGATGATATGTTGTCAAAAGACATTGTAAACAATGCTATTCAGATTCTTGGCACAAAGCAGAGGGACATTATCTGGAATGAAATTCATTCCACTAAAGGTTTAGTTGTCTTAGTGTTGTTATTAAAAGGTGAGTATAATAAAGAAATCTTTAATTCTTTTATTGACAAAATTTATAAGGAACTTTTTAATAACTCATTACTTCAGAAACAGTATTCAACAGCACTGGATACAACTTCACCAAAATCAAACATTTTGGAAAGCTTGCTTATGCAATATGATAAAGCAATAAATCCTTATTGCTCATTAGCATCAGTAAAACCAACATCTGATTATTTAGACCAGTTAAAATTGGATTTGACTTTTGATTCCAGTTCTATGGAATTACCAAATATAAAAGTTAATTCAACCACCAAACTGGGAACTACAGCAGAATTTACCTCTTCGCCATTTCAGGTAGCATATTATGCAGAATATCTGAATGATGAATCAACAGAAACTTATACTGGATACAAATCATTCAAGCACACTTATATCTTTGACTATAACTGCACTTTGTTAGATGAATTCTTAATGATTAATATTCATTCACCTAATGAAGAAGACACAAGTTTAAGTGTAAACTTAAATAAAGGCTTAATCTGGTCATCAGATAACCCTGCAATTCCGTTAACAGACACACACATCGAATTACTGATTAATTATCTTGAAGAATGTATTTCAAGAATAACAAAATGTATTACAAGTAATATTATTTAAGTTTTCTTTTTAGAGTTTAAAAGAGACACCCTACATAGGGTGTCTTTCTATTATTTTACTTCTTTTGCAGCTTTTACCAATCCAACAAATAATGGTGCTGGTTTATTAGGTCTTGATTTTAATTCTGGATGAAATTGACCTGCTATAAAATACGGATGTTTTCTATATTCCACAATTTCAATTAATTTTCCATCTGGAGAAGTTCCAGAACATATTAATCCCGCTTCTTCTAATCTTTCTTTATATTCATTATTATATTCATATCTATGTCTATGTCTTTCTGAAATTGCCTCTGTTCCATACAACTCTTTTGCTAAAGTTCCTTCTTTCAATATGCATGGATATGCTCCTAAACGCATTGTTCCACCTTTTTTATCAATGCCAATTTGTTCATCCATAATATGAATTACTGGATTTGCTGTTATCTCACTAAATTCTGCTGAGTTAGCATCTTTTAGACCTAATACATTTCTTGCAAATTCCACAACTGCCATTTGCATACCCAAACATATGCCTAAAAATGGTATATTGTTTTCTCTTGCATATCTTATTGTCTCAATTTTTCCTTCAATTCCTCTGTTTCCAAAACCACCTGGAACAATTATTCCTTGGAGTCCTTTTAATTTTTCTGAAACATTTTCTGAATTAACTGTTTCACAGTCAATCAATTCAATGTTTACTTTTACATGATTTGCAAATCCTGCATGGTGCAAACTTTCTATTACAGATAAATATGAATCTTCTAACTTAATATACTTACCTACTATTGCAATATTTACAGTTTCATCCCCAATTTTTCTTACATTATCAATCATCTTTTGCCATTCAGTATTATCTGGTACATATCTATCTAATCTCATATGATTACATACTTCCCTAGCTAATCCTTCTTCTTCAAGCATTAAAGGCACAGCATATAAATTGTCTGCTGTTTTATTTTGTATTACACTACTTTTTCTTACATTGCAAAATAGTGCTAATTTTTCTCTTATTGTATCTGGAATATCTTGTTCTGTTCTACATACTAAAATATTAGGTTGAATTCCTAAGCTTTGTAGCTCTTTTACTGAATGTTGTGTTGGTTTTGATTTTATTTCGTTTGAACCAAATATGTATGGTAATAATGTTACATGAATATATATAACATCTTCTGGATTTTTTTCAAGTCCAACTTGGCGTATTGCCTCTATTATTGATAATCCTTCTATATCTCCTACAGTTCCTCCTACTTCTGTTATTACTATATCTGTGTCTGTATTCTCAAAACTATAGATTTTTTCTTTTATTTCATTTGTTATATGTGGTATTACTTGTACAGTTTTTCCTAAGTAATCTCCTCTTCTTTCTTTTTCTATTACTGATGAATATATTTTCCCCATTGTTACACTTGAGTTTTTAGTTAAATTTTCATCTATAAATCTTTCATAATGTCCTAAATCTAAATCTGTCTCTGCTCCATCATCTGTTACAAATACTTCTCCATGTTCATATGGGCTCATTGTTCCTGGGTCCACATTTATGTATGGATCAAATTTTTGAATTGTTACTTTATAACCTCTATTTTTTAATAGTCTTCCTAATGATGCTGCTGTTATTCCTTTTCCTAGTCCTGATACTACTCCACCTGTTACAAATACATATTTTGTGTTCATTTTTTCCTCCTATTTACCTCTTTTGCAATAAAACAAAAAAAATAGATTAAAATAAAAACTGCAAATTCGGTTTTTTTTTAATCTATATTAATATAATACCATTTT
This sequence comes from uncultured Clostridia bacterium, assembly GCA_934130975.1. Taxonomy (GTDB): domain Bacteria; phylum Bacillota; class Clostridia; order TANB77; family CAG-508; genus CAG-269. The sequence continues at coordinate 196,317 of CAKOYU010000001.1, read as the reverse complement.
TTCTTCCATTTTTCAATACATATTAAATAAAAAAATAAAAGAACTAGATAACTGGTTTTTAAAGCAATCTATCTAGTTCAATAAACGGATTTTATAAAACATATAAATATATGATTTATGCTGTTATTTTAGCAAAAAGAACCATATAAGTCAATAAATTTCGACAAAATTTTTAAATTTTATTTCTTTTAAAAATTCCTTTTATAAAATCAAATATTTTATGAAAAATTCCTCTTTCTTTATATATAATCAACTGATTTTCATATTGTTCTTGTACTTCTTGTTCTACTTTTTGTATTTCATCTAAGTCCTGCTTTTGTAATTTTTCTTTTTCTTCAGGACTTGCTAAAAAATCTCTATATATTAATCCTAAGATAATAACCGTTTCTTTTTTTAATTCTTGTTTATTTAATGGTTCATGTATATCTTTTTTATAATTTTTCGCCTTATTCTCTGAAATTACTTGTCTAAACTGTATCGGTATCTTACTACGCAAATCTATAGGCATTAATTTTAAGACTTCATCAACTTCATAAAAAGCTTCCTCATATACTCTTTCCACTTTTTCCTCCTATGTTACCCTATTTGTAATTCTAATTCTGTATCTTTTTCATTTCTTTCTTCATTTGTTTGTTCATCTACAAGATTAACTTGCAATCTTTCAACTAATTTTTCTATTTTATTAACAGCTTCATTTCTCTCATTTGCTGTTCCATAATCAAAGCATTTTTTCATGTAATTTAAATATTCTTCATTTTTCTCTTCTACTGCTACTCTTTCCATTACTAATTCTGCAAATTTTTCTCTTTTATAATTAGCAACCATCTCTCTATATTTATCAATATTAATTTCTTCTAAATATTTTTCTAATATTATTTGACATTTTCTTGCCTTTCCAATTTGTCCCATAGATATAGCTTTTTGCTGAACATCAATATTTCCATAACATGCTAACAATCTTTTATCTATCACTTTAGGATTTTGAGGTTCTTCCTTTAATTCTTTTTGATCATATTTTGCAGAAACTTCTTCCATTAATGCTATTTTTAAACCATTTAGCTCGTTTTCTTCAGATATTTTATCTAAATTTGTTTCTAATTCATCATATGTTTTTTTATCTTCTTCAGAAATTTTAGCAAAATTAGTATAATATTTTATTTTTATTGCTTTTATTGCATTTACTATCTTTTTTACATTCTCACATGCTTTCAAATATTTTGCATTTTCATCTATATTTTGGTATTCCATGTATAGTTCTCCTTTGTTTATCATATACATTTTAATTATAACAAAAGGACTATTTTTTGTAAACAATTTTCTTGAATATTTTTATCAAGCTATGGAAAAATTAAACATAAAGTGATATACTACAATAAAATATAAGAAGTGATACTTCAACAACACATAAGAAAGGATGATTTTAATGGAAGAAAAACTTTTTAACAAAAAAGAAATCGGATGGTCACAAATTGACACACGCGAAAAAGAAGCAATTTATTCATATTGCAATGGATACATGAACTTTATGAATAAATCCAAAACAGAAAGAGAAGCTGTTGTTACAGCAAAAGCTATAGCAGAATCAAATGGCTTTAGAGATTTATCTACTTACGAAACATTACAACCAGGAGATAAAGTATATTTTATTAATAGAGAAAAAAGCATGTATTTAGCGGTTATTGGAACAGAAAAATTAGAAAACGGAATTCAAATAGTTGGTGCACATATAGACTCTCCAAGACTTGATTTAAAACCAAATCCATTATATGAAGACTCTGGATTTGCATACTTTAAAACACATTATTATGGTGGAATAAAAAAATATCAATGGACAACAATTCCCCTAAGCTTACATGGAGTTATTGTAAAAGCAAATGGTGAAAAAGTCACAATTAATATAGGTGAAGATGATAATGATCCAATCTTTACAATTACTGATTTATTACCACATTTAGCTCAAGACCAAATGGAGAAAAAATTAAAAAATGGAATCGATGGTGAAGATTTAGCTGTTTTACTTGGAAGTATTCCATATGATGATGAAAAATGTGCTGAAAAAATAAAATTAAACATTTTAAATATATTAAATCAAAAATACAATATTACAGAAGCTGATTTCTTAAGTTCAGAAATCGAAGTGGTTCCAGCTTTTAAAGCTCGTTCTTTAGGTTTTGATGGAAGCATGGTTGCTGCATATGGTCAAGATGATAAAATATGTGCTTATACATCATTATCAGCTATGATGAGTTTAGAAAATGTAAAAACAACTGCTGTTTGTATATTATCAGACAAAGAAGAAATTGGAAGCATGGGTAATACAGGTATGGAATCACATATGTTTGATTATTTTGTTTCTGAATTATTAAATAAAACAGGAGAAAACAGACCTAATTTATTAGATAAAGTATTCTGTTTCTCTAGAATGCTATCAGCTGACGTTGATGCTGGATATGATCCACTTTATGCAAGTGTTTCTGATAGAACAAATGCTGCATTTTTGGGACGTGGTATTGGTCTTAACAAATATACTGGTGCTCGTGGAAAATCTGGCGCATCTGATGCAAATGCAGAATTTGTAGCATGGGTTAGAAGAGTTTTAGAGAAAAATGATATTAGATATCAAATTTCTGAACTTGGAAAAGTTGATGTTGGTGGTGGCGGTACTATCGCATACATCTTAGCTAATAAGGGAGTAGATGTTATAGATTGCGGTGTTCCAGTACTTTCAATGCATGCGCCTTATGAAGTTACAAGTAAATTTGATATTTATACAGCTTATAGAACTTATAAAGCTTTCTGGGAAGAATAAAAAATTAGAAGGTTCACTCTTTTTTCCAGTGAACCCTCTTTTATATTTTGCATATTTTTCTTATTTCTTCTATTTCTTTATTTACTTTTTTAACATTTATGCCTTCAAATTCTTGTGTATCAGAAATATTATATTTTTCTTTCATTTGAATTATTCTTTTAACGCTCTTATTAATTCTGCTTTCTTTTATCTTTCCAGTTTGTACAAGATTCTCAATTTTATTTAATACTCTTTTCTCTTCTTCTGCATTAAATCTAAAAACTATAATATCATTTCCTGCTTCAAATGCTTTTCTAACAGCTAAATCAGATCCATAAAAGAATTTTATTGCTCTCATTTTTAAATCATCAGTTACAACCAATCCATTATATCTATATTTTGCTCTTAAATATTTAGTAATAAACCTTCTAGATAATGATGCTGGATAAATTCCTGTAACTCCCATTATCAATAAATGACCTACTAGCACTGCATCAGCTCCATTTTTTATTGCTTGTTCAAATGGATACATATCTTCATTTTCAATTTTTTTCATAGGTACATTTATTACTGGCAAAAAATAATGTGAATCTTTTTTTGTTGCTCCATGCCCAGGAAAATGCTTTACTACTGATAAAACATTATTTTTTTGTAATGCTTTCATCATTGCTACTCCACATTCAACAACTGTTTCTTTATTATTGCTAAAACTTCTGTCACCAATTGCAGCACCTTGATTTTCAGTTCTATTAATGTCTAAAACTGGTGCAAAATTCAAATTGTATCCAGATTCACGCAACATCTTTCCCGTAATTTCAGCAGATTTTTCTACTAAATCTCTTCCACCAAAACTTGCAACTTTGTTTGCAGTTGGTAAATTTTTTATTTCTTTGGGCATTCTATTTACTCTTCCACCCTCTTGGTCTATCGCTATAAATAACGGAATCTTATTTTCTTTATTAAGCTCTTTTAATTCTTTTATTAATTTTAACATATCTTGATATGTTGAAAAATTTTTTCTATATAAGATTATTCCACCTATTTTATAGTTTTGTATCATGTTTTTTATCCTATCTGTTACATAGTTCGTGTCCATCCCTATTATTACCATTTGCCCTATTTTTTCTTTTATTGTTAATTCTCTTATTTCCATAGCTACTCCAATATAGTATTTTTTCTTAATTTTATCATATCAATTTTTATATTACAACAAAGATTTCACATTTTGTTCGCTTGATTTTTTTATATCAAATATTATATTTTTTTATAGAAAAAAACTTTTTATTATGATAATATTATTAAAATTATTAACTAATAAATTTAATAATTTTTGTAACAAAAACAATTTTATAACGTCTTATATACAAAAGGAGGATAAAAGTTATGCAGGATATTAAACAAATATATGAAGAATATTTTGAAACAGTAAACAAATATCTATTCTGTTTAACTCATGATAATGATATCTCAGAAGAACTAACCCAAGAAACTTTTTATAAGGCCGTACAAAAAATCGATACATATAAAGGTAAATGCAAAATGTCAGTATGGTTATGTCAAATAGCCAAAAATCTATGGTATGATCAATGTAGAAAAAATAAAAAGGTAATAAATATTGAAGAAAATCTATTTGACGTACAAGCACCAGAATCAACAGAAAATCAGGTTATTTCAAATGATGAAAAAATCTCACTATATAAAAAAATGCAAAAATTAGATGAGAAAACAAGAGAAGTTATATATTTGAGAATAACAGGAGAATTAAGTTTTAAAGAGATAGCAACTATTTTGAATAAAACAGAAAATTGGGCTAGAATAACATTTTATCGAGGAAAAAGTAAATTAAAGGAGGTCGATTAGTATGAAAAATGAAAGAAATTGTAAAATCATTCAAGATTTATTACCCAATTATATAGAAAATTTGACAAATAAAGACACAAATATTTTTATTGAAGAGCATTTAAATACATGTAACAACTGTAAAAATATATTAGAAAATATGAAAAATGATTTAAAAATAAATAATTTACATAGAGATAACAGAGAAATCAAGTATATGAAAAAATACAATAATAAAATGAAAATACTCCAAATAATAATATTAACTGTTATATTATTATTTGTAACTTTAACACTAAGAAAAATCATCATCATTTCAGATTTATCTAATAAAGCTGAAAAAACAAAAATGGCAACTAATTATCATGAAATATCATATAGCTATAATCTTGGAAATTATAGTAAAGAAGAAACATTCAGATTAGATAATAAGAAAAAAATAATAATAACTCAACTCACAGAAGACGGAAATATATCAACTACAACTATGTTTGCAAATAAAGTTTCTAATGAGAATGATTCAGACAATATGTATTCAGTGAATATATATGTAAATTCCCCAGAAGGAAAAAAAGCAATTTTAAATAAAACAATGGAGATTTATGATAATTTGCAAAATCCATTTTATACAGAAAATTGGTGGCAACTACTTAAATATTCTGTATTAGCATCAATAAAAACAACAAACTTTAACGGAAATCAATGTTATTACTTAGCTAATTTTAAAAATCCATATTCATATAATTCTGAAGGAATTTACATAGACAAGGAAACAGGCTTTCCTCTTAGTACTATAGCTTATGAATATAAAAAATCAAATGAAATATCTGATGATTTTCCTAAACGCGAACCTTTACATGAATATGTGTTAGAATTAAATACTGTAATGGAATCTGATTTTTCTGAACCAAATATAAATGAATATGAAGTTCAACAATAATCTATTTAAAATATATATTTATATTTGTTTCCTAAAAACCTACCCTGTACTATTTAAACAGAGTAGGTTTTAATTTTATAATTAATATTTATAAAATTTAATTGTTCTTCGTTTTTCAATTTCACACACAAAAAAACACCTATGTATATCATACATAAGTGCTTTACGTTTATGGTGAGCCAGAAGGGATTCGAACCCCCGACCCCAGGCTTAGAAGGCCCGTACTCTATCCAACTGAGCTACTGACCCATTTCTTAACGCCTAATAATAATACCATATTTTATTCATAAAGTCAACCATTTTTGTAAAACTTTTTAATTAATTTGTAATTTCTTCCTTTTCATCTACCAACCCCTCTAAAAGTTCAGGTTTCTTCAAATATTTTGATAAAAGTTTAAAAGAAGAAGCATAATAATATCCATCACAAATTCTTTCATCTCCAACAAAAGCTAGAGTAATACATTTTTCCTCTTTAATTTCATCATCTTCATAAATATAACTTTTTTTCTTTTTTCCCATAGAGAAAAACATACTAGTAGTTCCAAAATTATAAATATGATGATAAATACTATCAATCCCTAATGAGCCCACATTTGTTAAAAATACACTCGTATGGAATGGACTTGCATCAATAATTTTTCTTGGTAATAACCCATGTTTATCTAAGAACATCAAAAATTTAACAACAGCTCTTATCAATCCACTTGGAATTATATTTAAAACATTTACTAATTTATCTGTTTTATTTGAATTTTCAAGTTCCTTATTTTTTTCTATTGCAATATCTAGTTTTTCTTTAATTTCAAAGATATTTTCATTTCCATCAAAATCTAATTTTATTGGCGTTTCTGGTCCATCATCTGTCAAACTCTTTTTTATAACAAGTGATACATATATTTTATCTCTTTTATATAAAGCTCCATTCATTGCAAATCTATTTAAACTTGGTCTTTCTCCTATTATTTTTACAAGTGCTGCATAAATGATATTCATGTATGATAATCGTATTCCTTCTTTTGCTTTTTTATCTATATATTCATCTAAATTTTTTAATGCTATATCTTGTTTAAAATACACCTGCGAATCCGCTCTATCAAGCATTACACAAGGCATAATTTTAAAAATTGGTGGTAATTGTTTTATCCTTTTGCCATCCGGCCTATGTCCAAACATCCTTATTTCCCTTCTATGTCTATATTCCTAATATTTTTGCTTCTACATTATACATTTTATATTTCTTTGTTGCCTCATCAATTCTGAATTCAATTAATGTGTTTTCTAGTGTTTCTTGGTTTTGTCTTAAATCTGTTGTAAAATATAATTTTATTTGTGGTATTTCTAATTTATTTTTTACAATTTCTTTAAATGTTTCTGCAGTATGTTTGTCATCTTCACATACAAATATTAATTGTGGCATAGCTGAAAATCCAGAATCTCCTGGCACAAAATTTTCATAAAATTCTTTGTACATAGCCATTTTATCAACTAACTTCTTTTGCCAATCTGGTTCCCTTCTTATTACTTCAAATAAAAATGTTACAGATTTTCTGTTTTTAGTTAATTTTACAGAACCACCTGTTGCTTTAAATATTTTTCCTGATATTTTAGCTGTTAATGCTGGTTTTACAACATAGCTATCAAAAGCTTTAACTTTTCTTAAATATGCTATTAAAGTTTGATTTCCTGCTAATCTTTTCTTTATCATTGGAACAGGTTTTACATTGTCTGTTTGTTGCCATTTACATTCAATTTCTTTTGATGTTAATAAATATTTTCCCATCTTTTCTAGACAGTAAATTCTGTATATTCCTTTTCCTTCTTCAGATGTAAAATAATATCTTGTTAAAATTTTTGATTTTACAAGTTGATCTAACTTGTTATTTAATTTGTCTTGTGATTTAGGGTCTATCCCTTTCCATTCTAGCATTTGATATAATTGTCTAGATGTTATAAATTCAAATTCATTTACTAATTCTAATATCGCAAAATGAATATCTGTTATATGTCCTATGTTAATTTTATGTATTATTTGATTCATAGATACATATCCATCTTTCCCATCAAATGTTTTTATTTCACCTTCTCTTATAGCAAATGGTGATACTTGCGCTTTGATTTGGTTATCTTCAACCATTTCAATCCCTCCTTTTTGGTAGCTTATTATAGCTCCATTTTAAACATTGTTTTTACAATATTGTTAATTTTACCTTTTTCTTCTCTGGCAAAATCTTTTTTATGCATACATCTATCGTTTCTCCATATTTTAATTCATCTGTATATTCTGCCATACCTATTAAATTTGGTGTTAATTCAATAAACACACCATTTTTATTTTTCTCAGTATCTCTAACTATGCCCTTTACGGTCATTCCTTCTTTGAATTTTTGGGCATTTTCTTCCCATGTTCCCAAACAATTTTTGTATGATAAATTTACTTTGCCTGTTTCTTTATCGATATATTTTACCATACATTTTATTTTTTGTCCAATTTTCACCCTATCTTTTGGTGATTTTATTCTTGCAACAGATAAATCTTCTATATATACTAAGCCATCTGTTCCATTTTCCATTCTAACAAAAGCCCCATATGGCTGAATTCCTGTTACAATTCCATCAACTATTTGACCTTGTTTGACTTCTTCCATTTTTCTGCTCCTTTTTTCTTTTGTTTATCAATTATATTATATATTTTAGATAAAAAATTTTCAACTATTTTACTAATTTTTGTATTTCATTTTCTCGTAAATATCTCCACTTTCCAAGTTCAATATCCTTTACCCCTATACCACCGATTTTACTTCTATGTAATGCTAATACTTTTCTATCTACGGCTTCACACATTTTACGTACCTGTCTATTTTTCCCTTCATGAATAGTTATTTCCAATCTAGAAAAATTTTTTTCTGTATCTGTTTTTAAAATTTTTACTTTTGCAGGCTTTGTTGTATAATCATCTATTTTTACACCTTTACGTAATTGTTCAACCTCACTATTTTGTACAATACCTTTTACAGTAACAGTATAAGTTTTTTCTATTTCATGTTTTGGATGTGTAACTTTATATACAAAATCACCGTCATTAGTTAATATTAAAGCTCCAGATGTATACATATCAAGCCTTCCTACAGGAACAATTCTTTCTTTTACTTTTACTAAATCTAAAACTGTATCTCTGTCAAACTGATCATCTGCAGTAGTTACATATCCAATTGGCTTATTTAATAATATATACACCATTTTTTTAACTTGTTTTACTTCTTTTCCATCAAATTTTACAATATCTTTTTCCGGATTGATCTTTGTTCCTAGTTCTGTAACAACTTTGCCATTTACTTCAACTTTTCCTTGCAAAATTAGTTCTTCACATTTTCTTCTAGATGCCACTCCACTATTTGCAAGATATTTTTGTAATCTTTCTTCCATTATAAATTCCTTTCCCAACTTTATCTTGGACTGGTTCTTTTTTCTAAATCTTTGCATATTATATATTAATTCCTTTTACTTTTCTAAAAGGCTTTATATAGATTTCTCTGGCAGGGTTCTCTTGCCAGATTTTTATATTGCTCTAGTATCAAGTTCTTGAAGAACTTTCTCAAAATACTCTGGTAATGGAGCCTCTAATTTCATATCTTTTCCTGTAATCGGATGTTTAAATTCCAAAGACTTTGCATGCAAGCATTGCCCTACAATTCCAAACTCATTTTTTCCATTTGAATAAATATAATCTCCTATAACAGGATAACCAATATGAGCTAAATGTACACGTATTTGATGAGTTCTACCTGTTTCAATATTTATCTCTAATAATGTATATTTATCATATCTTTTTAAAACTTTAATATGAGTTACTGCATTTTTTCCGGTTTTAGTAACAGCCATCTTTTTTCTATCAGAATTACTTCTACCTATAGGCATATCTATAGTGGCCTCATTTTCTTTAACAATTCCTCTAACTAATGCAATATATGTTTTTTTAACCTCATGTCTTTTAATCTGTTCACTCATATTAACATGTGCCATATCATTTTTAGCAACAATTAAAAGTCCAGAAGTGTCTTTATCTAATCTATGAACTATACCTGGTCTAATCTCTCCACCAATTCCAGATAAACTATCTTTGCAAATAGCCATAATAGCATTAACTAAAGTCCCATCAGGATTACCATTTGCAGGATGTACAACCATCCCCTTAGGCTTGTTTACTACAATAATATCTTTATCTTCATAAATAATATCAATAGGAATATCTTGAGCTTTTAATTCAATCTCTACTGGTTCTTGCTCTTCAATTTTAATGTCATCACCTTCAGTAACTTTATAAGAAACTTTAGTTATTACTTTACCATTAACAACTACATTTCCTTGTTCAATTTGCCTTTGAGCAGAAGATCTAGTTATTTCTTCATCTTTACTTGCAATATATACATCTAATCTTTTACCATTTTCTTCTTCATTTACTATATAATTTTTCATATTACTCCTTTCTGCGCATTTGGGACCGGTTCTGTTTTGTTCAATTTGTAAAAAACAAAATTATCATCCTTATGCAATAATTCATATCCTTCTAAATGTGAATCTTGTATAATCATATTCATCTTAGAATTTTTATACAAAATCACATAATTTATTTTATATTTATCAAATATATCTTCAAACCATATATCTAAATTAGAGCTTTTCATAAAGTCCATAAATATGTCTCTTCCGCCATTATATTCAGGTGCATATAAGTCACATCTTGAATCTATAAATACAGGTATTCCTCTATATAATAAATAACTTCCATAATTGTATTCATTATATAGTCTTACACTTTTTATATCTATATTATTTTCTTCAAAATATTGTAATATAAAATCACTCATTTCTACTGGATAAGTTTTTTCATCAATATAACTAGCTTTTATCTTTGGCTGTACAAAATATAAGCTTAATATTAACACTATTCCTGTTATTACAGTACATCCAAATAATGTTGTTGAAATATTTACCAATTTATTATCTATGTCTTCTTCATTTTTTTTCAGTCCAGAATACACTAGTCTGTTTAGTATAACTGAACACATTATTACAAACATTGTTGATTGTCTTTTTGAATATAACATCAAGAATATTAATCCTCCTAACATAAATAGATCTGCTAGCCTAATCTTTGTATCTGTAAATATTAAAATCGCTGCAAATATTATTAATACACTTAATATTCCTACACAATTGATTAATGTCATTGGTAAATGTTCATTTATATTTTGCGTTGTATTTCCTTGCATTGTTTTTATTAAATACGTATATGGTGTAGTTCCTAATGGTGTTAAAAATCCTGCAAATGCACATATTATCATTACAATAATTAAGTATTTTGTTCCATCTCTTCTTTTTATTGAAACTTTATATCCTTCTTTTGGTTCTTTACCATATTTCTTTGCAATTTTTTCTTCAATTATTGCTATTACATATTCGGCTATATATGGCAAATATAATATAAACATAAATGGCCATACTGCAACATGCAAATTAGATATTAATATCGCAATTAATATTAGCCCTATTCCGTATCTTTTTTTACTTGTATTAACAAGCTTTTCCATAAAGTATAATTGAATCGTAAATAATATAAATGTTACTAATTGAGCTCTTGCTGCAATATAATCTTTTAATAAATACATTGCTCCTAATGTTATTACAAAAGATATCACTTGATTTTTAGTAAGTTTTGAATTAGTTTTAAATATAGCTATCCCTAGTAATACAGAAAATACACAGGTTGATATATATATTCCTAACATTCCTCCTGCTGAATATATTAAATATATCATAACATCATATAGCCAATGTGGATATGTATATTCTAATCCTTCATGCCACGAAAATGGATCCATCATATCTATTCCACCATTTTGTGTTATGTGTTCTCCTATTTTTATTGTATAATATGTGTCATTTTGCAATGTCTTTGGTGTTAAACTAATACAAAATATTGCAATTAATACTATTGCCATTATTTCAAAGCAAATTTTTTTCTTGTTTTTCATATGTAACCTCCGTTTTTCAATATCCATATTATAACAATATAATAACAAAAAATCAACTGTACTACTTTTATTGCAGTACAGTTGATTTATTTATACTAAACAGCCTCTTGGCTTTCATTTTCTTCTTTATTTTCTGTTCCTTCTTCGTTTATTAATTCTAAACTACATATTGAAACTTCATAAGCTACTTTCATTTCTGATGTTCCATCTTCATATTTCTTTTCATATTGTCTTGATTGAACTCTTCCTATAATTTTTACTTGAGCTCCAACTTCTAAGTTTTGGCAGAATCTTGCATTTCTTCCCCATGCTATTGTTGGAATATAATCTGATTTATTATATGCTCTGTTTACTGCTAATAATAAATCTGCAATTTCTCTTCCAAATGGTGTTTGTCTGTAAATTGGTTTTTTACATACAAATCCGATAAGTACAACTTCGTTTGTTGTTTCATCTTTTTTTACTATGTCATTTTCTTCTTGTTCTTCATTTTCTTTTAACTCTTCAACATCTTTTGCAAATACTGTTAAGATTAATTTATTTCTTTCATTTTCATAACTATTATATGATCTAAATTGACCTTTTATTAATAGTTTATTTCCTTCTGTTAACATTTCGTCTGTTATTAATCTTTCAGATATTGTTATTGGTATAATATCTGAGTTTCCACTTAAACGTGGTATTGATAAGTTGAATGAGTAAAATTTCTCACCATAAATTTCGTGGCTGAATTTCTTTTCGCCTGTAACTTTTCCTACTAATGTTAAGTAGTTGTTTTCTAAATAATTTGTATCCAATTTTGTTTCCTCCTTAAATTTTCTTTATCAATTGTAAATTTCTCGTCTTGCTTTTCTCTTTTTAAATTTTCTACAATTCTTATTATACTACACTTTTTTGGTTTTGTCTACATAAAAAGTTAATTTTTTCTATTTTTTTGATGGTTTTTCCTCAAATATTGGTATTTATAGGTAATTTATTTAATATTATGCAGTTCTTTTACAATAAAAACAACTAATTTATTATGAATTTTTCTATTAGTATCTTTAACTATTTTGATTTCTTTTTCTTGTGCCTCTATAATTTTGTTGTCTACTCTCTCAAGATTTCTTTGTAAACATACAATTATTTTCTCATCATTTACACTTGATATACTTATAGTAGCTTTAGAATTAAAACCAAATGTTATTACTTTTACAGGTTTTTCTATTGTTATATATTTTAAAATATTTATTTCTATATCAGCATTAATTATTAAATATTTGGTTTTTAAAACAACTTCATTCATAAATTTATATTCACTAGGCATTAAATTTATGTCCTCTAAAATTATTATTTCTTCAAAGAATATTTTATTAACATTCATTATTGTTTCTTTATTTAAATGTATTAACTCAATATTACAATTCTGCAATTCTTTTTTAATTGCTTGAAAATCTCTCTTTTTCGCAATTATTCCAACTAATGGCATAACGTTCTCCTTTGCCTTCAGTATTTCCTAATCTTTACTTTTTATACTCTTAGTTAAATACTTGAGTTCCATTGTTATTTATTGAATAATTATCTTTATATATTAATTCAGAAATAGTAATTAATTTGAATCCACTTGCTTTAATATTTTTTATTAACATATCTAAACTATCTGCAGTATGCTTAGTTCCATTATGACTTAATATTATTGAACCTCCATCTAATTTATTTTTTAACCTATTCCACATTTCTTCACCTGTTAGTCCTTGATAATCAAGAGTATCTAAATTCCATTGAATAGTATAAAATCCATTTTCCTGTGCCGTTTTTATTACTATATTATTATATTCCCCATATGGTGCTCTATATAAATTGGTTTTATGTCCTGTTATTTTTTCTATTTTATTTACACTTAAATTTATTTCTTCTAAATTTTTTTCTGCTGATAAATTATTTACATGTGGATGTGTATTACTATGGCTTCCTATTTCATGACCTGCTTCATATATCTTTTTTACTGCTTCTGGATATTTGTCTACCCAGTCCCCTACCATAAAAAATGTTATATGTACATCATTATTTTTTAGCGTTTCTAAAATGCTATCTATATCATCAGCATTCCACGCACAATTCATTGTAAATGCAATTTTGTTTTCTTGTGTTTGCACATTATAAATCGGTAAATATTTTTCCGTAGTAGATGCGGGAATTGCACTTATATTCTTTATATTCGCAACAGCTATTAAAACTGCAACTGTCAATATTGATACTGCATATGTTTGTATTTTTTCTTTATTAAATATTAAAAACATAAAAAAACCTCCAAATTCTAATATTTAATTTTATGCGGTTCTTTTAGTTTTATTCTTAGTATGAAAATTGTAAATTTATTTTTTATTATTAGAGTTTTCTTCTATAACATATATTTATCCTTAATAAAATCAAGTTATTAATTTCCTTCCATATCTCTTCTATAAAATATTTTTAATATTTTTTTATACATTGGAAACTTTATTTTATTTATTTCTTCTATAGTTTTCTTAATATCATATTCAATACTTAAACATTGAAAATCTACTTTTCCATTATTAATACTTAATATTCCTGCACTAGCCATATCATTGTCAATAATACAACCTACGGCCCCAGTATTTATATACCATTTATCATCATTACTATTCACGCTAATAGTATGTGTGTGCCCATATAAAAATATATCAGCATCTATTTTCTTAAACATCTCTTGATTATCAGCAATAGTAGGTCTTTTGATAATTTTTTTATAATTTCCTTCTTCATTGCATGGATAATGTACAACATGTATTTTCTTATTTTCTATTTCAAAGCTTCTTGTTTCTGGCAATTCAATAATAAAATTTTTAGACTCTTCACTTAGCTTGTTATGATTCCATTCATGATTTTTTATTTCCTCTGGACTCATTTTTCTTTTATCTTCATGCACTTCTCTTGGTAACCCCTCAATTAAATATTTTTCATGGTTTCCTCTTACTGATATTAAACTATGTTTTCTTTTAATTAACATCTGGACTGTTTCCTCTGGATTTGGTCCTATTCCAATTATATCTCCACAACATATTATTTTCTCAACTTCTCTTCTATCAAATTCCTTTAATACAGCATCTAGGGCTTGAATATTACTATGAATATCCGTTATTATACCTATTTTCATTTTTTATCTCTCCAAACATTAGTAATTAAAATCAAATCACATTTTTGCAAGTAATTTTATTACAAAAATCACATTTCTGCAAATAAAATTTATATCTAGTTACCTTTCGCAATTCAGTTAAAAGTATATTAAAAAATTGATAATATATATATTTTTGTCATAAACTATGAATTGTAACTATCTTCAATATACATTTGTAATATTTTTGTAACACAAATGTAATGTAAATGTAATACACATTTATGACGAAATATTGTATAATGAATTTGACGAAATTTTATACAAAAAGTCAAAAAACGGAGGATACAATGAGCATCGAATCTGATTTAAGAAAAGATGGTATAAGAGTAGTAGACATACTTGATACAATGTCTGTAAATCGTATCTCTCATAATATCGCTACAAAGTTATGCAATACATTTCCAGAACTTTGTTTTAATGAGAGTGATTTATTTGCAAAACTATCAAAATTAGGTATGTATAGAGCAACAATGCCAGAAGGCATGGCAGAAGCAAACTACTTTTATAAAAATACATCTATATACTTTAACGAAAAAATTGCTATCGAAGATTTAGAAGAATTCGCAATTCATGAATGTATTCACTATATTCAAGAAGTTAAAGATAAAAGAAATAATCTTATTAGAATGGGATTATGTAATTTTGATAATTTTAAAATTGTTGGTATGGGATTAAATGAAGCTGCAGTTCAATATATCACATCAAAAGTAATTGGAATCGAAAAAGATTACGTTAAATATTTTGGTGTATCATTTAGAACAATCAGTCCATCATACTATCCTTTAGAATGTAATTTAATTGAGCAAATGGCTTATATTACAGGAGAAACCGTATTATTTGATAGTACATTTACAAGTAATGATAAGTTCAAAAATGAATTTATCAAATTAACATCAGAAAAAACTTATGATGATATCGAATACTACGTTGATCAAATTCTAGACCTTGAAGAAAAAATTATAAAATTAAATAATAAATCATCATCATATGATGAAAGAAATAAAACAGTTGAAAAACTTGTTGAAAAAACAGAAAACTGTAAAAATAAAATATCTGAATATTTTGAAAAAGCCCAAAATCTAATTATAAAAAATTATTTTGATAAAGCTTTTAGAAATATAGAAGATTTAGAACAACTTGATAATTATAGAAGAAAATTAGAACATTATAGAGAGTTAATCGGTACTACTGATAATTATACTTTCTTTGATGATTACTATACAGAAAAAATGTCACAATTAGAACATAAATCTAACGTGCTTGAAAATGGTGGCATTGAAACAGCTCTTGAATGTAAGAAACCTAATTTATTTGTTTCTTGGTTTAGAGCAATTAAAAACTTCGTAACAGGAGAAAAAATACATAATTAACAGAAGATTTTAGTATACAAATGATTTTAAAGTACTAATGAAAAACTTTACAAATGATAAGTGTACAAATGATTTTTGCAAGTTATTATTTACAAAAGATGACTATACAAAAGATTTATATATACAAATGTTAATTATACAAAAGATATCATACTAAAGAATCTCAAAAAGTCGACATCAAATTGTCGACTTTTTTTATTTTAAATATTCCATTATAGAATATGCAGCATCTCTTCCAGAACGAGCTGCCCATGCAACTGTACCTTTAGCACCTGCAATGTCTCCACCGGCAAAAACTTTAGAATTTGATGTTCTATTTTTTTCATCAATTTGAATTCTACCCCATTTATTTAATTCCAAACCTAAATTTTTCACAAATTTTTCTGGCTCTGAACCTAGTGCCATTACTATATAATCTATATCTATTATATAATTACTGTTGTCAATATTTACAGGAACTTTTCTTATTTCTCCCTCTTTTTGAACAAGCTCTGTTTTTATTAATTCGACTTGTTCAACTTTTTCTTTTCCTAATATTCTTACAATATTATTTTGAAATAAAAATTCTATTCCTTCTTCTTTAGCTTCTTGAATCTCTTTTGTCTCTGCTGGCATTTGTTCTTCTGCTCTTCTATATATTACTTTTACTTCTTGTGCTCCTAGTCTTTTTATTGTTCTAGCACAATCCATTGCAACATTTCCTCCACCAATTATAGCAACTTTTTTATTTGAATAATTTGGATGCAATTGATGTTCTAATAATTGGTTGCCACCATATACACCTTTTAATTCTTCTCCTTCAACTCCCATTTTTGTTGTTACATTAGCTCCAAATGCTAGAAATATAGCCTCATAATTTTCTTCTAATTCCTGCAATGTAAAATCTTTTTCTAATTCTTGATTATATCTTACTTCTAAACCTAAATCAACTATTTTTTGTACTGTTTGCTTAACAACTTCTTTTGGTAATCTAAATTCAGGAATTCCATGTACTAACAGTCCACCTAAGTAATTATATTTTTCATATATTGTTACAGAATATCCATTCTTCAATAAAAAAGCTGCTGCCGTAAGTCCTGCAGGACCACCTCCCACAATTGCAATTTTTCTCTCTATATTTTCTGTATTTTTTTCTGATATTTTATAATTTTCTTTTATTGAAACGTCACCTATAAACGCTTCCATTTCTCCAATGCTCACTGGAAATGACTTTATCCCCCTAACACATGAACCTTCGCATTGCTTAGTATGAGGACAAATTCTTCCACATACTGCTTCTAATACTGTTGTTTCTGATAATATTTCATATGCTTTTTTGTAATCTTCTTCTTTAATTGCTTTTATAAAACCTGGTATGTTATTTCCTAAAGGGCATCCTTTATTTGAGCATGGTTTTACTGGGCAGTTTAAACAATAATTTGCTTTTTCTTGTATTTCTTTCATTTTCTTCACCTTTATTATTTTACAATGTTCTTTATATTTAGTCAATTCCTTTGACCACTAATAACAAATAAAATCACCAAATACCAATTTATATTTAGTGATTTTATTTTAAATTTTTTATACTCGTGCTTTAACAATAAATCTTTTGCTTGCATGAGCACTACCATTTTCATAATAACAAGTAATCAATGTAATTTCAATATTTCCATTTGTTAATTGACTTGTGCATGATGTGTCACTAGGATCAACAATCTTTGTATCATATACTTTGTAATCTAGTGTTTGCCCATTTAAATCTGTAATTTGAATAATGTCTCCATTTTTTATATTTTGTAACTTACCAAAAAATTTAGAATTTTTATAATTATGTCCAGAAACACATAAGTTTCCAACTTCATTTGGATTTCCACCCCAATATTTTGTTAATGACACTTTAAGATTTTTTTCATTTGTTGTTGACAATATTGGATATTCTATATTTAAACTTGGTATATTTAAAATACCTATACTATCATAAGTTTTTCCATTAGATGATGTATATGATTTTACTTTTTCTGTTGATTGAGCTGAAGCTTCTTCTTTTTGTTCTTCCTCACTTTCAACTTCTTGTGTATTTATTTCTTCAATATCTTTTTCTTCTTCTATTTCTATTTCTTTCTCTTCTTCTATCTTTGCTGGTATTACATTCTCTTCAGATTCACTATTATTACTAAAACATATAGCTTTTACACTTAATACTAATATTGTTATTATCATTACAAATAATACAATCATAAATAATGGTATCGAAATTATCTTTTTTTCATTTGTTTCGTGCATTTCATGCTCCTTCTAATAGAGGCTATTGCATACTTCCTCCTATTTTATATCTTTTAATTTATTATATCTAAAATATTCAAAAATTGCAACACATAAAATTAATATCACAAATTAAACAGATTTTTAATTTTTTATATAATTTATTAAAAGCTCTTGTCAAATAGATGTCTTTGTGTTATATTATTACTGTACTAATTTTTAAGTACATTAGCAACTTAGTTTTTAAAATAATTTTTAATTTTTTTCAATTTTTTTGAAATCATATTAGAAAAATCATTAGTTAAAATTTTACAAAGATTGGATGTGATGTGCAGTCATGTTTTATTAATTATGCTATTTTTATAATAGCCTATTAAACATATGATAAAGACGATATTGTCAAAAACAAAAATATGGTATTTTAGATTTAGGAGTAGAATTAGCTAATGGAAAATTTGTTAATGTTGAAATTCAACTAAGAAATTTTAATAATATTGAAGAACGAACAACATTTTATGCAAGTAAAAAAATAACGGAACAATTAGGTAATGGAACAAACTATGAAGATTTAAAGCCAGTTATAATAATTGCTATTTTGGATTATTCTTTCATAGATTTACCTGATTATTTTACAGAAACTATTAGAGTTTCTGCTAATCATAGAAACTATGAACTTAATAATACTGTTAAATATTATTACATAGAACTGAATAAATTCAGAAATCAAAATCCAGATATGTCTCTTCCACTTAATCAGTGGCTTGCTTTTCTGGATATGGAAAGGGGTGACCTTTTAGATATGGCTAAAAAGAAAAATAAATTAATCAAAAAGGCTGTTGAAAACTATGAAGTTTTAACTGGTGATGCCGAAGTTAAACGATTAGCTGAAATTAAACTTATGTCTGATTTAGAAGAACATTCTGCTTTAACTTCTGCTAGAGATAAAGGAAAAGCACGAGGTCTTAAAGAAGGTCTTAAATTGGGCCTACAAGAAGGTCGAGAAAAAGACCTGCAAGAGGGCCGTGAAAAAGGTCTGCAAGAAGGCCGTGAAAAAGGTCTGCAAGAAGGAAAAAAAGAAATTATTATTAATTTACTAAAAGAAAATATGCCTTTAGATAAAATAAGTAAAATATCAGGTTTGAGTATTAATAAAATAAAAGAAATCCAAGATACCCTTTAATATAAATAATAATTACCAGAGCAATTATTAGCTCTGGTAATTATTTATATTTTCCCATTACCTGTTGTAAGTCTTTAATAAAATCAATCTTTTTAGTTTCATCTCTTAAAAGAGCTGCTGGATGCCAAGTAGGCATATATAAAATTCCTTTTTTTTCTACCCATTTACCTCTACTAGCAGTAATCCCATACTCTTTACCTAAAATATTTTTCAAAGCAACACTTCCTAGTAATATAATAATTTTAGGCTTAACTAAAATAACTTGATTTCTTAAATAATTTAAACAAGCCATAGCCTCATCATCTTGTGGATTTCTGTTTGATGGAGGACGACATTTTACAATATTAGCAATGTAGACTTCATCTCTATTTAACCCAATTGTCTCAAAAGCCATATCCATCAGTTTACCAGCTTTGCCAACAAATGGTATACCTTGCATGTCCTCGTCTGCTCCAGGACCTTCACCAATAAACATTAAATCTGCTTGTTTATTTCCAGTTCCAAAAACTACATTATTTCTATTCTGACACAATTTACATTTTTTACACTGTTTAGCTTCTTCTTCTAATTCTTCCCAATTGTCATACATTTATTTCACATCCTAAATTTTAAAAATTCTTATTGCATTCTCATACGTTTTTTGTGCAACTTCTTCTACCGTAAGTTCCTTAACATCTGCTATCTTTTGTGCAACATATCTTACATTTCTACAATCATTACGCTTGCCTCTATTAGGCTCTGGTGATAAATACGGACTATCTGTTTCTATTAAAATTCTATCCATTGGAACCATTTTTAGAATTTCGGGGGCATTTTTAGAATTTTTAAAAGTTATCGGTCCTGCAAATGAAATATAATATCCTAATTCTAAAGCTTGTCTCACTAATTCTTGATTTAATTGACAACAATGAAATATTCCAGCTTTCTTGACTTTATTATTTCTTATAATATCAATAGTATCAACAGATGCATCTCTTGAATGAATTACAATTGGCAATTCTAATTCATTTGCTAATTCAATTTGCTTAATAAAAGCTTGTTTTTGTAATTCTTTATTTTCCTTATTCCAATAATAGTCCAATCCGATTTCCCCAATAGCCACTAACTTTTTTGACTTATTTCCTTTTACAATTTTTGAAATTTCAGCTATGTCTTTCCACAATTGTTGCTCAGATTGTGGAATATCATTAGGTGAAATGCCACAAATTGAATAAATAAATTCATATTTTTTTGATATTTCTAATGAAAACACTGATGAATCAATATTATAACCTGCACACACAAATTTGGTAACACCAGCTTCATATGTTTCTTTTATAATTTGTTCTCTATCCTCATTAAATTTTTCATCATTATAATGTGAATGTGAATCAAAAAATTCCATCTCTCATCCTACCTTTCTATTAATATAACACTAGCTACAGCATATTCTTTACAATGTGAAATACTTATATCAATGCTTTCAATCGCCTTTGTAAATTTCTCATTAAGCTCAATATATGGTCTTCCATAATTATCATTTCGAATTTCGATATCTTTCCACTCTATATCATACTTACTGTCTAATATTGCTGATAATGCTTTAAATACAGCTTCTTTTGCAGCAAATCTTGCAGCATAATGTTGATACTTTTGTGCATTTTTACTTTCACAATAATCGATTTCACGCGGAGTATATACTCTTTCGCAAAACTTTTTATCAGTCTCTTCTATTGCTTTTTTTACTCTATTTATTTCTATAATATCTGTTCCTGTTCTTATTTTCATATCCCATTCCTTCTTATAAATAAAGTTGATATATAAACATATATCAACTTCTTTTGTTATTTGCCTAAAAACAATATATTAATTAAATTTATTATCAATGTCACAAGTAATATAGCTATAATAGCAACATTATTTTTAGCAGTTTTTTCTATATTCATTTCTTTATATAAAACATCATATTTATTTTTAGTATCAAAATAAATTGAATTTAATTCCAAAACATCTTTTAAATTTTGATAAAATAATGAACCTGTATCATCAAGAGTAACCTCATTAATCCACAAATTTTGAGTAAAATATATAAACTCTTTACGTGCTTTTTTTACATCTATTCCTTGCTTAAAATCTAAATTTATTTTTCTTAAATATATTTTTGTATATATTGCCAAAATATATGTATATAAATATTGTTGCTCAAATTCATGTGGAAATACTGTAAAATTATTCATATCGCAACTTGAACTAAATAATGTAACTCCTTGCTTTGTTACTCCTAATTTTGCATATTTCCATTTTGAAATTACCTTCATATCTTCTTTTGAATAATTCACACTATTATCACTAGGTAAAATATTCAGGAATTTAATATAACTACTACGGATGTTATCAAATTCATTATTATTGTTCCAACTTTCTTGATCTATACATACATAGGAAAATGTTAAAAATCTTTCTGTATCTATATCCAACTTCATTGCTTCTGTTGCAGGACCTGTTAGTCCATTTATAAATTCTTTAAAATATTTAACATCTTCAAAGCAGTCTGTTTGAACTCTTATATTATCATAATTGTTTAAATTTGAAAATTCTTGATTTATATCTCTAAATTTATAATTAAAATTTAATAAATCTGCAAATCTTTCACTTTCTTCTATATTAGTTTTAATACATAAAAAACATATTCCTGTATTGAAACATACTATTTCAACTTTAGGTATTTTAAAGAATATTCCATTTCCTTCAGCTGTTTTTCCTTGTATATCTTTTTTCATATTATATTCAAATATTGTACAAGGACTTTGTGCTAATATTGCTGCTTTTGTCTCTATTGGAAATTCTTCTAATTTAGCTAATCTAGTTTTACTAAAATTAAAGCTGTTAAACATATAATTTCTTGCTCTATGAGAAAAATATGAGTATAAACTCAAATCTTTTTCTTTTTTAAATACTCTTAAATTACAATTTTTATCTTTTAATAGTTTTATTAAATATCTAGTAAACTTATTTTCCTTTATTACGTAAGGATATATAAAGTATGTATATTGATATTTTGTCTTTAGCTCCATATTTTGTTACATTCCTCTCTACTTAAAGTTTTTTCCTTAAGTTATTTTTCACAATAGTAATTCATATTTAAATCTTCTCCTAAGTGCCATTTTCCAATAAAATCTATTTTCAAATTATTTTCTAATTCATATTTAGGCTCTATTACTTCTTTTCCATTCTTGTCTAGTGAACCCCATAATCCGTCTTTTTTTACTGCTACATATCCATATTTATTTTGCTCTGTCGCATCATCATATATATATTCTGTAACTGCATTTCCTTTTTTATCTACATATCCATATTTACCATTTTGTTTATCTAAAAATATCGTATTATTTTTTAACACTTTTGTATTCTCAGTTTCTTCTCCATTTAAGTCATAATATTTATAATCATCATTTACTCTCATTCTAATGTATCCATCATTATCATTTACTTCTGACAATATTCCTGTTGCCTTTACAGTATATAAGTCATCAATTATAGAAGTATTATATTCAGAATCTTCTGCAAAAAATAAATCTGCCTTTTCATTATAAGTAATACCTGCATATTCAAATGCTAGTTGCTCATTTCCTACATTATCTATTATTCCGTATTTGTCATTTTGCTTTGCTATATATTTTCCTTCTTTTACTTCTTTTAAATCTTGATATTTTGCCTCTAATGTTACTTCTCCTGATGTGCTTATTTCTCCATATAAATTGTTTTTAATAAATATTACTCCATTTGTTGTTGCTGATTTTATATCATCAAATCCAGCATCTAATATTACTTTTCCATCTGAATCAATTAATTCTTTTTTTCCATTTTCTTTAACTAAATAATAATCTTTTAAATATACTGATGATATTTCATCATATTTATTTTCTAATATTTGTCTTTTTGTAGCACTTACTACCCCATATTTATCTGATTCATCAATTGTAATATATCCTTCTTTATATGTTTCCCCTAATGCCTTAATTTCTTTGTAATTAACATCAATTATTATACTTCCATTATCATTTACTAATCCTACTTTTTCGTCTTTTTTAATAATTATGCTATTTTCCATTCCATCTAATGTAGTAATTTCATCATATTCAATTGGTAATAATTCTTTACCATTAAAATCTATTAATCCATATTTTCCATTTTTGCTTACTTTTAACACATTTTTTTCATACCATAAATTATTATTTTTATCCATGTTGTCTATTGCTTCAACTTGATCATATTCTGTAAAAATATCTTCATTTTTACTGTTTATTGCTTTTGTTTTATACGTTCCTGTCTGATCATCTACATCATATGTACAAATAAAAACTTCTTTTTCTTCATCTGGAATTATTATCATTTCTTGATATGATGGAGTTATTACTTCTTCTCCGTCTTGATTCATTACTCCCCATTTATTTTGTGCATATAGTGTAAAATATTGATAATTCTTTGTTACTTTTTCACGTTGTTTAAATACATTTCTTATTATAAATATGAACATAATTACTACTGCTATTGCTATTATTACTGCAAATACTTTTGTGTAATTTAGCTTTCCTTCTGTTTGATATCTTTTTCCTTTTGCCATATTTTCCATTCCTTCAATTTTATTTAGGTTTTATAGCTAAACCTATAAACATCTCTTTTATTATATTTTTCTACATGTATAATATATCACAAAATTTTTTAAGTTACAAGTATATTATTTAATAATTTAAAAGTTGTAATCAAAAAAACAAGAGTACAAAATTATACTCTTGTTATATATTATTTTTTGTTATTTTTGTAATTGTCAATCATCTGATTAATAGATGCAATTCTTTTCCTTAAATCTGCTATTTGTTCATCATATAAATCACACAAAACATCTATCTGTTCCTCTGTTAATTCTTCAACAGAGATTTCCCCACTATGGTATCTTCTTTGAAGTTCAAAAATATTATTTGCATCAACTTCTATATTTCTAATACTGTTTCTAAAATCTTCGCTCTTTTCCATTTCTATTTCTAACTCTTCATTAGAAATATTATTAACATCTACTTCTTTCTTTCCAAACAAGTTTTTAAAGAAATTTTTTATCTTTCCAAATATATTTTCTTCATTTTTTTCTATTAATTCTTTTTCTTGAGTATTTTCTCTCATATTATTTTCTCCTATCATCGTTCATCTTTTGTAGATTCGCTTTCTAGCATTTGTTTATATTTTTCTGTTCTTTCACTAAATTCTTTTTCTAAATTAGTCTTCAATTCGTCTCTGCTTTTCAATTTTTTCTCAAGTAAACTTCTTTCTGTTGTTTCTACTGTATTTTCTCCCATAATAATCCTCCTTAATTCATCTGTACAAAAAAATTATATACTACTGTTTTAATAATTTCAAGCATTTCACAAAAATATTTATGCTTTTTTTACAAGTTTACAAACAATTATACTCATATCATCTTTTGCAATACCATAACTATTATCAACCGCTTCATTTAAAAGCAAATCTGCAATCTTTTGGCAATTAGTAGTTTCGATATCTTCTAGCATATACTTTACCCAAAGTTCTTTATTCTTATACTCAACATTAGCATCTAAAATCCCATCACTACACATTACCAAAATATCTTGATTTTCAATATCTTTGTCATATGTTGTTAAATTAATATTGTTCAAAATCCCAGCTGGCAAACTCAAAGATTTTACGATTTGAACTTTTTTCTTGTTTTTTACATATGTAGGACATGCTCCATTTTTGATAAATTCAATTTTTCCATTATATAAGTCAACTATTGCAATATCTAATGTTGCAAAAATTTCCTCATTTGCATTCATGATTGTTGTATTAATTAAATCTATTGATGTATCTTTATCAAATCCTGACATCAATAATCTTTCTAACATTTTTATTGCTATTTGACTGCTTTTTCTTGCATCTGGACCTGTTCCCATTCCATCACTTAATGCCACTAAGTATTTTCCATCATTTAATCGTATTTGCAATAAACTATCACCAGATACTGGACTATCATTTTTTATTTTAGTTGCTTGTCCTATTTGTATAACATATTTGTCTGCTGATAAGAAACTTATTATTCGCCTTCCTTGTTTATTTTGTTTTTTAATTTTAACTTCATTTCTCATTAATTTTTCGTTCAAACTTTTTTCTAACACTTTTTGAATCTTATCAAAATCAGCATTTTCACTTATTTTACTATCTTCTTGTAAATATACATCAATAAAATATCTATTATCTTTTTTATTTATATCAATACCATCAACTAAAATATCCTTTACTTCTAATGCTTTTATTACTTTATTTTTTTCTTCATCAAAATCCTTTTCTTGATTAATTTCTTTTTCCATTTTTACAGCAATACTTGAAATTGCTTTAGAAACTCCATCAAGTTGAGCTTGTACATTTTTCTTGTTTGATTTAACTTTTTCTTCCCATATAAAGTTTGATTTACTTATTTTATACGCATAATTTACAGCTTTAACAATTTGCTCTATATCATTATTCATTCTTTTGCTGATTTTCTCATCATTATATTGCACTATGTAGTTATTAAATTTTGCAAATGTTTTTAATAAATCTTCTCTATCTATTTCTTGTTTATCCAATAAAATATCAAATAATTCATTTACGATTTTGCCTTCTGTTTGTGTCATATCATCATATAACATATTTTCTTCAAGTCCATCTAAATTATTTAGTAATTCTGTAATAAATGCTTGTCTATTTTTAAAATACATATTTGTATCATTTTTTTCTTGATATGTACTTGCTATGTCTTTTATAGTCTCTGAAACCATATTAAGTTGATCTATAGTTTCTTTACTTTGCTCTAGACCTCTTTTGTTATATTCAGGCAACATATTGTCACTTTTAACAAGTTCTTCTATATTTATACCTGCCCATTTTGGAATCGCAAGTAGCCCTAATGATGCAATTAACGCTTCTTTAAATACTACTAAATCTGTTGCAGTCCCTTTTGATGCATATAGTAAAATTCCATTTCCTGCAAGAAATCCTACAATTACCCCTATTTTTCCAAATCTATTTAATAATCCCGCAATCATTCCAGAAAGAGCATATACGGCAACTATCATTGGTTCACTTTGTGCAATTATCCCTAAGGTTACACCTATTGTTACTCCTGCTGTTGCTCCAACTAGTACTCCATTTTTCCATCCTAATATTAATACTATAAGTATGCTTAAGATATTTCGAATTGATAGCCCTAATATAGAAAAGTCCCCAAACGCTGAAAAAGCTATTGAAACTAATAGACTAGCCCCAATTACTTCTTCTATTGAAAATGCATTTTTTTCAGTTATATCCTGTATTACAACTAATGAATTTACAAATATCTTATAAAATACTACAGAGAATATTGCAAGCGTAACATGTAATAACATATCTGCCACTGTAAATCTCGTTAATATTAATTTTGCAATCATTACTAATAGTATACTTATAAAAACATGTCCTGAAATTTGTATTTGTTCATTTTTATATTGATCATTTTCTTTTGGAGGTTTTATACACATTGTTATTAGTAACATTAATATTATTAATATATAATTTAATGTTCCAATTGCTCCAACTCCTATAAAGTTTCCAATAAGGCCTGCAATTACTACTATTATAGCAGGTATTCCACTAGCCAAGCTAGCAGCTACTATTGCTATACTAAATGGAGATACTGCTTGTCCCATTCCAATTGTTGATATCATAAACGCAATTATATATATAATTATATTTTTTATATTAAATAAGTTTTTTAACATCCTTACCACCTCATAAACTTTTCATAATATAGCAATATTTTAATCCTTTTCTTTTGTTTTTTTTGTCTTTTTTAGTACTTTACTATAAAAAAGTTTTTTACATTTTGTGATATATATATTTTTTTTATATTATTTTCTTTGGTTTTGCGCTTTATATTTTATTATATATTGTCGAAAATTACAAGTTTTTTTAACAAATTGTATAATGTTTTTAAGAGGGACATAATTTGTCCCTCTTTATTATTTTTACTATTTTTCAGCATATTTCTGTAATAGAAACCTCACCTACCTGTGTTACATTTATTTCACTTGTAGCCTTAAAAAAGAATCTACTTTGGAATCTGCCGTATATTTTTAGCATATGTCCCATTTCAATTTTTTTTATTTGTTCTACATCGTTTCTTCTCCATGCAACACATTGAATATAATCCGTTTTTATCTGGTTGCCCTTTCCGTAGTTTCTATGTACTGCAATACAAAACCCTACTATTTCCACATCATTTTTGCCTTCTCTTTTTAAAATTTTATAATATGGTTTTTGACAAAGATAGCCTTTTAAATATGCTATATTTGTGTCTTTAGGCTCTGATAAATCTGCCTCATCATTAAAGATTTCTAACTGTCGAACATATAAAAATGTAGTTTTTACATGATTTTTAATATATGTTCTAATTTCTCCTGCAATAACGATCCATTTTTCTTCCATTTCTTCTTTAAATAATTCTTTTGGAATTAAAACCGGAATATAATCTTTTTTGTCACTATTCCTCAACACTTTAATAATAGTTTTATAAAATACTTTACTATTAATTTCTTGAGTTGTTATTTCTTTAAATACTTGTCCTATTATAACAACTTTGTTATATTTTCCAAAAATATTCCGTTCTTCTTCCGTTTTTTCCATTCTAAGTATTACATTGTCATCTTTAACTGATTTTTTCATGTGACTGTCCTCCTAAACATATTTGATTGCCTCATAGTAAAAATATTATGTTACTTACTTTCAATTTATCAAAAAAGTAACACCCTTTCTTTACATTTTAAGAAATCTACATAATTATATCATTTCTTCAAGATTTTGTAAATAAATTTTCACATTTTCAATTTTAGTAACATATAATAAAAGTATATAACATAAGCTATTCAGAGGTGATTGTATGTCTAATAATATGGATGATTTATTTGCTAATGTAAAAAAGATGGTTGATAGTGGTAATATCCCTGATGATATAAAACAAATGCTAAATAATAATACAAGTTCAAATAGTAATTCTCCAGATTTAAGTAATTTACTTAATCAAGTTTCTCCAGAAATGATTAATAATTTAAATAATATGTTAAACTCTTCTGCTCAAGGTCAAATAAATACAAATTCTAATAACTCAACCAATAATAGTAGTAATTTTAATTTTGATGTAAATACTATCATGAAAATGAAATCAATTATGGAAAACATGAATAACAAAAATGATCCTAGAGCCAATTTACTTTATTCTTTAAAGCCTTACCTACGTGATAGCAAAAAAGATAAATTAGATCAATATGTAAATCTATTAAACGTTTCAAAAATTGCTGAATTCATGAACAAAGATAATAATAATCCACAAAATCAAAAATAAATAATAACTAGAAAGGAGTAAATTATGCCTATTTCTTCATATTTTAATCCATATAATAGAAGGCCTTATTTTTATAATAATTACAGAAATAACTATATTCCCAATTATAATTATCAAAATATGCAACATTTTACTCCAAAACCATCACCGCCTCCTCAAGCTATCTGTTCTGAAACTTCTTCCCCTTCCACTCCTAATCGCTCAACTTCTTCTGATAACGAAGATGTCTGGCTTGATTTATTTGGAATAAAACTTTATTTTGATGATGTTCTTATTCTTAGTCTCTTATTTTTTCTGTATAAAGAAGAAGTAAAAGATGAAGGATTATTTCTAGCATTAGTCTTACTTTTAATCAGTTAGGAACCAATGGGACTGGTTCTGTTCCGTCCCAAACTAAAAGGACCGGAAAGAACCGGTCCTTTGTCATTCTGCTGCATATTTTGATATTGCTGCCAAATCTATTATATTTATCTTTCCATCCGTATTTACATCTATTGCCATTTTTTCTATCTCTTTTACGTCTGTTTCTTTTCCTGCGCCTATTTTGGAAATTCTTGCTAATTCAACTAGTCCTATTTTTCCATCTCCACTTAAATCGCCTATTACTACTAATGTATATGTATGTCCATCTTCTGTCGTTAATGTTTGGCCTGTTTTTATTAAGTCTTCTCCACTTATTTCTTTATCTTTTTCTTTTATTGTATATTTTAGATTTGTTTCTATGACTTTAATAAAATCTCTATATTTCGTTTTTGGCTTTATTTTTACAATATAATTGTCTTTTATTTGATATTGTTTTAGTTCGAATGTTGGAGTTGGATCTGGATCTGTTTTATCTATATTATTTACTCTTATAGTTACTGTAATCGTATTTCCAGCAAGATCTTTAATTGTTACAGTTTCTGTTGTATTTGCTGTATATGTTTTTGTTAAAATCAAATTATCTGCTGATAGTATCCAACCATCTACTTCTTGAATTTTTTCATTTACTTTTATTGTAACAACTACATCTTGGCTTGTTAATTCTGTTGTTGAATAACTTACTTGTGCTATTGGTGCTGTTGTATCTATATTAGTAATTTGTACTTTTACATTTGTTGTATTTCCAACTAAATCTTTTACAATTATATTTTCCGTAATATTTTCTGTATAAGTTTTTGCTAATGTCAATTGATCAGATGATAATGCCCACCCATTAACTTGTTGTAGTTCCTCATTTGAATTAATTTTAACTATTGCACTTTTATTGGATGATTCAATTATTGAAACATTTGCCACTGGTGCATCATCATCTATTATATATTCATTTTGATTTTGTTTGGCATAATCAATCGCCTTGCTATTACTTTTAGCATATATAACAGTCTTCTTATAAAAACAACTATCCCCAAAACTTATTACACTATCTGGAATTTTAATATTATTCAAATTCATACACACATAGAATGCAAATTCATCAATATTTGTAACTGTATCAGGAATATTTACACTTTTCAAATTCACACAGCCCCAGAATGAAATTGCATCTATTTGATTTACACCATACGGAATTATATATTGCTCTCTAGCATTATTAATGGGATATGTTATTAATTCTGACATTCCTTTTGTAAATAAAACTCCATCCTTACTTGCATACTTGCTATTCTTATCATTAACATTTATACTCTCTAAATCACTACAAAAACCAAATGCCATTTTCCCTATACTAGTTACACTAATAGGAATATTAACATTTGTAAAGTTAGTACATAACAAAAATGCTTTATCTCCTATACTTACTAAATGCTCAGGCAAATTAATGTTTCCTAGTTTAATGCAAGAAGAAAATGCTTCATTTTCTATATTAGTAACACTATCTGGTATACTTACAGTATTTAAGGCTGTACAATCATAAAATGCTCTGTATCCTATTTCTGTTATTCCATTTTCTATATTCACACTCTCTACATAGGCACAATATTTATGCTCAATCCATTTTCCTTCATTATCTTCGTATCCTAAGGCTCCAATTTTTCCTTTTCCACTGATAGTTAATGATTTATTTTCTAAATTCCATATTGCTGTAGCACTTCCATCTTTTTTAGCAGAAATATCCCATAATTCTTCATTTTTAATCGCATAATTTGTTGTAACATTTTTGGCTTCTCCATTCAAAAAGTAAATTTTCTTGCTTTCTTCTAGAACTCTATGCCCTTCACTATCAGCTTGTACATATATTTTAGCACTTGATGGCCATGCATTCTCTCCTAACTCAGTTACTGTCGCTGGAATAACAAATTCAGTCATCTTACTACAACCCGAAAATGCATATTTTCCTATTTTTGTTATATTATCAGGTAGTTGTACACTTATTAAAGATTTGCAACCGTGCAAACGCATATAAATCTATATCCTTCACGCTATTAGCAATACTTATACTTTGCATATTACTACAATCAGCAAAAGTTTTATATCCTATGTTAGTTACCCCATTACTTATTACAGCTTTTTTTATCAATTCTGTATACTGAGAATTTCTATAATCAACATCACCATAGGTATAGCTTTTAATAGCTCCTGTTCCAGAAATAGTAAGTGTTTGATCCTTCGATGTCCATTTTGCAATAACACTCTTATCTTGATTTTTGGATATATCCCAAGTTTCTTCAGCTTTTACTTCGTCAGTTTGACTTACTTCAGAGCTTTCTGATTTAATACTTTCTTTTCCTTCAATTATATACTTTTCACTTGATTTACTTTTTCTAATTTGTGGTAAGATAAAACTTATTATTATAAAAATAACAACACTTATTAAAATTAATAAATTTAATAATCTTCTTAATTTTTTTTCATCCATCCAATATTCTCCCTTTTATTTTTATCCAAATTTACATTACCATTTATATGCAAATTATGCAATTGCATATAAATATAACTATAAATTATATTACAAAAGTTTTCTTACGGAAGTTCTTTACACATATTACTTAATCTCTATTATTAAATTTTTATTACATTTGTGTTACATTTGGCACAAAAGAGAACCGGTCCATAATGTGCAGTGCACAAAACAGAACCGGTCCCAAATGTACCAAATGTGTAAAATTATTATTCAATTACAATTTCATCATCATCCACATATATATAAGCATTATCATAAACATATTCATTATCCATATCAAATTCTTTAACAATATTTGATATCCTAATTTGTACAGCATCTAAAGTACTTGTAGCTATTATTGCCTCTTTATTTCCTTTAGCACCTGCATGAGCTAATCCCCTAAGAGTTCCAACGATAACAATATTATCACCAGCAATAACTTCAGCACCAGAATTTACGTCTCCAACAACTACTAAGCTACCTTCAACTTCAAGTCTTTGACCAGAACGAAGCGAACCTTTATGAAATGTTGTTTCAGATTTACCAACATCTTTTTTGTAACTTCTTGTTATGCTATGTAATCCGAGTGTCTTAGGACTATCAAAACTAATCTCAACATCAATTTTTTCTTTTATAATCTCTTCTATTTGTTCAATTTCTTTATTAGATAAAATCTTTCCTGTAACTCTTATAGGTGTCGTCTCATCTTGATACATCTTCTTTAATTCTTTTAGTTTTCTATTTAATTCTAATATTATATCCCTCTGAGTCGCATTCTCATCTATTTTTATTACTACTTCATCTTTCTTTAGATTTATACTAACTACACTACTTTTCATTTTAACATCCTTTCACATACTGCATTTATTATTATCTAATTTGTTCTACAAATGGAGTTGCTGACATAGACTCATTTACTGTTTCTGCAGATTGATTCATTCCGAAATATTGTGTAAGAACATCTCTAGCTACTTCTGCTGCATAATTTCCATGACCTCCATTTTCAATCATTACTACAACAGCAACTTCAGGTTTATCATATGGTGCAAAACATACAAACCATGCATTTACAAGGTCATTGCCATTTTTATCTTTTCCCGCTTCTGCTGATCCAGTTTTTCCAGCTACTTCTTGATTAAATCCTTTAAAAATATTGTAAGCTGTTCCTCCTGCTTCACTTGCTGCCATTCTCATTCCTTCTTTAGCAACAGCTATACTCTCTGGATTGATTGTTATTCCATCATCTGTATTTTGATATCCTACCTTTTCGTTAGTATAATTTTCTATTTCTTCTTTTGATACTTCAGTTCCATCAGAATTTAAAATTGATTTTATAATTGTTGGCTTTACAACTGTTCCTCCATTAGCAATTGATGAAATATATTTAGCAATTTGCATTGGTGTAAAATTATTATCACCTTGTCCTATTGCTGCATTTAAAACATCTCCAGGACCAATTTTTCCATTTTTTCTAAGTTTAGCATATGTCTCTCTTGAAGCAACAGCTCCATCTTTTTCATTTGGTAATTCTATTCCTGTTTTTTTACCTAATCCGAAATGTAAGGCATATTTAGCTAAATTATCAATTCCCATTCTATCTCCAGTTTCATAGAAGAAGTAGTTACATGAATGTTGTAATGCTTGTGTTACATTTTGATATCCATGTCCTCTATGATAACTTGTATAATACCAACATTTCCATTCACTATTATATTTTCTATATACACCTGTATCATTTATTCTTTCTTTAGTTGTTATTGCTCCAGTTTCTAATCCTGCAATAGCAGTAACCATTTTAAAAGTTGAACCAGGTTCATATGTAGATTGAGTTGCTTTATTTAATTGTGGATGTCTTGTATCATCTCTTAAATATGCCCAATTTTCTTGAGATATTCCTCCAACAAACCACTGTGGTTCAAATGTTGGATAACTTGCTGTTGCTAGTACTTCGCCTGTATTTACGTTCATAACAACAGCAGCACCACCTTGAGCATCATATCTTTGTGAAAATCCACCATTTTTAATTTTATTTATACAATTTTCTAATGCTGTTTCTGTTACTTGTTGTAAACTTGAATCTATTGTTAAAACAACATCACTTCCTGCAATTGCATTTTCTGAAACTGATTCTCCTGTAATTGTTCCATCAACAGACATTTCTACTTGTTTTGATCCATCTTTTCCTTTTAAATATTTTTCGAATATATACTCAACACCAGTTTTTCCAATTATATCATCAATAGTATATGTATCTTTCTTTTCATTATATTCTTCTTCTTTTATTTTTCCAGTGTATCCTATTACATGTGCAGCTAAACTTCCTGTCAAATATGTTCTAGCAGCATTTGTTGTTATACTAACTCCTGGAAAATCTGCATTTCTTTCACTAACTTGAGCCACAACTTCTTCATTTACATTAGTAGCTATTGTTATAGACTTTGTAGAACTATATCCTGTTGTTGTAATTAAATATCTTATTGAAATAATTTTTCTAATTTCATCTATATTATCATTATTTATTTCATATTTATCCTTAAATTTGTAAAAAGCTTCTTCTGCACTTGCTCCATCATCAATTTTATATTTCTTTTTCCAATTATTTAAATCATCTCCACTTATTGTAAAATTAAATGGATTTATACTTATTGGAAATGTATCACTATATTCAATTTGATATTGGTTTAATAAATTAACAAGATTTAATGCACATTCATTTAACTCATCATTTGATATATTGGTTTTATATATCTCAATATTGTTCTCTGTTTTGACTCCTGCAAGTTCATTTCCTGATCTATCTAAAATTGATCCTCTAGCAGCCTTTATAGTAGATGTTCTTGACAATCTTGTATTTGACTGTTCTCTATAACTTTCTCCATGAACAACCTGTAAATTAAAAAGTTGAACAATTAACACTATCCCTATTAAATATACTATTATATTAATTATATTAAATCTAATATTTATTTGTTCTTTTCCTTCTTCATCAAAATTTATTCTATTGTTCAACTGTTCACCTACTTTCTTATTTTAAAATTCTAAAAATATCTCGTTAAAATCCTATCACCTTTTACTTCATTTTCTATTTCATATCCAACATTTTTTATTAATGGATATAAAATTATCACTATCAACATATTGTAAACTACTTCTATTAACAATATTTTAATAAAACTTAATACTTCTACATTTATTCCCAAAAACATATATTGTAAAAAGTATAATATTACTTCATAAACTATTGTGCTAATAATTCCCATTAATAAAACTGTTATTCTACTATCTTTTGAAAGTGTTTTATCTAAAACTCCACTTAATAGTCCGACTATTGCTAATGCAATTGACGTAAATCCCATATTTTTGCCAATCCAAATATCAATAAATATTCCAAAGCTTATTCCATAAATTATCCCCATAGTTCGTCCCATATATAATCCAATAAAAAGCATTAATATAACAAAAATATTAGGCATTATTCCAGCAATAGTAAAATGACTAAAAAATACTGTTTGCAATAAATATATTATTATAAATGTAATTATCAGCGAAATATGTATTAATACCTTTCTCATTTTTAATCCTTTCCTATTGGTTAGTTATAACAAGAACTGTTTCCAGCTTTTCAAAATTAACTGCTGTTTCTATAGTAGCATAAGAATCTGTTTTGTTAGAACCTTCATTTACTTTTTTTATTTTTCCTACATGAATTCCTTTTAAATATATTCCACCAAGTCCAGATGTCTCTACACTATCACCTTGAATTATTCTTGCATCTGTATCTATATTTGAAGCACTTAATGTAGATTTATTTTCTATCGTTCCTTTACAAATCATTGTATCTCTAGTTGAACTTGCAATACAACTTGTAGCACTAGCACTATCTACTATTGTCTGTACTTTAGCAGTTTTATTAGTTGTAGATACTACATAACCAACAAGTCCTTCATCAGCAATTACTGTCATTTTTTCTTTTATTCCATTATCACTACCTATATTTATTATAACTGTTTTAGAATAGTTACTTATATCTCTAGAAATTACTGTTCCTGGAATAGTTGTATATTGTCCATATTTTTCTGATAGATTTAATTCCTGTTTTAATTGATCATTTTCATTTTTCATGATTTCATATTCTCTTAATTGTTGTTCTAAATCACTATTTTTCTGCTTTAATGATTCATTTTCATTTTTTAATTCATTAACATTTTCAAAAAATTTATTATTGTTATTTATTTTATTTTTTAAATATGTTAAACCATTTTGTATAGGCATTACAGTTTTGCTTGCAACATTTTCAAACCATGATATATTATCTGAATTTGTATTTGAGAATATAACTAATATAATTAATATTATAATAGTTATAATAACACCTATTATTCCACTTTTCTTATCTCTTCCCATATATTATCTTCTCTTTCTTGAATTTAATAAAATAGTTTTTAGTTTTTCTAAATCTTG
Source organism: uncultured Clostridia bacterium (assembly GCA_934130975.1). Classification (GTDB taxonomy): domain Bacteria; phylum Bacillota; class Clostridia; order TANB77; family CAG-508; genus CAG-269. The sequence goes on along the minus strand of CAKOYU010000001.1, from coordinate 160,016 downwards.
TAAAGTTTTTTCAGTTCCTTTTACAACACAATCTAATGGCTCTTCCGCAACATATACTGGCATTCCTGTTTCTGCACTTATTAACTTATCTAAATTCTGTATTAATGCTCCTCCACCAGATAATATAATACCTTTTTCCATAATATCAGAAGCAAGCTCTGGTGGTGTTTTTTCTAATGTTATTTTTACAACTTCTACAATTTTATTTATTGACTCTTTCATAGCATGTTCAACTTGATCTGATGTAATTATCTCTGTTCTTGGTAAACCATTATTTAAATCTCTTCCTTTTATTTTCATAGTCATTTGTGACATTAAAGGTGTAGCACAGCCTATCTCTTTTTTTATTTGTTCTGCTGTTTCTTCTCCAATTGCAAGATTTAATTCTTTTTTTACATAATTTATTATATCTTCGTCCAATTCATCTCCTGCTACTCTTAAAGAATTGCTAATTACAATCCCCCCTAGAGAAATTACTGCAACTTCAGTTGTTCCTCCTCCAATATCAACTATGATATTTCCACTTGGTTCTTCTATTTCTATTCCTGCTCCAATTGCAGCTGCCATAGGTTCCTCTATTAAATATACTTCTCTTGCACCTGCACACATTATTGCTTCTTCAACAGCTCTTTCTTCTACTTCTGTTATCCCTGATGGAACTCCAACTAAAACTCTAGGTCTTATTGCATTATATCTTTTGCAAACTCTTTCCAATAAATTTTTTAATAATAATTTTGTTGCTGTAAAATCTGCTATTACTCCATCTTTTAATGGTTTTATTGCATTAATTTCCTTTGGAGTTCTTCCTAACATTTCTTTTGCTTCAAATCCTGTCGCTATTATAGCTCCACTTTTTACATCTATTGATATTACTGATGGCTCTCTTACTACTATTCCTTTTCCCTTTACTGTTACTAATATATTAGCAGTTCCCAAGTCAATTCCTATATCTTTTGAGTTAAATGATAAAAAATTTATTTTCATTTTTTCATTCTTTCCTTTCTTCTAGCTTCTGCATTACTGAAAAAATACTTACATACCTTCCTTCTCCAATTACAACATGGTCTAGTAATTGAATCCCTAATATTTCTGAAGCCTTTTTTACATTTTTAGTAAATTCAATATCTTGCTTACTAGGGGTAGGATCTCCTGTTGGATGATTGTGTATTAAAATTATTTTATTAGCTTCTATCTTTACTGCTTCATTTAATATTGATTTTATTGTTGTACTAACAAAATTTCCTCCACCTATTGCTATATCTTTTATTCTAATAAGCTTATTCTTATTATTTAAAATTGCTACTTTCAATATCTCTTGTTTTTCAAATTGCATTTTTTCCATTAGTATTTCAGCAATGTCTTTAGGGCATAATATTTGTTTTTCTTTGTAACTTGATACTGCATTAATTCTTTTTGCTAATTCGCATGTTGCTTTTAGCTGAATCGCTTTTACTTTTCCTATACCTTTAATTTTAGTAATTTCTTCTAATGTTAAATTCATTAAAAATCTTAGATTATCTTCTTTTTGAGTATTAAGTTTTAAAACTTTTTGTGCTAACCCTACAGCCGTTTCTTCTTTTGTTCCTGATTTTATTATTATTGCTAATAATTCTGCATTTGTTAAATATTCTGCACCATATTGTTCTAATTTTTCATATGGTCTTTCACTTTTGGGTAATTCTTTCATTTTTATTGGCATTTCTACGCTTCCTCTCTTTCCAGAAAGGTCCCCTATACTGCGGTACTATTATATCTTGAATTCGTATTTTTTTCAATAGTTATACTTATTTTTTTACCAAAAATTGTTCCTTTAAATATAATAATATTAGTAGTATAATATATTTAAGAAATCACGGAGGTTCCAAATGAAATTTGAAAAAATAACAGACACTAAAATAAGAGTTATTCTTGATGTTAAAGATATAAAAACACTTAATCTTTCTACACAAACTATTTTTGCAGATTCTAATTATTCTCAAGAATTTCTCCAATCTATATTGATAAAAGCTGAAGAAAAAATCGGATTTAAAGTTGATAATTCAAAACTCCTTGTTGAAGCAATAATGTCATCAGAACAAGAATTTATTTTTACTATCACAAAGCTTACAGAACAGGACTATATTAATGAAAATATTTCCGATTTTTCTGCTTTTAAATTTAATAATTTTGATGACTTTATTGCGCTTTGTAAATTTTTAAATAATTTGTCAGATTTAAATTTAAATGCTTTTTCTAAAAACTTTTCTCTAATTTCATATAATAATACATATTATTTATATAATAAAAATATAGAAAATTATTCTGTTTTGCTAGATTATATGAATACAATATTTTCTGAATTTGGAAATAAAATCATAGATTCTACTTGTATGGAAGGTTGCCTTAATGAATATGGCAAAGTGATTTTTGAAAATAATGCTATTGTTAATACAATATTACATTTTGTATAAAAAAGTCAAAAGGATAATGCCTTTTGACTTTTTTAATATAAATAATTTTGTGGATTATAAGCTACTCCATTAATTCTAATTTCTAAATGCAAATGTGGACCTGTACTATTTCCTGTATTTCCTACGGCAGAAACAACTTCTCCTTGACTAACAGTTTGTCCTACAGAAGCATATAATTTACTACAATGTCCATAATATGTTTCAATTCCATTGCCATGTGATATTACTAACAAATATCCATATGGACCTTTAAAACCTGCAAATGTTACTGTTCCACTAGCTGCTGCTTTAACTGGAGTTCCTATTGGTGCGCCTATATCTAACCCTGTATGATTACTTACTCTTATACTACTTTTAGCTCCAAATCTAGATGTAATAGTTCCAGAAATTGGTCTAATTAAATTTAAACTTAATGGAGCTTTTTGATATGATATATTTGTTGAAGTATTTACCTTTCCCATAACTACATTTTTATCTTGTTTTACTGGTTCTGGAACAACAACCTTTTCTTGATATAAAGCTGCTACAGTTGCTTCTACCTCAGCAAAATCTTTTACTTCTGTATCATACATTTCCATTATTGATAATTGATCAATATTATTACTATTTTTATCTCTTAATTGATTTATAATACTTTCTGCTTGTGAAAAATCACTAACATATGCTTTTTCTTCTTCGCCTTCTAATACTGCGTAATATTTATAATATGTAACTCCTGATTGTTTGATTTTTTCGAAGATTTCATCATCATTTGTAACTATGTTTCTTTTTAATAAACACATTTTATATTCTGGTAAATTGTCTATCTGCACAAATGCTACATGATTGCCTTCTTCTCCATCTCCACTTTCCATATATTTATTTATTTTACTTTGTAATTTACTTTTATCTTTACTATAACCTACTGCTTCTCCATTTATTGTTACGCTGTATATTGGCTTAAAAAATAGTGCAACTGCACATATTATCAAAAACACAGAAACAGCTATAAGTATTGTAAGTTTCATTGATTTTCTTGCAAATACTAATATTTTTTTAAACATTATATTCTCCCTTAATACATATTTTTTTAAATTGTATAACATTAAATTATTTTTATCAAGTTTTTTTATTATTATTTTTCTCTATTTTACTAGTTTTTTCTTTTTTTCTCTCATTTTATTTCTAAAAAATAAAAATAGCAAGAAATTTCTTGCTATTTTTGTTACGGATTTTTAGCCTTGTTGTAATTCTGTCTTTACTGTTTCAACTTCTGTTGCAGATGCCTTTTGCGCAGGTTTGTAATATCCTTTATTATTGGCAACTTTAAATAATTCATATTGAAAACTCTCATCATTGTTTCTAATTTGTTGAAAAGTTTGTCTAAGTTGCATATTTTCTGATTCAGAGATTGCAGTTTGATATGCTCCTAAATCAGCTTTTACACTTCCCAGTATATCATTTACCATTGTTTTTTCATCCATCTTCTAATCATCCTTTCTATTTAATTATTTAAAAAACTCATAAGCCTTTGTTTTGTATTTAAAGCATCTTGAGCTGACTTTGTAAACATTTGCTTTAATTGTACATCTTGTACTTGTCCTGAATATGCATTTAATTTTTGATATGCAGTTTCATGAGCACCAATTAGATGTCTTAAATGCTGTAATTCGATTTGATTTAAATTAGCCATAAAAATCATCCTTTCTAATTTATTTTAAAGATATTATGTACAAAAAAATTCATATTTATGCAAAAAAACTGCCAATAGGCATATCTATTGACAGTTTTAAATCATATTTTTAATTTTATCTCTGTAATAATATAAAAACTCCATAGTAGTAGGTATTCCAGTTTCATAATTTACCCTTGCAGTATAATATCTTGTTAAATCCTCTATTGCAGAAGCTCTCCATGCATGAAAAATAGCATTTTGTATTCCATTTGCAATTGTTGAAGAAGGTTTTTTGTATAAATCTGATAAATATTTTATAACATTTATATCAGATTCATCATTTTCTATCAAATACAATATAGCATCATGAATATATTTTCTACCTTTCAAATTTGAAGTAACACCCACAAGTTCTAGTTCACGAGATATACAAGTAGAAATCTTATTTCTTTCATCCATCATAATATCCTCTATAGACTTTGCAGACATTTCAATCGGTATTTCTCTTAAACTAAGAAAATGATTTAAAACAAGATTACTTGAGTAAGTTGGATGATCTTTATATAAAATTAAATCAACTCCTTCTCTATGTAATATTTGATATGTTCTTTTTGAATTAACATGAGTTGTTACTATTACAATTGGTTGATAATTTAACTTTAATCTTTTCAATTCAGATAAGAAACCTAAAGAATCAGTATTTCCTGTTACACTATTATTTAACTCTAAATCTAGTACAATTCCTTCTGGACTTTTTGTTTTTACATATCTTAGTCCGTCAATATCTGAATCTGTTATTGCAACTATTTCTATGTCTTTTCTCTTTTTTACACATTCAACAAAATTATTACAATCATTAATATCATCTTCTATAATTAAAATTTTCATAGGCTTAGTTTCCATACTATTATCTCCTTTCTCATCTATAGTTTTAATAATATCACAAATATTTTTCAAATAGTATATTCAGCAATATGCTTTTTCAACATGCTTTTTGCATATAAAAAGTTGAAAGCAATGTTTTATAATCAAGTTATAAAAAAGAACGAAACATATCGACATTTTTCATCAATATATCTCGTCCCAAATTCTATAATATTTCTAAATTTGCATATTTTGCCATTAAACGTTTATGGCCAACTTTATCAAAATTAATATCTACTTTTAAATCTTCTCCTTCTGGTTCAACATAATTAATTGTTCCTTCTCCAAATTTCTTATGATATACCCTAGCGCCCGATTGATATGATGAAAAATCAATATTATTATTTGTTGATTTTTTACCTATATTATTCAAGAAGCTTTCGGCTGTTCTAAATGCAAAGCCGTCATTTTTCTTACCAATTCCAGCAGCTACTGTTGCATATTGTGGTTCTGTAGCTTTATATGTTTTAATATTTCCATTATTTTTACTTCCATAGCTCCAAGTATAATTGCTATCACCAAATATATCATTCTTCTTAGGCATTGTTGAAATTGCATCATCATATCCATCTAATAAGTCTTTTGGAATTTCTTGTAAAAATCTTGATGGTGGATTGTGTGTTGTTGATCCAAATGTTGTACGTTGTTTGCTATTTGTTAAAAATAAATTCTCTTTTGCTCTTGTTACACCAACATAACATAAACGTCTTTCTTCTTCTAATTCTTTTTGCTCACCAATTGATTTATATCCTGGGAAGATTCCTTCTTCCATTCCAACTAAAAATACTACTTGAAATTCTAATCCTTTTGCACTATGTAATGTCATTAATGTTACTGATTCATCAGTTTCTTCTACATTATCTAAATCACTTGATAATGTTATTCCTTCTAAGAAATCACTTAATCCACTATCAGCAGACTCTTCTTCAAATTCTACTGCAACATTTAAGAATTCCTCTAAGTTCGCAATTCTATTTTCAGCTTCTATTGTATTTTCATTTTCTAATGCTTTTGTGTATCCTGAATCTTTTAATATTTTTTGAATTAATTCAGAAATTGTATAATCATCTTTTTTTGCTGATATATTTTCTATGCAATCTATGAATTCTCTAGAATTTAAGAATACTCTATTTAGTCCATAAACATCAGCGTTTTTGATAACTTCATACATTGATATATTATTTTGTTCTGCTATTTGTGCAATTTTGTCTAAACTAGTTTTTCCAATTCCTCTTTTAGGTTCATTTATTACTCTATTTAAGCTTAAATTATCAGCATGATTTTGTATTAATCTTAAATATGAAATTGTATCTTTTATTTCTTTTCTTTCATAGAACTTTAATCCACCAACTATCTTATATGGAATATCCTCTCTTCTTAGTATTTCCTCTATTGCTCTGGATTGTGTATTCATTCTATATAATACTGCAAAATCTGAATATTTATATTTTTCTTCTCTTATAAGATGTCCTATTTGTTCTGCAATATATCTACCTTCATCATATTCATTATCAGCAGAAAACACTTTTGGTAAATTTCCAACATCATTTTCTGTCCATAATTTTTTGTCATATTTTACTTCATTATTTTTTATTACTGCATTTGCAACTTTTAAAATATTACCTGTACATCTGTAATTTTGCTCTAGTTTTATTATTTTTGTTCCCGGAAAGTCTTTTTCAAAATTTAATATGTTAGAAATATCAGCTCCTCTAAAGCTATATATACCTTGGTCATTATCACCAACTGCTGTAATATTTCCATGTTTTGATGCTAATAATGTTACTAATGTAAATTGAGATTTATTTGTATCCTGGTACTCATCTACTAAAACATATTGGAATTTATTTGAATAATATTCCAATACATCTGGATTTTCCATAAGTATTTTTATTGTATAATTGATTATATCATCAAAATCTATTGCATTATTTTCTTTTAATCTTTTTTGATATCTTTCATATACTTCTGCTATCTTGGCTTTTCTAAAATCTCCTTGAGCCTTTACTGCATAAGCATCTGGTTCTAACATTTCATTTTTAGCATTACTTATTTCTGACATTACAGATCTATCAGTAAACATTTTGTCATCCATTTGTAAATCTTTTAATATTTGTTTTACCATTGTTTTTTGATCTGATGTATCAAATATTATAAATGATGAATCAAAACCAATTCTATCTATAAACTTTCTTAATATTCTTACACATATTGAATGGAATGTTCCTATCCACATATCTTTTGCTGCATCACCAACTAATAATTCAATTCTTTCTTTCATTTCTTTTGCTGCTTTATTAGTAAATGTTATTGCTAAAATATTCCATGGTAGTATCTTTTTTTCTCCCATTAAATATGCAATTTTATGTGTTAATACTTTTGTTTTCCCACTTCCTGCACCAGCAATTACTAGACATGGTCCTTCTGTATTTACTACTGCTTCGTATTGTTTATCATTTAATCCTTTTAGTATTTCTTCCATTTTTCCTCTCTTTCTTTTTTCAAATATTTGTTTGTATTCTACTACATTTTTTTAATTTTTGCAATAGGTTTTTAATAAAAAGTATACTTTATATTTTTCGCCAAAAAATGCAAAATATACTTTGCATTTTATCCAAAAAATACAAAGTATATTTTAATTATTCTTCTTCTCCCTTTAATCTTTCAGCTCTATCTGCCGCAATTAAATTATCAATCATTTCATCTAAATCTCCATTTAAGAAATTCTCCATTTGGAATATACTCATTCCAATTCTATGATCAGTTATACGTCCTTGTGGATAATTATAAGTACGTATTTTTTCACTTCTATCACCACTACCGACTTGTACTTTCCTTGCATTTGCTATTTCTGAATCTTGTTTTTCTTTTTCTATATTATATAACTTTGATCTAAGCATTTTCATAGCATATTCTCTATTCTGTAATTGTGAACGTTCTGTTTGACATTCAGCAACTATTCCTGTTGGCTCATGTATAAGTCTTACGGCTGATGATGTTTTATTAACATGTTGTCCTCCTGCTCCTGATGCTCTAAACACTTCCATTTTTATATCTGCTGGATTTATATCAATTTCTACATCTTCTACAACTGGTAAAACTGCAACTGTTGCTGTTGATGTATGTATTCTTCCACTACTTTCTGTATCTGGAACTCTTTGTACTCTATGTACACCACTTTCGAATTTTAATCTACTGTATGCACCTTTTCCTGTAATCATAAATGATATTTCTTTATATCCACCTAATTCTGTTTCGTTTTCATTTAATATATCTATTTTCCAGTGTTTTCTTTCTGCATACATTGAATACATTCTAAATAATGTTCCTGCAAATAGTGCTGCTTCATCTCCTCCAGCACCACCACGAATTTCGCAAATAATGTTTTTATCATCATTTGGATCTTTTGGTATTAACAATGTTTTTAATTCGTCTTCAATATGTGGAATATTTTCTTTAGCTTCATAATAGTCTGCTTCTGCTAATTCTTTTAATTCTTTATCTTCCATCATTTCTTTAGCATCTTCCATTCTTTGCTTTTCTTTTTTATATTCCCTATATTTTTGTACTATTTCTTCTATTGAACTATGTTCTTTTATTAATTTTTGCCATTCAGTTTGATTTGCAATCACTTCTGGATCACTTATCAATTTTGTCAATTCTTCATATCTTGCTTCTACTGCTTCTAATTTGTCAAACATAATTATTCTCCTTTTCTCTAAATTCGTTTTATATTATACTATATATTAGTATTTTTTTCAAGGGTATGCTTATATTTCAACAAAATTATAATTAATATTTTCTTTATTTAATATATCTTTTTCTCTATGACTACAAGTAAATATTATTATTTGTCTATCATTAAATTCATTAACTAAATAATTTAATATATTTTTTAATCTTTCATCATCATAATAAGCAAAAGACTCATCCAAAATTATTGGCACTTTTTCATTTGATATTTCATCTAACATTGCAAGTCTTAATGATAAATATAATTGATCTATTGTTCCTGTGCTTAATCTTTCTGCAGGAATATAATTTCCATTTTCTAATTCTACTATTAAACCTTGTTCATCATTAAAATTCAACTTACAGTATTTTCCTTTTGTGATAGTTGCTATACTATTAGACAACTTCTGTGTAAACACTGGGCTGACGCTGTTTTTCATATTATCATACGCTCTTGCCAATAATGTTTTTACAAGTTCAATACTTTCATTATTTTTTTGTAATTCTTCATACTGTTCTTTTAAAGAATATAGTTCTTCTTCTAAACTGGATAAATTTTCCAATTGGGGTTCTATATTTTCTTTTTGTAATTCTAATCTGTTATTTTCTATTTTTAAATTATTTATTTCTGATTCTAATAAATTAATTTCATTATTTATATTTCCTGTTTTTAATAAATAATTAATTTCATTTTTATTTATATTTTTTTCATATTTATTTATTAATTTATTTTCTTCTAAATTATTTAATAAATTATTTTCTGTTTTTATTTTATTTATTTCATTTAATAATTGATTTAAATTTTCTTCATATATTTTTTTATTATTTTCTATATTTATTTTCTCATTATTTATTTTTTCCAAATTATTTTTTTGATTATTTTCTATTATTTTTATTTTTTTATTTGATTTATTTTTTAAAAATATATAAAAAATCAAATACGTTGGTACTGTAAGAAGAAAAATATATTTAATTATTTTATTTTCTATTATTTTCGGAATAAATAAAATCCATAAAATATTTATTAAAATAATAATTATTAAAAATATATTTAACTTTTTATTTAATTTATTTTTTTCATATTTCCCATTAATATTTTTTGAATTATTTTTTTCTTCTAATATTTTATTATTTATTTTTTCCAAATTATTATTTATTAAATTTATTTTATTTTTATTTTCTTCAATAATATTTTCTTTTATTTTTATTTTTTCATTTTCTAAATTATTTTTTTCATTTTTTATTTTTATTTCTTTTAATAAATTATTTTTTATTTCTTTTTCATTTATTTTATTTTTTATTTTATTTTTTTCTTCTTCTAATTCATATTCCAAATTCTCATATTTTTTCAATTCATTTATTTTTTCTTCATCAGTTTCAATATTTTTTTGAATAATATTTATTGGTTTTTCTCTACTTCTTTCAGTTCCAATTTTTTCAAGTTGCATTCTATTTAATTTTTCTACAGCTTTTTTATATGATATTTTGTCCTCCCCTGTTTCCAAGAGGTTAGAGATTTTCTGTATTAATATATTTTGTGTATTTTTTTCTATTTTCACTTCTTGTTGCATTGCTACTGATGTAGCTAAAAACATCTCTTCACTTATTTGTGTTTGTTCAAAAAAGAATTCGCTTCCTTTATTTTTATCTATATTAAATTTCTTTAAAATGTCTTCTCCATTTTCATTAAATATATTTGGATTTTTTTTATTAAATTCTCTATAAATTTCATATTTATTTTTATTGTCTAATTCATATGATAATTTTCCAGAATATTCTTCTGAATTCCATGGCTTATATTTTTCAAAATCAGAAATATCTCTTCCTTTTTTATTTTTTGATGCACCATAAAAAATATTTAAAATAAATTTTAATAATGTTGATTTTCCACTTTCATTTTTTCCATAAATAATATTTAAATTATTTTCTAAATTTATTTCTTTATTTTTTAATTTTCCATATGAATTTATTTTTATTTTATTTATTTTCAAATAAATACCTCCTAAATTAAATATCAAAAATTAATTTAATATTTATTCTAATATTTCCATTCCAATTTCTAATGCATTTTCTATAATTTCATTATTATAATTTTCTTTTTTTATTTCTTCTAATATTTCTTTTGCAAATAATCCTCTTAAAGAATTTTCCTTTGCAATTTCTTCAATATTATAATTTGGTTTTGTTTTATTTTTTATTTTTATTATTTTTTCATTTAATTCATATTTATATAAATTATATATATTTATTTCAAAATTTCTTTTTCCATTTAATATTATTTTATATAATTTATTTTCTTCTATTTTTATTTCATTTATTTTTTCAATTAATTCTTCAATTGAATTTATTTCTGTACAATTTATTTCTATTTCTACATATTCAGTTTCATCTAATTTAATAAATTCTAATTTATTTTCATTTTTAGTAATTTCTCCAACTACCATTCCATGTTCACCTAATTCATCAAATCCTAATGATATTGTTGAACCTGGATATATTATTTTTCCATTTGAAATAAAATTATTTTTATGAATATGCCCTAATGCTACATAATCAAATCCTTTACTTTCAAGCATTGTAGAACTCATAGAATTATATTGCATTTCTTCTACATTTGCTCCATTTAGTGTTCCATGTATTATTAATATATTTAATTTTTCTGGATTTTCTATATTTAAATTTTCTATTCCTGAATTTGTACAATAAAAATCATCAAAACCAAATCCGTATATATCCGCTTCTTCTGTTGATATTTTTTTAATTTCTGAATTAAATATATGTACATTTTTATTCCATATAAAATTATTATAATATGATTTTTTTAATATTGGATCATGATTTCCTGGAGATATAAATATTTTTGTATTTTCTATTTCTTTAAATAAATTATTTATATATTCTATTGTTGATTTTCTTATATAATTATGTTCATATAAATCACCTGAAATAAATAAATATTCTATTTTATTTTCTTTTATATATTCTATTACTTTTTTGAATATTTTTCTTTGCTCTAATCTTCTTTGTTCTCCTAAATTACCTTTATCTGATAATGTTGTAAATGGAGAATCAAAATGCATATCTGCTATATGTACAAATTTCATATTTAATTTCATTCCTTTCTTTTTTCTTGCTATACTATTTTATATTATTTTCAATTTTTTAGCAATAGTTTTACGAATATTTTTTCGGTTTTATAATTCTAACATTTTCTTTATTTAAAAAGTTATTGAGAAATAAAAAAGCACATATAACATATTATATGCACTTTACTAATTATTTTATATTAATCTATTTAATCCTCCATAGGCCCAAACAACTCATCAAACTTAGCCTCAAGCTCTTTTTGTAGATCATAAGTATCCTCATCATCCTGCTCTTGAACACTCTCGTTTGTTGGTTTGTCTTGAACGATATCATCAGCAAACATATCATCAAGAGAACCTATTGCAGTATCTTTTTTCTCATCTGATTTATTACCAGTTGGTATAGTTACTTCTAGCTTTTCCTTTTTATCTTCAGATTTTTTAGGTTCATCATCAAACAAATCATCTAAAGATTCTACTTTTAAATTTTCAGCTTCTTTTTCTGTTTTATCTTCTACCCAAGGATTATATGGATTAAACTTTCTCCAGTTTCCTCTCTGTATTTCACCAATATCATTATGACTTATCTCTAATCTCCTCATAGTATCAGCAACTTTTTTATGTTTAAAATAATAATATTTATTTGCCTTTACTGGCTTAATACCCTTTTCAAAAATTATACATAAATCATTATCCATTCTTCTCAATTCATCTGGTGTCATTAGGGCTCTAGCCATTACCTGGTCTGATGTACTTTGACCAGTTTTAAAATATTGTCTGTCTCTATTTATAGAAATACTATCTCTTTCAATAGTTTTTTCTCCTAATGCTTTTGAAAAATATTCAACTGTTTTATATGAGTTACTTCCTAAAAATACATGTGTATCACAGTTACCAATTATTGTTTCATATGATTTTTCATATACTGCTTCTAATTGATCTAAGTTCTGTAATATTACACTAAATGAAATTTTTCTACTTCTTGATGTTGATATTTTTTTATCAAAATCAGGAATCTTACCAATATTAGCAAACTCATCTAATATAAAGTATGTTGGAACTTTTAAAGCTCCTCCATTATCATCTGCATAATTATATAATTGTTGTATCATTTGTGAGAAGAATATTGTCAATAAAAAGTCATATGCTGTATGTGTATCAGAAGAAATTACATACACTGCTGTTTTTTTATTTCCTATATCTTCAAAATTTATTGTATCTGTTGATGTTAATTCTGCAATTTCTTTAGAATCAAACTTTCCTAGTTTTGATTGTAATGTACTTAATATTGAACTATATGTTTTTTCTGGTGCAATTTCAATTGATTTATAGTTCATTCTTGCTGGATGATCATATGGAAGTTTACTTATTAATTCCGTAAGCAAATTGCTTCCACCTTTTGCATTTGCAGCTCTTACCAATTCTGCACAACTGGCTAAGTTCTGTTCTTCTTCTGGTCTTGTTGCCATTAAATAATATATTAATGCTTTTAATAACATTTCTGCAGAATCATCCCAGAATGGATCTGAACCTCCATCTCCAGTTTTTTGTCCTTTTACAATCGTATTTGCAATAACATCTACATCTATTTCTGATGAAATATGCATTAATGGATTATATCCATCACTATACTGTGGTCTTACTAAATTTAATACTTTAATTTCATATCCTTTTGATTTTAAATATCCTGCTGTTCTATCATATAATTCTCCTTTAGGATCTGTAAATACATAAGATCCCAATAATTGATATGCATTTGGTATTGAATATGATGCAGATTTACCTGAACCTGAACCTCCGACTACTAATACATTGACATTTCCTCTTTTATCAACTGGTAAATAGTTATTTTCTGCTAAAATTATACCTTTTTTATTGCTTAATACCGTGTATTGCTCTCCATTCTTGCTCCAATCACTTGAACCATGTTCAAAATCTGTATATTCATTTTTAGGTGCTGACCTTGCAACTCCTACTATAAAAAATATTGCAAAAATTATTGAAAATACTACTAAGCTTTTAAAATATGCTCCCATATATCCATTTTCACCAAGTGTTGCTAATGCTTTAAATGGATTTTTCATTGCATTTACAAACACTTCCATCGGTCCAAATGTATTTCCTTCTGGAGCTGGTATATTATATGCTGTAACTAATGGCACAATTAATACTATGGCTATAAATAGCCATAGTATTCCGAATAGTATAAAATATTTCTTATTTTTTCTTATTGCTCCTTCTACTTTATAGTTCATAAGTTAAATCACCTTCTCTTTGGTTACAATTATTCTAGTGTGTTAAATCTTCAGTTTGTTTCTCTTTATTTGGATTTGTTCCTGGATACGCTTTTATTGAAACATACTCACTTGTTTCTGAAACGATTTGTCCTTCATTTCTTAATGATTCTATTATAGATATTGTAGGTTTCTTTTCATTTATCTTTGTATCCATTTCCTGCTCTTTACTTCTTTTTCCACAAAGACTATATGTTAATTTTATTTTATCGTCTTTACCTGCAGCCTTTCCTATTTTTTTTCCATTTACTGTGCTATTTGCCATAGTAAATTGACCTCCTTAAACTTTTCCATCATCCTCTCTTACTTCGAATGCGAAATAAGATTTGTATGGTTTTAATTTGCATCTTCCCCTTACTTTATTTTCTTTTTCATCAAAATAAAGTCTAGGTCTTAATTCTTCTGTAGTTTCAGGATCTATAACACAAATGTCTCTTTTCATATTTGGTGTATAGTTAAATTCTTTAAATTCCTGTTCTTCTTCTGAATATAATGTATTAAACTTAAACGGTGTTGGTGTTTTTGATATCCTAACCTCATCATCAATTAGTATTCCTGAGTTTATTACAACACTTTCTTTTCCGAATGATAAAATAACTAATTGATTTCCATTTGGTTGTGGCTCGTCAACATAAAAGGTTTTTCTACGAGCTTCTCCTCTAATTTCTTCTGTGAAGTCTAATCTTTCGACAGTATATTTGGGATAATCTCCTAAAAATTCCTTATTTGTTTTATTTACTTGATAAATTACTGTATTTACTCCCTTTGGATCTGTTATACTAAAATGTTTTCCTGGTAACATCTCCATTTTTACTTACACCTCATTTCTATGATTTAATCCATAGCTTATCTTATGTTTACGAACTCACATAAGTAATTATACCAGATTTTTATCATTATGTCAATACCTATGCTGTTTTTTCAAGGTTTTGAGCGATTTCTTATAAGTTTTAAACTCTTCTAGGATTAAATTTTGATATTTCTTTTAATTTTTTAAACATTTCTGTTTCTTCCTTAGTCAATTTCTCAGGAACTACAATTTTTATTTGTACTATTAAATTTCCTCTTTGTCCATCTGCCGTTACATATCCTTTTTGAGGAATTTCTATTACTTCTCCTGATTGTACTCCACTTGGTATAAAAATTGCTGTTTTAGAATCATCTATAGAATTTACTTTAGCTTTAGCACCTAAAGCCGCTTCCCATGGTGAAATAGGAACTACTGTATATAAATCATTGCCACTCAATTTGTATTTTTTTCCATCTTCTATATTTATTTTTATGTATAAATCTCCATTTTTTCCGCCATTTTTTCCTGCTTTACCTTGTCCTATTAATCGAATTGTTTGTCCATTTTGGATTCCTTTTGGTATCTTGACTTCTATAGTTTTAGGTTTTCCTTCTAAATTATTTAGTACCACTTTCTTTTCTGTACCATAAAAACCATCTTCTATAGCTATGTTTATCTCTGTTTCTATATTCTCTCCTTTAACAGGTGGAATTTGACTTTGTGCTATTTCTTCTTTTATTTCGTTATTTCCGAAAAACATTCCAAAAAATTCACTAGCTACTTCTCCTGAAGATTTCTGTTTTGCCTTTTTTTGTTTATACCCTATATTATAATTCCATGTTCTATCATATTTTCTTTTTGATGAAGGATTTGATAATACTCTATATGCCTCATTTATATCCTTTATTCTTTCTTCTGCAATTTTATTTCCTACATTTACATCTGGATGATATTTTTTGGCTTGTTTTCTATATGCTGATTTTATTTGTTCTATTGTTACTTTGTTATTTTCTAATTCTAATATTTTGTAATAATCCTTAATTTTCATTTGACGTCCTCCCAAAAATAATTGGTATTTGCATTATACCAATTTTCGGTAAAAAAATCTACACTTTTTGACAAATTTCAAAAAATTTCATTCCATTTGAAGCTTTTACTAAAACAATATCTCCATTTCTTAATTCTTGAGATAACTTTTCCACAATTTCTTCATTATTGTGCATAAAATATGTTTCTATTTTACTATTTTTCTTAGCTTCTTCTATTATATATTTGGCATTTTCTCCAGCACAAATTAACATATCTATATTATTCTTAACAACCTCCTTGCCTACTTTTCTGTGAAGTTCTTCTGAATATTCACCAAGTTCAAACATATCTCCTAATACTGCAATTTTTCTTTCTCCCGTATGATTAGCAAGAAATTCTAAGCTAACTTTCATTGATTCAAAACTTGCATTATATGCATCATTTATAATAATCGCACCATTTTCTAATTTTTTAATATCCATTCTTTTTTTAGTTAGTTCAAAACTTTCAATTCCATATTGAATTTTGTCTACAGGTATATTTAAAACTTTTCCTACTGTCATCGCACATAAAGCATTATACACAAAATGTTCACCACCGACAGGCACTTTTATATTTGTTTCTTTTGAATCAGTTACGGCTGTAAATTCACTGCTTTCTTCTTGCATCTTTATATCTTTGCCCATTACTTCACTATTACTTTCTATTCCGAATGTATGTATTTCTAATTTTTCTGAATTCTCTTTATACCAATCATGTAATAAATCATTATCATTATTAATTATTATTTTTGGTATTTTCATACCTTCTAATATTTCTAATTTGGCTTTTAATATATTTTCTCTTGAACCTAAATTTCCTATATGTGATGTTCCAATATTTGTGATAACTGCTAATGTTGGCTTTGCAATATCAGTTAATAAGCTTATTTCTCCAAAATGATTCATTCCCATTTCAACCACTAATGCTTCATGATCTTTTAATTTCAATATAGTTAATGGTAAACCAATGTTGTTATTATTATTACCCTCTGTTTTTAATGTCTTATATTGTGTACTTACAACACTTGCAATTATATCTTTAGTACTAGTTTTTCCTACACTTCCTGTAATTGCTACAACTGGAATATCATATAAACTTCTTTTATATTTTGCAATTTCATATAAAGCTTTTAAAGTATCTTCAACTTTAATAACTGTTTTATCTTTATAAGCTTCTAGCTCTTCTGTTGAAACTTCAACATCTTGAATTATTACTCCTTCTGCCCCATTATCTAATGCTTGCTTCCAAAATTTATTTCCGTCAAAATTTTCACCTTTTATACCTATATATATATCACCATTTTGAATAGTTCTTGTATCTTTAGAAAAACTATCACAAACTAAATTCTCATCACCAATCAACATTTTCCCATTTGTTACTTTTAATATATTCTTTATCTTCATTACAACCTCCTACGTGTAACATATTATATTCCAATTAAAGAATTTTTGCAATCATTTTATTGACTTGTATATTTTTTTATATTAAAATACCAAATAGAAAGGAAGAGATTATGAAAAAAGAAAATCGAGAATTAGATGACTTTGTACATTTAAGACATGTCGCCCAAAATGGCGAGAACTATTTTTTAACAATCTTAGATGATGCAGGTCTACAAACAATAAATTTATCTACATTTGGCAAAAACAAAATATCTTTCGGTAGTTCTTTTAACAATGATATTGCAATATCTTCAAATTCCGTTGATGATCACCAAGGATATCTTGAAATAACAGAATATGGTGTATTAATATCAAATGACAGTTTACAAGTACCAATGATAGGAAATGGTAACCAAATAATTGACGATGTCTATTTATCAGAAGGAAGCTTCGTAAAAATCATTGATAAAGCTTCACAAAAAGGAATCGTTATGATTATGTCAATTAATAAAAATCTAGACGAATGGGATTCTTATACTTTAACACCTGGAAATATTTCAATCGGTAGTAGTGGAACATGTAACATTGTTTTATCTCCAGCAGGAATTGCCAAACATCATGCCACAATACATCGTATCTTAAATAAAACAACAATTTCAGATGAAGGTAGTTTAAATGGAATTTATATAAATGGACAGATGGTTCCACCATCTCAGCAAGCTACATTAAATAATTTAGATGTAATTTTTATTGGTAATACTAAATTAATATTATATGAAAACAAATTATTATATCAAATTTTCGAAAAAGGAATTCAATTAGATGCAATAGATATAGTAAAAAAGGTAAAAATCAAATTTAAAACACGAGAAATCTCTTCACATGTTAGTATGAGCATTAAGCCATCTGAATTTGTCGCATTAGTGGGTGGCTCTGGTGCAGGTAAGTCAACATTCATGAAATGTATAAGTGGTGTAACACCACCAACATCAGGAACTGTTTTATTAAATGGCGAGAATTTATATGATAATTATGAAAATCTAAAATATAATATAGGCTATGTACCACAAGATGATATTGTATTTTCTAATTTAACACTACATGACACCCTACAATATGCAGCAAAATTAAGAATGCCTGATAATACATCTATTAAGGAACGTAATCAAAGAATAAAAGAAGTTTTAGACATCGTTAGCTTATCTGATTTTGAAAATTCATATATAAGACAATTAAGTGGTGGACAAAGAAAAAGAGCTAGTATTGCTGTTGAGCTTTTAGCAGATCCAAATTTATTTTTCTTAGATGAACCAACTAGTGGTCTTGACCCTGGCACTGAAAGAAGTATAATGAAAACTTTAAGAGAAATGTCTCAGATGGGAAAAACTATTATACTAGTTACTCATAACACGCTTAACCTTCATTTATGTGATAAAGTAGCATTCTTTGGAGATGGTGGGCATTTATGTTTCTATGGATCTCCTCAAGAAGCATTACAATTCTTCGGAGTTGATGATTTCGTAGATATTTATACTTTAATAAGTGAAGATAGAAACTACTGGCAAAATAAATTTGAAAGCACTAGAGAAAAAATTGAACCCAAAACTGTACCTGAAGGAAAAAGTAATAATATTGAAAACAAGAAAAAATCTTTTATAAAACAATTAATGATATTAATTAGAAGATATGTAAAACTTATATCAAACGATGTACAGCAATTGTTTATATTATTTGCACAAGCTCCAATTGTAGCAATTTTACTTTCATTAGTTACAAATAATAAACTATATATCAGCAATGAAGATACAAAAGCAATTCTATTTTCATTGGGATGTGCATCAATTTGGCTTGGACTTTTGAACTCAGTACAAGAAATATGTAAAGAAAAAGTAATTCTGCAAAAAGAATATATGGCAGATTTGAAGCTTTCAGCATATCTATTGTCAAAATTTATAGTACAAGGTATTCTTGCATTTATACAATCATTCTTATTAGTATTTATTTTTCAAAGTATTGCTGGAAAATCTCCTTATAGTATATTAATAGGTTCATTCTGGGATGTTCAACTTATATGCTTCTTATCAATATTAGCATCAGCAACAACTGGATTACTAATATCATCAATTGTAAAAAATGCAAATATTGCAATGATAATACTTCCACTAATACTTGTCCCACATCTATTGTTCTCTGGGATGCTATTCAAATTAGAAGGTGTAACCAAATTTATTTCTAATTTTGTTCTATGTAGGTGGACTGTAGAAGGTTTAGGAACAAGTGCTAATCTTAATGCTTTGCCACACATGATTGAAGATTTAAATTTAAATGAACTTTCAAAAATGGCACCTGCTTCTAGTAATATAAAATCTTTAGAGCCAGAAACATTCTTTACATTTACACAAGATCATATGTTACAAGTAATTGGTGTAATTATACTTATGGTATTTGTATCATTAATAGCAAGTTATATATACTTAAGAAAAACTATTAACAAAAATATATAAAAAATGTGTCCTAAATCGGACACATTTTTATTTTATTTCTTTTAATCCTCTATATTTTATTGCTAGAATAACCATTGCACCAATTATAACTGCTAGTACAAGAAAAGTCTTGTTTGAAATTCCAGCTTTAGGTATATCGCTTTTTACAGATGTTTTGTCTGTTACTTTATTTTTAGTAGTTTGGTTATTGCTATTATTTGCTGTTGTACTTGTTGTATTTGTTGTTGATGGTGTTGTAGTAGTTGTTGTTGTGTTTGTTGTCGTTGTATTTGTAGTAGTTCCTGTACTTGTATTAGTAGAACTACTGCTTCCAGTTGCAACTTTATTATCAACCCATTGTTTGATAGTGCTTACTTCTTCTTTCATATCACTCAAGTTATCATCTGTTAAATTATCAATTTCTGTATTTAATTGTGTACTTAACATTGTTACTACATTAGCATCAATTCCAGAAACACTATTTAAACTTTGAACATCTTTTTTTAATGTTGCTTTTAACTGATCATCTACTTTTGTAGCTCCATTTACATCAGCATACATTTTGTCAATAACTTTTTTCAAATCATTAATATCACCTAAATTATTTTCATACATATCAAACAAACTTTTTATTTGCTCTGGATCCATGCTTGCATATGATATTGCATTAAATTGTATTAAAATAATTATTCCTAATAATAAAATTCCTATAAATTTTTTAAATTTCTTTTTCATATTAACCTCATCTCTCGTTTTCTAATCATAATATAAATTTTATATACACCTATTTTTGATAAATGTCAATATATATTAAATTTCTTTTAATTTATTATATTTAACTCCATATATTAAAGCTATTCCTAATAATATAGATATTACAATTATAATTCCTCCAATTTTCCCTGCATGTGGGATTACATCTTTAGCTATTGTTTCATCCACAATAGTATTTGTGTTAGTATTTGAAGCATTTATTTCATCTTTTTTTTCTTCCATTTTGTTATCATTATCGTTATTATTGTTATTGTTGTTATTGTTGTTATTGTTGTTATTAGTTGAATCATCAGTATCACTTTCAACTTTTTTATCTACCCACTGCTTAATAGTCATAACTGTTATTTTCATATCATTAAGATTTTCATCTGTTAAATCATCTATTTGCATATTTAAAACTATTTTTAATGAACTTGCCAATGTAGGATTAATTCCTGTAACAGTATCTAATTTATCTACATCTTCTCTTAATTTATTTTTTAGCTCATCATCAACTTTTGTAGCTTTATTTAAATCATTATAAATAGTATCTACTATTATTTTTAATTCTTTTAAATCGCCTAACTCTTTTTCATTTTCTTCTAATATTTTTATAATCTTTTCTCCGTATTGTACTTTTTGTTCATTAAATTCTTCTTCATTGTCTGGTAATATTTCTACTAGGTCTTTAATTGTTCCTACATCTTCTTTTGATTGTTCCAAATTATCATCAGTTAAATCATCTACTTTAGAATTTAGTTCTCCTTTTATTTTATCAAGCTCACTATCTTCTATACTGCCTATTTCGTCCATTTTATCTATATCTTCTTTTATATTGTCTTTTAATTCACCATCAACTTTTCCCGCATTACTTAATTTTTCATATATAGCTTTTATTATTGCTTTTAATTTTGCTATATCTTCAAAAATAGTTTTTGAATTGATTTCTGAATTTTTTAATTGTTCATCTTCTGTAGTAGCAGTTGTAGCATAAGCATAATTTGTTCCTATTCCAGCAAATATTAATAAAATTATAGTTATTATGCAAAAAATTTTTTTCATATTTATTTTCCTCCTATTATAACATTAAAGTAAAGCTAATCTTAGCTTTACTTTATATCTTGTAATTTTCTATATTTTGCATACATAAATATGCTTACTGCAATTATTATTACTAATATAGAAAAAATATATTTAATCCCAGCTTTTGGTAAAGCTATATTAGCTATTGTATCATCTGCTTTTGGAGTTGTTTGATTATTAATTGTTCCATTTGTTGTATTTCCATTATTACCTATATTATTATTATTGTTATTATTGTTGTTATCATTATTATCTGTAGAAACTTTACTATCTACCCAATCTTTAATAACTTTAACTTCTTCTTGCATTTCTCCTAAATTTTCATCAGTTAAATTATCTATTTGTGAATTTAGTTCTATACTTAATACACTTACTATTAATGGATTTATACCCTGAACATTATTAAGATTTTCAACATCTTTTTTTAATTTTTGTTTTAATGCATCATCAACTTTTGTAGCTGTTGTTAGATCAGTATACATCTCGTCAACTACTACTTTAAAATCATTTAAGTTTCCTAAATTTTCTTCATTTTGTTCTAATTGTTCTTTTAATTCTTCAGCTTCTGTTTTTCCATATACTACATGTGCTTGCATTCCTGCAATTAGCATTATAGCAACTAAAACTATTAAAATTACTTTTTTACTAATATTTCTCATGTTTCTCCCCTTCTCATATCTTTAGTTATATTTCAATACAATTTTAGTATAACAATATTTTTTACAAAAGTCAACATTTTTAGCAACAAAAAATCAGTCTTTTATAAAGACTGATTTTTCCATTTTTTATCCTTTATTTATTATATTTTTTATTAATTTTAACACCTTTATAAGTTGTGTCATAACAGATGTTTTTTGTTCTGCTTCTTCTTTGTAATCTGATGTTTTATTTACTGTTTTTCCGCTAGCAATATCTTCTGCTTTGCTAACAAAATTTTCTATATGACCTTTATATACATTGTATTTGTTTCCTAATATAATAAATGCATGTTGCTCACCTTCTGCTGTAAATCTTTGAACATATGGTATTTTTGAATTAGCCATTGCTGTATTATAAATTTCTGTACTATTTTCAAATGGCACTGTTGAATCCTTTGTACCATGTATTATCAATATTGGTAAATTACATCTATTTAAACTATCTAAAGCATTTTGATATTGATCAAAGTTTTCTTCAGTTAAACCAACACCAATTTTGCTAATTAAAAGTTTTTTGATTACTGAATCTACTAAGTTTCCTTTTAAACTTGATAAATTATCTTTATTAGATATTCCTAATACCTTTGCAGATAATTCTGTGCTTGAAGCATCAGATGAATTTGAAGATCCTAACATTCCTTTTATAATACCTGTTAATGATGTATATCCACAATCTTCTACTAATCCAATTACTTTTTGATCTTTTAATGTTTTTCCATTAACTTCTAATCCAGAAGCAAATACTGTTGTAGCTCCACCAAGAGATACACCATGTATAATTACTTGTTGGCATTTATCTCCATATGTACTATTTAAATATGTTAGCCAATCCCATACATCAAGACTTTCTACATATCCCATAGCTACACTACCTTCACTTGTTCCATATCCTCTTGAATCAGGTGCTAATATGTTATATCCTTGGTCTAAATACATTTGTCCAACAGCATCAGCCATTGCTTGTCCATTCATTTGTGAACCATGTACTAAATATACCCATTTATTAGATGTTGGATTTCCATTTCTATCTGTATTTGCATAGTATATTTTACCAACTAATTTTACTTTATAGTCAGCTCCGCATCTTTCCCCTGCTGTTGTTGCCACCATATCATCAATTTTCACATCTGGTGTTAAACTTTGTATTGATAATCCTGTATTTCCTAATAATTTCTTTAATAAAGTTTTTAATATACTCTTCAAATCTATTGTTGAAGATACTTTAGAATTAATTGTTGAGTTAATTATTTGGTTTGTAATGTTTGGTATTGATGATGAATTACTATTACCATATTTTTTCTGTAATTCATTTGCTTTGTCAATGATCTGTATTTTTGACTCATCGACAGACATGTTTGTATCAAGTCCATCAGTAAATTTATTCATTTCATTTAAATAGTCTTTATATGTATTTACTGCTTGATATCTTTGTGTTGCCATTTGTAGCATTGAACTAAAATTAAATCCTTTTGATTTTGATGAATTATAGTTATATGATGCTGCATTAGCCACTGTTGGCATTGCAACCATTGTTATTATCAACATTAATGCTACAATTGAACTAATCATTTTTAACGGTTTCTTCATATAATCCCCTCCTAAATTTAATTATAAATATTTGAGCAAGATTAACTCTTTTGCCATCTTTTGTACTAGTAGCATTACTTGCCCTTAGTATCATTCTACCACTATTTAAATTTATTGTCAATTTTTTTCCTTTTTTATTTAAAAAATCAGATAAGCTGAATATCAACTTATCTGACGTTTTTTGCATATCTAAAAACTATTGATTTTCAACAGCTCTATTTGCAATTTCTATAGCTTTAGAAACTATACTACCACATGTTTTAGATGATACATTTTCCCAACTACCACCATCTTGTTTTACTTGGTCATAAACACCTAATTCTTTTGCTATTTCTGTTCGTAAGTTTTCAGATATTAATTTGTTGTTTCTTGACACTTTAGAATCTCCTTTCAAATTTATCTGTATTACGGACCGTTTTTTGAAAAAAGCTATTTAACTTTTTTCATTAATTATTATTAACAAAACTTCATTTTTTATTTTTCAATTTTTGTAAATTATTCAGTCAAAGTTCCATTAGGCGTATTAGTAATAATTAACACATCTTCTTCCTCACCAGTTTCAGCATTGATATATGCAATAAAATCTATATCATTGATTTTGCCTTTAAATTCATAGCAAAATTTTTCATCTTTCCACTCAGTTGGAATTATTGCTAAACCTTCACTTGTAATTTCGACTTTATCAGTTAATTTTTTTCTTGCATCTTCTATAGAAACTTTAGTTATAGGAATAGTTCTATCATAATGACAGTTTAAATATCCAGTTGTTTCTAGTCCTATAATTTCTCCATTATCTAATGCAATTTTTACTTTTATTAAATCTGGATAAATCGTTACATTATTTTGATTATATGCATAATTTACAGTTATAAATCCATTTTCTTTTAAATAATATGTTTCCTTCATATTATTATATCCTTTACTTGTAAGATATTCTTTACCTTTTTGAACTGCGTCTTTTTCTTCTATTTTTTCTTCTTTAACATCTCTATCATAATTTAAAAATACTATATGTCCACCTTTTTTAGATATTGATATTCCTATCGTTTTATCTTCTTTAGTTGTCATTTCAAATCTATATACTGGAATATCCCCATTTTCTACATATCCATTATTTTTAGTTTCTTTTATTCTATCTTTTCCTACAAACTCCTCTGCTTTTTGTTTTGCAGTCTCTTCATCAATTTCATCACCTGTCAAGCCTTTTTTCTCCGCACTTGTTATATGCTCAGAAAATGCACCATCATAAATCAAACCTGTAAACTCATGGAAATTTTCTTCTACAACATCAAATGTACTCACTTCCGTAATATCAGCACCTTCAGTGTTTTTCATCAAATCTGACCAACTGATTGTACCATTATTTAATTCATCTGACATTTCATTTAAAGTATTTGATAAGTCATTACAATAATTATATAATTCTTTTATTTTATTAATATCATCATCTGTTAATTCGATTCCTTCTATATTTTTCCTTGATAATGAATAACTATATTCACTTACTTGATTCAAAAATTTTTCAGTATTTTCTAATTCTTGGCTTTCAACAGGCAACATTCCTAAATACGCTTGTGCTAAATTAGCTTCTCTCCAAACTTGAGTCAAAATTTCTGCACCATGTTCAGCAGATTTTGACACCATTGATTTTGCTAAATATGTTTTTACATTTTGTACATATTCAACAACTTGATAAAATGCCATATTATAATCATTTTCTTTTGTTGTCGCATATGCCTTTTTTTGATTCAAAAAATTATATCCTAGTACGATTGCTACAATTATCGCAATTACAGTTGTCCCCATCCAAATTTTACTTTTTTTCATTACAAACCTCCTTTTCTTAATATTTTGTTTTTTTTTCAAAAAAATATACAAATTATTTTACTATTATGATAGAATTATAAAAAATATTTTAAGGAGCCAAATTATGAGAAGAGTAATGATATTTTATGCATCTTATGGTGGCGGACATTTAAGTGCTGCTCGTTCTATAAAAGAATATATTGAAACAAATTACAAAGATATAAATGTAGAATTAATTGATTGTATTTATTACGCAAATAAAATTTTTGATAAAATAACAACTATGGCATATTCAGAAATGGCAAAAAAAGCCCCAAAAACTTATGGGAAAATTTATTCGAATGCTCAATCAGGACCTATTGCGCAAATAAGTACAACATCAAACAAATTGCTATCAGTTAGACTTAAAAAATTATTTAAAGATAGTGAACCTGATTTAATAATAATAACTCATCCATTTGCATCAACAATGTGTGCTTATTTAAAAAAACAAGGAAAACTACATTCAAAATTAGCAACTATTTTGACTGATTATGTCCCACATGAGCAATGGCTTATTTTCAACGAATATGTTGATTACTATTTTGTTTCTCATGAAGAAATGAAAAAGCAATTATGCCAAACTGGAATTCCAGAAGAAAAAGTTTATGCAACAGGTATTCCTCTTTCAAATAAATTTTTATTAAAATATGATAAAGCTCAAATATTACAAAATTTTGGGTTATCGCCTAATAAAAAAACTGTTTTATTTTTTGGCGGAGGAAAATATGGTCTAGGAAAAACTCAAACACTTAAAATTTTCAAATCATTTGTTGAATGTCCTAATAACATTCAAATTGTCGCCATTTCTGGTCAAAATCCAAAAATGAAAGAAGGCTTTGAACTGTTGGTTAGCGAACTTAAAAAAAATGATTCAGTTAAAATTTTAGAATATACAGATAAAATTCCTCAATTAATGAGTATTTCTGATTTAGTAGTTACAAAACCTGGTGGACTTACAACTACAGAAAGTTTGGCCTCTGGATTACCTATAGTAGTTATTAACCCTATTCCTGGGCAAGAAGAAGAAAATGCTACTTACTTAGAAAAAAATAAAGTTGCTATTTGGATAAAAAAAGGAGATAACATAGAAAAAATTTTAAATGAATTATTTTCCAACCCAGATAAGATGCAAGAAATGAAAATTCGTGCAAGACTTATTTCTAAAAAGAATTCAACTAGAGACATTTGTAAAATTTTATTAGGTTAGTTATACAAAAAGTCACCTCTTTATATTATAAAACATATAATATAAAGAGGTGGCTTTTATGAATTCTAATAATTGTTCTGGCAATAACTTAATAGCATTAGCAAGTTCACTTGCAATGCTCATAGCAAATGATTTAGATACAGATGATTTAAGCATATTAGCTGCTTTCTTTACTGCACTTGGAGACAATCTTGCATTAATTGCTACTACCAGATAACATTTATTTTATAATTCTCTTCTTCCTTCAAGAGCTTTTGTTAGAGTAATTTCATCAGTATACTCTAAATCTCCTCCTACAGGGATTCCATGAGCTATTCTTGTAACTTTTATTCCTAAAGGTTTTATTAATTTTGATAAATACATTGCAGTTGCTTCTCCTTCAACCCTAGGGTTTGTAGCAAGTATTACTTCTTTAACTTGTCCATCCATAAGACGAGCTAATAATTCTTTTATTTTTATATCATCTGGTCCAATGCCATTCATTGGAGAAATAGAACCATGTAAAACATGATAAACTCCTCTAAATTCATGTGTTTTTTCCATTGCAATTATATCTCTTACATCTTCAACCACACATATTTCTGATTGGTCTCTTTTAGGATTTCCGCAAATCTGACATGGATCAGTATCTGATATATTATAACATTTACTACAATACTTTAAATTCTTTTTAGCATTTACTATAGAAGAAACAAAATCATTTGTCTCTTCTTCTGAAGCATTTAGAATATAAAAAGCTAATCTTGCAGCAGTCTTATTCCCTATGCTTGGCAACTTTTCAAAACTTTGTATTAATTTTTCTATTGATGGTGAATACATTGACATTGTTATTTCTCCTACATTAAACCTGGTATATTAAATTTTCCCATTGAAGCTGTTTGTGCATCATCAACTTGTTTAAAAGCTTGATTTAAGCATGTAATAATTAAATCTTGTAACATTTCAACATCATCTGGATCAACAACTTCTTTTTGTAAATTTAAACTTAATATTTGTTTTTGACCATTAACTTTTACAGTTACTGCATTTCCTCCTGCTGATGCTTCAAACTCCTTTATTGCAAGTTCAGATTGTGATTTTTCCAAATCTGCTTGCATTTTTTTAGCTTCTTTCATTAAATTATTGATGTTCATTCCACCAAATCCTCCCATTCCTGGGAATCCTCCTCTTTTTGACATTTTAATTTCCTCCTTTTTGCTCATTCAGGACCGGTTCTGTTTTGTTCATTGCACATTTGGGACCGGTTCTGTTTTGTTCTTTTTATTCAATTACGTCAAATGGTATATCAAATTTATTTGCAAAATTTGATAATTCATTTTCTTCTGCTGCATTTCCTGCTTCTTGAGGTTTTGCATCTATATATTTTATCTGCATTGTTTTTCCACATGCAACTGATACTTGATTAGCAATTTCCATTTTATTTTCTGGTCTTTCTAATACTGTTTTTCCAAAAGGTGTTATTCCTTTAGGGAATTCTATTCCGACAGTCATATCATTTATTTCAACTGCATTTGTGTTTAACAAATTAGTATATAACATTATTTTTCCATTTTGTTTAAAATTATCTACAACTTGTTGCCAATACTGAGCTGGCTTTTTATCTTTCCCTATTCCTGCAATAGCATCTGTAGCATTTGCTTGTGTATTAGACTTTATACCTGCAGATGGTGTTACTCTGTTTCCAGCCGTTGACGTTTGTGCTCTAGCAACTCCGCCTCCAGCTCTTAAATAATTTTCTATTTTTTCTAATCTAGCATAAATTTCTCCAGCATTAATATTACTATTTCCTCCACTTTGTGAATCACTAAAATTATTATTAGAACTTGAAGCTAATTCTTTATCACATAATCTTATTATTCCAGCTTCAAAAACTATTAATCTTTGAGTTGAGCTTTTCATATCATTTTCTAATTTTGATAATTCACTAATTAATCTAATTGCTCTTTCTTTAGAAACTTCATCTGCTAATTTTTTCAAATTTGCAAAATCATTTTCATTGTAAATAGTTAGCTTTTGCTCTGTTTTAACCATCAAAATATCTTTAATGTATTTGATAATTTCCCATAGTAAATTATTTAAATCTTTTCCTTCATCTAAAACTTTAGTTATAGATTCCATCGCTTCATCTATATTATATTTTATTATTGCTTCTGTTATGCTATGTATATAAGTAATCTTAGGAATTCCTACTAATTCTTTTATTTTGTCTTCATCAATATTGTTTTCTCCATCTTGCACACATCTTTCTAATATTGATAAAGCATCTCTCATTGCGCCTTCCGCTAATGATGCAATTATGTTTAAAGCTTGTTTAGTAATTTCTATATTACTTTCTTTGCAAACAATTTCTAATCTTTTTATAATATCTTCATTTGATATTCTTTTAAAATCAAATCTCTGGCATCTTGAAAGTATTGTTGCAGGCAATTTTTGTGGTTCTGTTGTAGCTAAAATGAATTTTACATGTTCTGGTGGTTCTTCAAGAGTTTTTAATAAAGCATTAAATGCTCCTTGTGACAACATATGAACCTCATCTATTATATATACTCTATATTTTGCTTTTGTTGGTAGAAAATTTACTTCTTCTCTAATAGAACGTATATCTTCTACACTATTATTTGATGCAGCATCCATTTCTACTATATCTGTTAATGACCCATTTAATGCTGATTTGCAAATTTCGCACTCATTACATGGCTCTCCATCTTGAGGATTTAAACAGTTGATTGCACGAGCCAAAACTTTAGCTGATGTCGTTTTCCCTGTTCCTCTTCCTCCATTAAATAAATATGCGTGTCCTACTCTATTTGCCATTATTTGATTTCTTAATGTTCTTGTTATGTGTTCTTGACCTACCATTTCTTCAAATGTTTGTGGTCTAAATTTTCTATAAAGAGCTGTGTACCCCATTATCTCACATCCTTTATAATCCCTAAATTTTAAAAAATGGTGTGAATATCAATCTCTCTATGGAAAACAATTCCCACATAAAAGTATCTATTTATTGCTGCTTCCTTCCGGACCTGACAAGGTTCATAGGCTTTTATTGAGTTTGCTTTCCATACAGAGATCAATTCTCATACCATTTTGTATTATATACTCTAATTATGAATTTTGCAAGTATTTTTATTAATTTTCTATTCTTTTAAAAATTATATTATTTAAATCTGTTTTATCTATCCCAACTGTTCCTTTTTCTATAATTTCTTCTGTTGGAATTTCTATACTAATTGGAGCTTGATATTTTTTGCCACTAGTTAAATTAATAACAATATCAAATGTTAAAGTTGTTTGCAAATCTTCTTGTGTAATGTTTGTTAATTTCAATAATTGACTGTGATCAATTTCTTCTGCATCTTGAGATACATATTGAGAAATATTATTTAATGCGTATCTAAATGCAATAATTCCACCTTGATTTGAAATTTTTTGTTCTTTAATGTTTGATTCTAATTCTCCATTATAGGTAATATCTGTAATTTCGTTTTCTTCTTTATTTACAAACATCCTTTTTTCATCTTGGACTGGTTTATAAAATTTAACAGTTCCTTTTTCTTTTGTTTTATTTACATTTATGTTTTTTACTTCGACAGATTGAATTATCTCTGTTTTTCCATAAGTAGAATTTTTTTCAAGATATATGTATATATCATTATTTTCGTCAACATTAAAATTCCATTTTTCTCCTGCGCCTTCACTCTCGGTTCCTTCTACACTTTCTATTATAGAAATTTTACTAATCTTAAATGGCATATTAGATTCGCCTTCAACTTGATATCTTAAAATAAACATACCTCCAACAGATAAAATAGCAATAATTATTATAGTAATAATTACACTATGAAAAATTTTTTGTTTTACATTTCTATACATTTTTTCCTCCTCGTTTTAGCTCTCTCAATTCTTTAAAGAATTTTTTAAGATGTTCTTGGCATTCTTTTTCCATTACTCCTGTTTCTGCTTCTACTTTATGATTGAATGTATAATCTTCAAACAAATTTAATACAGACCCTACTGCTCCTGTTTTTTCATCCATTGCTCCTATATATACTTTTTTTATTCTTGAATTTATTATTGCTCCAGCACACATTGAACATGGTTCTAATGTTACATACATCTCACAATCAATTAATCTCCAAGATTCTAATTTCTTACTTGCTTTTTGTATTGCTAATATTTCTGCATGTTTTGTTGTGTCTGTTTTTGTTTCTTTTTGATTATGTGCTCTTGCTATTATTTTTCCTTCTTTTACAATTACCGCTCCTACTGGAACTTCTAATTTTTTGTATGCCTTTTTTGCTTCTTTTAAGGCTTGTTTCATATAATATTCTTTTTGTTCCATTTTATTTATTTCCTTTATTTAATATTTTCATCAAGCGATTTTTTCATTAAATCAAAAAATTTGGTGTTCCCAGAGGGACTCGAACCCCCATCTGCCGCTTAGGAGGCGGCTACTCTATCCTGCTGAGCTATGAGAACATAAAAAATATATAATTATTATAATACACTAACCTTAAAAAATCAATAATTTTTATACTATACTTGATAACAAAAGCAATACCATTAACTTCGTATTGCCTTGATTTGTTATAACTAATTTCTATATATCTTTTGTAATAAAGCTTCTTCTAATGTTTTTGAAAAATTTATTCTTAATTCTTCAGCTTTAGTATTTATCCATTTGGGTATATTTACAGTCTTCTTGACCAATTCTTTTCCCCATTTTTCTGCAAATTCCGTTATATCTACTGCTATATATGTTTTAAATTTCGAAACATAGTTCCAATCTTTTACATCTATTTCTTTTTCTAATTCATCGAATGTTACATCTTCTATTTTTCGGGATTGAGGAATCTTATTTCCTTCTTCCATTTCATCTAAAACTATTCCAGCAATTAAGTCTTCTGCCATTTCCATTGCTTTTTCTAAAGAATCTCCGCAAGTACTTGCTGGTATATTTAAACTTCTTACCAAGTCAGGAACAAATACAGAATATTCTCCTTTTTCCTCTTCATAGAATAAAACTGGATAAATAACTTTCATACTCATTCTCCCTTTCTATACAAGGCAGGGTTCATTTTAACCCTGCTTGTTTTAAGATACTGTTAAGAGTTCCTATAGGTATGTCTCCCTTATGGTTCGGAACTGAAATACTTCCGTTTTATTTCTTTATGCTTGTATATGTAATGCGAACCATTTGTATGATGATGACACCATCCTTTGGAGACTAACATTTTTTCAAGTTCTCGAAATGTCATCGTTCTTTCCTCCTAACATAAATTATTATACTACGTATAATACGTATTGTCAATCTTTTATATATTATATTCAACAATTTTTCCTAATATTACAACTATTTACTTGACATTCATGTTATAATAAATTTACACACACGAAAAATTGCCAATCAAGCATTTTTCTAATTTATAAAAGAAAGGAAACTTAGCATGCAACACATATTAAGTAAAATGAGAAAAGCGATAGAAGAATACCAAATGATAGAAGAAGGAGATAAAATAGCAGTATGTCTATCAGGAGGAAAAGACTCAATCACCTTACTAAATGGATTAAAATCATTACAAAGATTTTATCCCAAACATTTCGATTTAATAGCAATATCAGTAAATCCAGGATTTGATTTTTTTAATACAGAACTCTTGCAAAAAAATTGTGATGAAATTGGAGTACCATTATTTATAGAAAATAGTTCTATAAAAGAAATTGTTTTTGATGTAAGAAAAGAAAAAAATCCATGTTCACTATGTGCCAATTTGCGTAGAGGTATAATAAATAGTATAGCTGTAAGAGAAGGATGTAATAAAATTGCTCTTGGCCATAATATGGACGATGTTTTAGAAACTTTTCTATTAAATTTATTATATACAGGAAGTATTTCAACATTTGCGCCAAAAAGCTATATGGATAGAACCAAAGTAACATTAATTAGACCATTAATTTTGTTAAGCGAGAAAGATACTCGCAGATTTGTAAAAAAATACAATAAACCAGTAATGCCTAAAGTCTGCCCTATGGATGAACATACTAAAAGAGAATCTATGAAGGAACAAATATTTTTATGGCAAAAAGATATTCCAATGGTTAGAGCTAATTTATTTGGTGCAATTTCACGAAACCTAGAAGGTTGGAAAAAATAACATTCTAAAGAGCTGTCAAAGAGGGCCGTCCAGCATGACAGCCCTCTTTTTATTTATTCCTTAACTATTTTAACCATAGCATCTTTTAATAATTCTAATTCTTCTGTTGCATTTTCTGCAGAAGTACCTTTAACCCCAAAGTAAAGTTTAATCTTAGGTTCAGTACCAGAAGGACGAACACAACACCATGAATTATTTTCCAATTGATAATATAAAACATTTGATTTTGGTAATCCTGTTTTGCTTTCTTCTCCTGTAGTCATATCTTTTACATAGTCTCTATCAACATCTTTAAAACATAATACTTTATATTTACCAATTTGTTCTACATCTTTATTTCTCATAGATGTCATCATTTCTTTAATCTTTTCAGCACCTTCAGCACCTTCTAAAACTATTGAAACTTGATCTTCTTTATAATATCCATATTTTTCATAAATATTATTCATTTGATCCCATAATGTAATTCCTTGCGCTCTATAATATGCTGCAGCCTCGCATAAAGACATAACAGCAGCAATTCCATCTTTATCCCTAGCATAATCACCAATTAAACAGCCATAACTTTCTTCAAATCCAAATACATAAGTTTTGTCATGATTTTCTTCAGCTTTTTTCATAACAGCTCCTATATTTTTAAATCCAGTTAAAACTTCTATACACTCTAATCCGTAGTTATCAGCTATAGCTTTAGCTAAATCTGATGAAACAATTGTTGTAATAAACATACCATCTTCTGGTAAAATATTTTTCTCTTTCATTTGAGAAATTCTATATTCTGCAATTAATAAAGCTGACATATTTCCTGTATATGGCATATATTCACCTGTTTTAGTATCTTTAGCATAAATTCCTAATCTATCTGCATCAGGATCTGTTGCTAAAACTACATCAGCATCAACTTTTTCAGCTAATTCTAATGCTAATTTAAATGCTTTTTTATCTTCTGGATTTGGATAATCAACTGTTGGGAAATTTCCATCTGGCTTAGCCTGTTCTGGAACTACATAAACATTTTTAAATCCTAATTCATTTAATAATCTTTCAGCTATTGTATTACCTGTTCCATGTAAAGGAGTATAAACAATCTTTAAATCTTTTCCTTGCTCTTTAACAATTTCAGGATTCAATATTTTGCTTTTTAATGTTTCTATATATTTATCATCCATTTCTTTACCAATAACATTAAATAGACCTTTTTCTATAGCTTCTTCTTTACTAATTGTTTTAATTTCTTTAAAATCTGCTATATTTCTTACTTTATTAATAATATCTTTATCTCTAGGTGCAACAATTTGAGAACCATCATCCCAATAAACCTTATATCCGTTATATTTTGGAGGATTGTGACTTGCTGTAATCATTATACCAGCAGTACATTTTAATTGTCTTACTGCAAATGATAATTCTGGTACTGGTCTTAAACTTTCAAATAAATAAGTTTTTATTCCATTAGCATTTAAAATTAATGCTGTTTGTAAACTAAATTCATCTGACATTCTTCTAGAATCATAACTAATTGCAACTCCCATATCTTGTGTACCTTGCTCTAATATGTAATTAGCTAAACCTTGAGTAGCTTTTCCTACTGTATATTTATTCATTCTGTTAGTACCCATTCCGATAACTCCACGTAATCCTGCAGTACCAAATTCTAATTCTTTATAGAATCTGTCTTTTATTTCTTCTTCATCATCTTTAATACTAATTAATTCTTTTTTTGTTTCTTCATCAAAACTTGGATCTTCACACCATTTTTTGTATTCATCTTTGTAATTCATATTATTTCTTCCTTTCCTGTCAAAAACATATACTTTTTTGACTATTTTATTAAAAAACAACTGCTGATGTCTATTTGCACCAGCAGTTTAAAATTATATACTTTATAATTGATAGAATTTTCTATATAGCTCTCTTGCTGTTTCTGGACTATCTACTCCTGCAGCATTTTTTACAGGTGCAAATTCCTCTTCTCTTTTTACTCTCAATACAGCCATATCATCTAATTCACCAAACGCATCAAATAGAAATGCTTCAAATTTATATGCATTTGGTCCATTTGGTACAACTTTATTTCCATTTTTATCTATATATGTTGCTTTTTTATATGCTACATGGTAAGGTAATGGTTTTGTTCCCATTCTTTCTACAGCATTTATATTGAATAAATTACATAAAATATGAGATTCACCATATATCAATTCTCCTCTTGAATCTGTGGCTTCTGCCATTTCCTTAGGTATTTCTGTATATTCTACAACTGATGGTCTTCCATTTTTCTTACAAAATACTCCAACTTTTTCTTGTGGATTTGCTTTTACAACAGATTTTCCAGCTGCAGTTACATGTTTTTGTATTGCAATTCCCATCAATATTGGATCAACCATTTTAACTAAACAATTGTCAACACCACCAATAAAAATCCATTCAACACCTAATTCTCTCATTTTTTTAGTCATTCCATTTTTTACAAGTGCTTCATATATACCACCATGACCATCTGCTGCTTCTTTTATTAATCCATTCTCTCCTATTAATATTTTTCCTTCAGTGTCTACCATTGGTAATTCACCTTGTTTAAAGAAAAATAAATTTTTGTCTTTTTCATATCCAAAATTTCTATTTTTTGCAAAAAATGCAATTGTCTCATCATTATTTTCTTCACTTGTCATTATAAACCAAGGAATCATAACATCATATTTCTTTCCTTGTTCTTTTAATGAATCGCTTAATAATTCAAAAAGTGATTTATGTGATTCTAAACCAATATCAAAAGTTCCTTTAGGTCCTTTATGTCCAAGTCTTGTACCTTGTCCACCAGCCATTGTTACAGCTGCTAATTTTCCAGCCCTAATAGCTTTTTCTCCTGTTTCTTGGAATCCTTTATAATATCCATTTAGTCTATCTTTGTCCAAATATTCAATTGGTGATATTTTATTTTCTCCAACATTTACTTCTTTTTTTGTATTATTATATAAACTGTTTATTAGTTCAAAATCTATGTGTTCTATTTGATCTAATAGTCTTTTTTGATTTACTTCATCTAATTTTTCATATTCATTTAACAAATGCTCTTGAGAATATTTTTTTAGAGTTTTCTTAATGGATTCTAAATTCTCTCCCATATGCTTACTTCCTTTCTTGTTCCGTAAATTTTATTTATATATGCTTTATAGATTTTACCACTACTTTTTTTTTATTTCAACAGTTTTTACTAATTTTTTTGCATATTTAGGCTAGATGTGTTAAAATTTCCATCATATTTATTAGCAATATCACTTATTTCTTCTTTTATATCATCAAATTTATAGCAATCTAACATTCTTATATCATTTAAATTTTCTTGTTTTATTTCATAATTTATTTTATCAATATATTCTTGTCTACCTATTGTAATAATATTAGATTTATTATACATTTCTTGTTTTTCTTTTTTATTCCAATTTAAACCTAATATTTTTTCTTTATTTTCTTCTTTTAAATTCATTCTATTTAATAATACTTTCATAGTATCTTCTAAATCATATTCTGTATTAATTATTATTTTTTCTTTTTCTTCAATTTTTTTATTCACAAATGGCAATAAAATCATTTCTAAATGAAATTCACTTACATAAAAAACGTACATTTTTTTATTTTCTTTATTTTCAATATCCATGTTATTCATCCCTTCTGAATATTTTATATGGTAAATTTTACCATTTAGTTTTTTTGTTGTCAAGCACTTTTATTACAAATGTATATTTTATTTTTTTTGGTTAATAATTATTTTAAAGATATATTTTAGCAAAAATGTTTTTAGGAGGATTTACATGAAAAAAATTTTAAATTTTATTAAAACTACCAAATTAAAAAATATTTGTATTATTTCAATATTATTATTTTTATATGTATTTATTTGTGCACAAAATTATGTCTCAGCAGTATCAAATACTTTATCTGACGCTGTATTTAGACTACATGTGCTTGCAAATAGTGATTCTGAAGAAGATCAATCTCTAAAATTAAAAGTTAGAGATTCCCTTCTTAATTATATGAATACTATATGTAGTCATTGCACAACAAAGGCAGAAGCAATTTCACTTGCTACAGCCCACAAAGATGATTTTCAACAAATTGCAGAAAATACAATTAGAGCAAATGGATATGACTATCCTGTAAAAATAAATATTAATAATTTTTATTTTCCAACCAAAAATTATGGAGATATAACATTACCCGCAGGTTTTTATGACGCATTAAGAGTTGAAATTGGTGATGCAAAAGGTAAAAATTGGTGGTGCGTAATGTTCCCATCTTTATGCTTTATCGATATTTCTTCTGGAATTGTTAACGACGAAGCCAAAAATAATTTAGAACAAAACTTAGATGAAGAATCTTATAATTTAATTTCTGACAAAAACAATCCAGAAATTGAATTTAAATTCAAATTAGTTGAATTTTTATCTGATAATGGATTATTTACAGCCAAGAACAAATAAGAAAAATTTTCAATTTTTCTTTAATTTGTTCTCGCCCGATTTGAGTTTTCGACTAAAAGGAGAAAATCTCAAAGGGCTAGCGATTGTAGCTTTTCATATAATAGGAAAGTATCACTTTCCTATTATATGAAAACAACTAATATTCTAATGAGTTTTTCTCCAAAAACTGTTGTAATATTATCTTTTTTATGATATATTTTTGGATAAGAAAAAATTAAGGAGGAATACTGTTGGAAAAATTAGTTATAACTGGAGGAACACCTTTAAAAGGAGAAGTAACAATAAGTGGAGCAAAAAATGCAGCAGTAGCTATTTTACCTGCAACACTTTTAATAGATGGAATCTGCACAATTGACAATGTACCTAATATAAGTGATGTAAAAAAATCATGTGAAATATTAGAAGGTCTTGGTGCAAAAATAACTTGGAATAAACTAAATGAACTTACTATAGATACAAGAAATATAACAGAAACAAATGCATCTGAAGAATTAACAAGTAAATTCAGAGCATCTTATTATATATTAGGAAGTATGCTTGGACGTAAAGGAAAAATATCTGTTGGAATGCCTGGTGGTTGCAAACTAGGTGCAAGACCTATAGACCAACATATAAAAGGTTTCGAAGCTTTAGGAGCAAAAGTTGAAGTTGGACAAGGAAAAATATTAGCAACAGCTGATAAATTAACTGGAACCTCTATTTATATGGATGTAGTTTCTGTTGGAGCAACAATTAATGTAATGCTTGCTGCCGTACTTGCTGAAGGAACAACAATAATAGACAATGCAGCAAAAGAACCTCATATTGTAGATGTTGCAAACTTCTTAAATACTATGGGAGCAGATATTCGTGGTGCTGGAACTGATGTAATAAAAATAAATGGAGTTAAAAAACTTAATAGTACTGGTTCTTATTCTGTAGTTCCAGATCAAATAGAAGCTGGTACATTCATGCTTGCTGCCGTAGCATCAAAAGGAGATATTCTAATTAAAAATTGTATAACAAAACACTTAGAAGCAATAACAGCAAAAATCTTGGAAATAGGAGGACATGTAGAAGATTTAGGTGATGAAATACGTGTTTGGTGTGATGAAAGACCATCAAAAGCAATAATTAAAACTCAACCATATCCTGGATTTCCTACAGACTTACAACCTCAAATGGGAGTTGTCCTTTCTGTTGCTAATGGAACAAGCAGAATTATAGAAAATATTTGGGAATCAAGATTCCAATACACTGATGAATTAAACAAAATGGGAGCTAATATAACAGCAGAAGGAAAAACAGCATTTTTTGAAGGCGTTGAAAAATTATATGGTTCACCTGTATATTCATCTGATTTACGTGCTGGTGCAGCTTTAATAGTCGCAGGAACAATAGCAGAAGGAAAAACTGAAATATACAATTTAGAGCACATAGATAGAGGATATGAAAACATAGAAGAAAAATTTAGAAATCTAGGTGCTAAAATAGATAGAATTAAAGATTAACATTAGAAAGAAGAAATACATATGCTAAATTTTTGTAGTTTATACAGTGGAAGTAGTGGTAATAGTTTATTTGTAGAAACTGAAAATACTAAAGTTTTAATTGATGCAGGAATGAGTTGTAAAAAAATAAAAGAGGGATTACAATCAATAGAAATAGATCCCTCTTCTATTGATGCAATATTAGTAACACATGAACATTCTGATCATGTAAAAGGGCTTGGAACAATTTCTAAAAAATTTGATATTCCTGTTTATTCTACTCAAAAAACATTTGATGCTATGCCAATACAAACAGAAAAATTAAAAGAAAAAAATATTAAAATTATTAACCCTTCTGAAAAATTTTCTATTAATGATTTAGAAATTCAGCCTTTTAGCATACCTCACGATGCAGTAGACCCATGCGGTTTTAATATTTCTAAAAATTCGTCACAACAAATTAGTATTGCAACAGATATTGGCCATATGACAAAATCTATTGTAAACATGCTCGAAGGTAGTCAATTTATATTACTAGAATCAAACTATGATACAGAAGTTTTAAAATGTTGTGCTTATCCATATAAATTAAAAACACGTATTGCAAGTGATATTGGACACTTATCAAATACTATGGCAGGAAAAACAATTTCATATTTATTGAAAAACGGAAATTTATCTACAGCTATACTAGGTCATTTAAGTAAAGAAAGTAATTTTCCTGAATTAGCATATAGAACAGTCATAGATGAAATAATTTCAAATAACAATGATAATTTTAATTTATCTGTAGCAAGTAGAGATCTACCTGGTAAATTAATTAATATATAATGATTTTGTAAAGGGAATAATATACATTTTGACACAAAAATAATATTAGGTTTAGGGGGCCTATCTATTGTTTAATTTTTAAATTATTTGGAAAATTTGTCAAATTAGATTATTTATTATAAAATTGGGGGAATTTTAAAACTTTATTCCCTTTACAAGATTAAAAACTTTTTGATTCAATTTGTAAAATTATGTTACATTATTTTAATCCATTTGTCAATAACATTTGACAAAAATCTTCAAAAATCGTTCGACACAATTCGACATTTCTTTTATCCAAACATCCATCTACAAACTATTAAAGACACTATTATCCCTGTCAAATCCGCTAATAAAGCGGCAATTAACACTCCTCTACTATTTTTAATTTTCACTGAACTTGTATATACCGCAATTGTATATAATGTTGTTTCTGTTGAACCCATTATAATTGATGCTAACAATCCTTCAAAGGAATCAACTCCACAATTCTTCATTATATCTGTAGCAACAGCAATAGATGCACTACCTGAAATTGGTCTTAGTAATGCCAGTGGTACAACTTCTTTTGGAAAACTCAAAAATGATAATATCGGTGTAATTCCATTAATAATAAAATTCAATACACCAGAACTTCTAAGCATACCTATAGCAACAAATAATCCTATTAATGTTGGAAAAATTTTCAAGCTAATTTCAATTCCCTCAAAAGCCCCTTTTAAAAAAATATCAAAAACATCTCTTTTTTCTTTTAAAGCCTCACTAATAATAATTAATATAATTAATGGCATTGCCAATATTGAAATATAATTAACAATTTTCATATAAACCTTTCTATTTATCGGCTGTAAACTTTATAATAATTTTCCCCATAATTATTGCTACAATAGCAGCACAAACAGTTGATATCCAAACTGAAAATATAATTTTAGAAGGATTGCTAGAATTAAGAGAACTTCTTATTGCAATAACTGTTGTTGGAATAATTTGCAATGATGCTGTATTTAATAAAATTAACATCAGCATATTATCACTTAAAATATTTTTATTATAATTTTCTTTTTGTAATTCCCCCATAGCCTTTAGCCCCAAAGGAGTCGCTGCATTACCTAAACCCAAAATATTAGCAATAATATTCATTATAATATTATTATAAGCTTTACTTCTAATATCAATATTTTTAAAAACTTTATTAATAATCGGTCTTAAAATCTTAGATAAATATATTTGTATCTTTGTATTAGAAGCAATCTCCATTATTCCACTCCAAAGACAAGTAGTTCCAATTAAAGTTAATGTTAAATTAATAACACTATCAATAGATTCAAAAATAGAATTATTTAGCGCTTGCAAATTTCCCGAACATATTGCATAAATTATAGATATTATTATAAAAATTGGCCATAATATATTTAACATTGTTTTCCCCTCTTTATATTTATATTTTTGAATTTACTAAATTATAACAATTTAATTTACAATAATTTGAAATTTTAATTGACCAATTTTAAGATTTATGTTATTATATTAAATGAATTGATTAAATAGTTTAAGGAGGACAAGTTATGAAGTCTACAGGAATAGTTAGAAAAGTTGATGAATTAGGTAGAGTTGTTATACCAATTGAAATCAGAAATAAATTTGATATAGCAGAAAAAGACCCTATTGAAATATATGTTGATGGATCTTCTATTGTATTAAAAAAATATGAACCAAATTGCATTTTTTGTGGTAACTCAAAAAATTTAATTGCATATAAAGACAAGTTAGTTTGCTCAAAATGTGCACAAAAACTTTCTAGTTTAGATAATACTGATGAATAGAATATTAATAGGAAGAAAATAATCCCATATTTTCTTCCTATTTTTAAATAAATTTCATATATATTTCATTTTTATTAACATTTCTATCTTTAGCAATCTTTTTTATTATATCTTTTTTATTAAATCCTTGGTTCTCATAATATTTATAATGTTCTTCTAAAGATAATAAATTTAATTTTAGTTCATTTTCTTCATTCTTAGTAGACCCTTCTATTATTAATATCATTTCACCTTTTAAATTATCTATATTATTTAATAATTCATCTATACTTCCTCTTATAAATTCTTCATGTATTTTAGTTAACTCTCTTGCTAATACAATTTTTCTATCATTTAATATTTCTTTTAAATCTATTAATGTATTTTTCATTTTATGTGGTGCTTCATAAATTATAACTGTTTTCTGAGATTTATTAATTTCCTCTATTTTTTCTTTTCTTAATTTTTTATTTAATGGTAAAAAACCTAAAAATGTAAATTCTTTTGTATCTAATCCTGAAGTAATTAAAGCATTAACAAATGCACAAGCACCTGGTATCGGTATTACTTCTATATTTTCTTCTATAGCTTTTTTAATTACTTCCTCTCCAGGATCACAAATTCCCGGAGTCCCCGCATCTGATACTAATGCAATATTTTCACTATTTTTTAATTTTTCAATTAATATGTTACTTTTTACATCTTCGTTGTGTCTATGATAACTTATTAATGGTTTTGATATTTCAAAATGATTTAATAGTTTTAATGTTTGTCTCGTATCTTCCGCTGCAATTAAATCTACTTCTTTTAATATTTTTAAAGCCCTTAATGTTATATCATCTAAATTTCCTATTGGAGTAGCTACTATATATAATTTTCCATTCATTTATTTTTTCCCTCATTTCTTTTTTATATATTTTATCATATTTTTTATTATTTTTAAATATCTATTATTATAACTTTATTTATTCTTTTATCATATAATATATAAAAAAATAAAAAAAAAGAAGTGATTTTATGTACAATAATTATTATATGACTAGAACTCCCCCTCCACCACCTCGCCCAGCACCACCGCCTCCTCCTAAGTCAAAAAAAAATCCTCCCAAAAAAAAATTGAATTTTAAAACTTTAAAAAAAGATACTTGTACTTCTCTTAATGATGTAGAATGTTTTTTAAATAATTTCACTGATTCTTTAAAATATTATAAATTAATTAAATTATTAAAATAATTATTTTAATAATTTTTTATTTATTATTTATTTTTTTATTTATTTTTATTTTTTATTTATTTTTATTTTTTATTTATTTTTATTTTTTATTTTTGCATTTTTTTATTAATTTAAATTATTATTACAATTTATTTTTAACATTCCAAAATTATTTTTAAAATTTTGTATTATTGATTTTCTCATAATTTTTTATTAAAAATTTGTATTTTATAAAATTTCCATTTACTAAAAATAAATTTAAAATCATTAACTCTTATGAAAATATTTTTATCATATTACATTTACAATAGTTAAATTTATATTATTCTTACAAAAAAGTCTCTCTATATATTGTCAAAATTTCAAACCACTTTGATCCTACATTATTTTTTTAGTTTGAATTCAATTATATAATTCAAGCCTTTATTTAAGCAGCTTTCACCAAAATGCAGTAGGAAAATATTGTAAGTATTCTTTGTATATTTTGTAATGTCAGACTACTGTTAATAATATTATACATTTTCCATATATTTACTATTATTTATTTAAACTTTATCTTATCTTACATTATTTTATTAATATGTGTTTTACCATTTTTTATTTCTAATAATCATATATGTATATGGTTTTATTTTATATTTATAATACAAATTATTTATTTTAATTTAATACTTACTATTAGCATTTTTATTTAATTATATTTTCAAAATTATTTTTTATATGATTAAAATTTTATTTTATAATTTTATTATTAAATTTTATTTAAATATATAAAAATAATTAATTATATAATTATAAAATAATATAAAATATAAAATATAAAATATAAAATAT
Source organism: uncultured Clostridia bacterium (assembly GCA_934130975.1). GTDB lineage: Bacteria > Bacillota > Clostridia > TANB77 > CAG-508 > CAG-269. The sequence goes on along the minus strand of CAKOYU010000001.1, from coordinate 116,211 downwards.
AAAATATTAATTTGAGATTAATATTTATTTAATTAATTTTAATTTTGTTTAAATATTCTACAATTAAATTTTTATTATTATATTATTAATATAATTTTTATTTAATTAATTTATTTTAATTTGATAATTATATCAAATTCTTCTAACTAATTTTTAAGCTATACTATTTATTAAATTGATTTTTATTTGCATATACCATTTAACAAATTTTTAACATTTTGATTTATATCTTACAATATGTATAATTTATATTCTGATTGATCAAAATCATTATTATCTTTATAATTTTAACTCCATATTTCCTATATAAACTTTAAGAATTAGTTTATATAAATTATTTTATATAAACTATATTTTTTTATTCATTCCTTCATCTAATAGTTTATTTTATTGAGGTTGCTTATAATATAACAGGAAAATATTGTAAATGTTCTGAAGTCTTTATTAAATTTTATTATTAATATCCATATTAATGCCATTTCCATTTTTTAGCAATTATATAATTGTATAAATAATAACAAAATTTTTATAAATCTTATTATTATTATTATGTTGTATAATACAATTTAATTTATATTTATTAAATAATATATTTATTCCATATTAATAATTTGACTCTACTATTATATATAGTCTTTTTTTAACCTATAATTTTTATAGATATTTTTTCTAGAATATAATTTTTTATATTAATAAATTATTTTATTATTTTTAAAATTTAATTATATACTTTATTTTTATTTTAATGATAAAAAAATTAATTATTAATATTTTTAAAATTTATGATTAATTTTTATTTATTTATACTTTTATTTTATTATTAAATTTTTATTTATTTTTATAATTATATTTTTTAAATTATAATTTTATTTTTAATTTTATTTTTTATTTATTAAGACATTAAATATTATTATTTTTTTATATTTTATAATTAATATAAAATAATTAATTTTATATTAGTTATTTAGATTATATTTTTTATATTATTTTTTAATTTTTTATTATTTATTTTTGATTCCAAAGTTTTTATCAATATTTTTAATTATATTATTTATTGCTGTATTAATATTATTACTTCTATTAATAATTTAATTTTTATTTTTTAATATTATGTTTAAATTGCTTTAATTAATTTATACATTATTTCTTTATTAAATTAAATTGTATCTTTATTCATTTTTCACTTTTCAAGCTATTGTATTATAGCTCATATTATATATAGCTTATATTTTTATTAATAGAAGTTATTCTAGTTTTAATATTTTTACTATCTATCTATTATATAAACTTCAATAGTTAATCTTCATAAATTATCTATTTAAAATAACAACTTAAGATTAACCTATATCGTTCAAAGCTCTATTTCAGTGGTATTCATCATATTTTGTTAGGAAAATATTGTAAGTTATTTAAAGTTCTTCTTCAATATTATTATTTTTCTATTAAATATTCTTTCTTACATTTTTTGTCAGTTTGCATCTGTATAAACTTTATCAAAATCTTCTTTAAAATTTTGTAAATCTTTTTAGTTTTTATACTTATTATACTAGATAATGTAACTAAATTTATATCTATTAAATATTATATTTATATTATAACATAATTTGCTTTTACTATTATATATATTCTTTTTTATAAAATATATTTTATGTTGATATTTTTATTTTTGTTTATTCTTTCTTTATTAATAAATTATTTTATTATTTTAAAATTTAATTTATTTTATTTTTAATTATTTATAATTTATTTATAATTTATTTTTTATATTAATAATAATAAATTATTATTTTTTTTATTTATAATTAAATTTTATTTTTTTATGATTTTATTATTTAATTTATAATTATTTTTATTTTTTAATATATTAAATATTATTATTTTTTATATTTTATATTTTATTTTTTATATTTTATAATTAATATAAAATAATTAATTTTATATTAGTTATTTAGATTATATTTTTTATATTATTTTTTAATTTTTTATTATTTATTTTTGATTCCAAAGTTTTTATCAATATTTTTAATTATATTATTTATTGCTGTATTAATATTATTACTTCTATTAATAATTTAATTTTTATTTTTTAATATTATGTTTAAATTGCTTTAATTAATTTATACATTATTTCTTTATTAAATTAAATTGTATATTTATTTATTTTTTACTTTTCAAGCTATTGTATTATATCTCATATTATATATTTTTATTAATAGAAGTTATTCTAGTTTTAATATTTTTTACTCTCTATCTAATATATAAACTTTAATAGTTAATCTTCATAAATTATCTATTTAAAATAACAACTTAAGATTAACCTATATCATTTAACACTCTATTTCAGTGGTATTCATTATATTTTATCAGGAAAATATTGTAAGTTATTTAAAATTCTTCTTCAATCTTATTATTTATCTATTAAATATTCTTTCTTACATTTTTTGGCAGTTTTCATCTGTATAAACTTTATCAAAATCTTCTTTTAAATTTTATAAATCTTTTTATTTTTTATACTTATTACACTAGATAATGTAACTAAATTTATATCTATTAAATATTATATTTATACTATAACATAATTTGCTTTTACTATTATATATATTCTTTTTTATAAAATATATTTTATGTTGATGTTTTTATTTTTGTTTATACTTTCTTTATTAATAAATTATTTTATTATTTTTAAAATTTAATTTATTTTATTTTTAATTATTTATAATTTATTTTTTCTATTAATAATAATAAATTATTATTTTTTTAATTTTTTATTAAATTTTATTTTTTTATGATTTTATTATTTAATTTATAATTATTTTTATAATTTTATTTTTTTATTATAATTTATTTTTTTATTATAATTTTATTTTTTATTTATTAATGTATTAAATATGATTATTTAAATAAATTATTAATAAAATTATATTTAATTAATATATATTTTTTTATTACTATATTTTAATCTTATTATTTAATTTTAATATTATATAATTATATTAATAAAATATTTATTTAAATTACTTTATATTTTTATTACTAATCCAAATTTTTAATTTACTTTAATAATTTATTTAATTAAAATCTAGGAATTATTTTTTACATATGTTTCTGAAATTTTATCATTAACTTCTCCATTAATTAAAAATTTAACTGAATTAATTTCTTTTAAATTTGTTAAGCTATTTACTATACTTTTAATCATTTTTAACTTATTTTTTTCATCTCCAAATTCTAAAAATTCATTTGACACATTTATCTCAACACATGAATTTATTATTTTAATATCATATATAGCTGTTCCATCAGGAATTAACCTCTTTAGTTTACTACTTTGTGGTCCTTTTATTAATAAATTCATTATTTCTCTTTCTGGATTATTAATCAATTTATTTGCATCTACTAATCTAGTTTCTGCTTCTAATTCACCTGTTTCTATATTTTCAAAATATAGTATTAATTTAGTCTGTCTATTTTGCTCATCTGAAATTTCCTCTTGTGGTGTATAATTTTGATATTCATCATTTTGTTTTTTCTCTATACTAACATTTCTATATATAAAAAACGCTAATAATATTATTAAAATTAATATTATAATTGATATTATTTTTTTTCTATTCATCATTTACCTCCTTGTCTACTCAAATAATATTATTGTTTTTGTTTATTTAGAACAATAAAAAAAATAGAGTAGAAAATTTTTCTCCTATTTTCCACTCTGTTAATTTATTTATATTTATATATTACTAGCTATTATATATATTATTTGAGGTATTGTTGTTCCAGCAAATACTAACACTGCCCCTATTAAATATGGCATTAATGTTTGCTTATAATCTGCTCTTTCTTCAACACTACTAAGTATATACTTTATTCCTATAACCATTAGCATAATTACAGATATTACAATTCCCACAGTTTGAATAATTCCTAAAACCTTTTCTGCTTTAGCTTTAAGCTTTTCTGAAGAACCCGCATTTCCGTCCATTAAATGCATCAAGATCTCCTATTGGTGCTTCTGCATATACTTTATTTTGTATAAATATATTTCCTAAAAATACTATACTAAATATTAATATACCATTTATAATTATTTTTAATAGTTTTGAATTTAACATATTATTCTCTCCTTTTTATAATCCTTGCAATATTTGTACTAATAATTTCCATATTCCAAATCCACCAAATACAACTACACATCCTACTACATAAGGAACTAATAATTGCTTAGCTTCTGCTTTTTTATCTACTCCTGATGATACCATTAATTTTACCCCTATTATAGCACCTATAATTACAGATATTAAGACTCCTACAGTTAATAATATATTATATATTACATTTGAAATATCACTTAAGTTAGTTTTATATGTTACAGTACCTTTATTTATAAATGAATCTGCATCATCTATCATATCATCTATACTTGCACTCGAAGAAGTTGGATCATTTTTTTTGGGTTGAGATTTATATATAGTTCCAACACCGTATGTCCTATCTTCTAGTTGGCTTAATATTGAACCTCCAGTTGAATCATCATCAGCTTTATACCCATCTTTTCTCAATGTTTCAACCCAGGCTTCTTTTACTTCTTGACTCTCATTAATACTCCCTATATCCCCTTGTGATACACCATCCTTTATTGCATAATTCTCTTTAATATAATTCATTATTTGCTCAGAAGTCATTTCTTTCTTTTCTTTATCAGTCCATTCAGTTTGCTTCTTAATTTCTTCTTTTTTCTTTTTTTCTTCTTTTTTTTCCTGATTTTTTTGATTTTCCTGACCTGGTTTAAGATCTGGTTGACTACCACTTGGCAGTTGTACATTTGGATTACTATCCATAGCTCCTGCACCATAAACACTCATTGGCAAACTCAAAATAACAATTATCATTAAAATTACGATTATAAAAAAATTTATATAGTATTTTTTAGTCATATTATCATTCCTCCTTATATTTATTATAATCTATTTTTTTAATATTTTCAACAAACAACTTCTATTTATTTAAATTATTTATGTTTTTAAAAACCAATAAAGATATAACCCTATCTTTATTGGTCTTCAATTAAAACATAGTAGATATCCATGCAGCTGTTAAAATTATACCAAATGTCAACATTCCAATTCCTTCACAAAAAGACGAATCATATTTTTGTTTTTTAATGCAATCTTTTACCCAACAAAAGCCTCCTACTAATAACATTACACCAATTACTGCAAATATAATATTTAAGAATGTTCCTATCATGTTTAATTCCTTTTCTTCTATATTCCTAGAAGATCCTTTCTATTTTATTCTATTTATAGTATATCATATTATGTAAATTTTTTCAATTTTTTTATATAGATTTCAAAAATATTCTATAACATATACTACTTTCTATACAAAAATTGGAGTAGAATACTTATAAACTTTCTACCCCAACTATTATAAATTATTAATTACTTAATACTAAAAGACATCACAAATTCATAATTATCTTTTAACTGCATTATTATATCTAACGTTTTTACATCTTTTGTACTTCCTGTTATATCACTAATTTCTATACTTTGAACATATGTAGAATTTTCATTTGAATATGTTGTAAATTCTACCCCATAATGAACAGGGAGTTCTTTTTTTATATATTTTTCAAATTCTTTCTCTGATTTCCAATTACTATTTTTAAATGTTTCATCTAAAACAGCATACGCATTTATATAATCCCTATTATTCAACATTTGTACCCATTTATCAATATTCATAGCTACCTTTTTTTGTTCACTCAATGAATCATATGTACTTTTAAATTTATCAGAAATAACTGTATATGTATCTAATTTTAATTTAAATTGCATCGGCTCTGTTTCTTCAAAAACATATATATTTTGATATTGATCCATACAAACAATTTCTGTATAATCATTGTTATTATTTATAGAATACTTATTCATTTGTAACTTAACAATTTCATCTTTATTATTTTCTTTATATTCTATAAATTTTTCAATATCACCGAATCTTTTTATTTTATATTCTTCCAACAGATAATTATTATATATTATTTCTGGTTTAGATAACACTATTCTTTTATATATAGAAAAATACTCTTTTGCTATATTCTCATATGTCATACTTTGATTTTTATATTCATTATCACTATTTTTACTTATTGCATTATCATTATATGTAATTTCTATATCATCTATACTATTACATTTAGAATATATCGGCTCTACAGAAAATGTGGAATTTTCTCTGTCTAAATTTATTATAATATATAACTCTCCCATATATTCATTTGATAAAGATGTTACAATTCCATATACAATGTAGTTTTCTAATCTCTCACCTTTTAAATATTTTATATCTAATGCATCAAAAATAACTTTTGAGTTCATTGTTTTTAAGTTATTATTTATATTAGCAACTGTTATATTATTTTTCTCTATAAATTTAGAACTAAGCATATTATATCTGCTTTGTTTTATTTGATTATCTTCTAAAATCTTAATTTGCTTCCCTTCTTCATCTGTTGAAAAATAATTAGAATTATTGTCATTAATTTTATCTAAAAATTGTTGAACACAATTCCTTACAGTAAAAAAACGATCTTTATCAGTTACATTTTCTAATACTGATTTATTCACTTGTAATGACTCTCCAGCATCACCTGCATTTTCTTCATTTAATTCACTATTATTTTTCTCAACACTTATAATACAAATTATACCTCCTATAATTATTATCATAAATATAATTAAAATTATTAATATTCTTTTTAAATACTTCATACATATCTCCTATCAACAAGACTTATATCAAATAAATTTTTATAATATTAATTGTTTATAAATCTATATGCTTTAGTATAATATCCCTTTGGATAATTTACTACACTTATTTGGTCTGGACCAGCACATTCATCTGTATGTGCTCCAACAGTCATACCATTTCCAATATAAAGCTCAACATGTCCAGGTTTCCAAACTACATCTCCTGGTTGTAATTCAATGCTATCTGGATTTCCAACATAATATTCTGAACCATATCCTCTAGTATTTGATGGCGCTGTAAAATCAAAAAATTGTTTATATAATCTAGCTACTAAACTAGAACAATCATACTGAAATTCACCATATCTATTAGCTTGACTATATGTATATCTATCATCATCAGCTATTCTTATTGCTTCATCTAGTAATTGAGTCATTTTTTTAGCATTTTCCCCTGATAGTTTTATTACTCCGACTCTAGCATCTGCAGAACCTTTCTCTTTGTCTTTTAGTTCATCATAGTACTTTCTTGCAGCTTCAGTTCTAACAGACATCCTTGGTATACCAGGTCTTTCAAAAGACCAGCAAAAGGCAATTGCCGCATCTTCAGGTGAAGAAGCATTTTTCCAGCTATCAGCTGAATATCCATTATAAGTTACAAGTTGATAGTTAGCATAACCATTAGCTCCACCTCCCGGAGTAATCTCTGCTATTAAAAATTCTATCTGTGTATCTACATCTGATGGCTCTTTTCCTTTTGATTGTGCATAGGCTTCTAGTTGTGTCCTTCTACCATATGACCATTGACAAAGTCCATATCCTATTCCACTGCCACCTTCTATAAGACTTTGATCAAATCCTGATTCTGCTTCTATATTTCCTAATACTCCAGCCGCTGCCTCCTTACTATATCCAGCATCTAGTACTGCAAACCATACCTTTTCCTGTATTGTTCCTCCATAAATTCCTGATATAGAAGAAAAAGATGATAATGAATATTCACCGTCATAATTAAATTCTAAAACTCCCCAAGGTACATTAGTTGCCTTATAAATTAAATATTTAGTCAAATTTAATAAGTTTGCTGTTTTTTGGTTATTCTCTATAATAGTAAATAAATAACCAGCTGTCCTAACTCTCGAAGACATATGGTGTTTATTATATAATTCAATAAATACATTTTCTCTTCCTTCAGTTTTATATTCACCATTTTCATAAGAATTAGAAATTGTATGTGTCTTAGTTATAGTATGCTTAAGTATATTATATGAATATGTCTTTTCTACCTTTTCAATTTTTCCTTCTGAATTCTTTTCTTCAACTGTATATTTATTAATAAATGGTCCTCCTTCAACAGTTTCATCTGCTGATTGAGAAGTAGTATTACTTTCTGTTACCTTTCCTGGTACAGTAACAATTTTTTCATCATTATCCCCTAACTCTAGTACAGCCTTACTATAACTATTTTCTTGATATGCCTTTACACACCAAGTACTTACATATGTTAAATTTACACTAGTACTTACACTTTCTGTTTGCTTATTCACAGATGAAGTTTGCGCCCAACTAGTATCAAAACTATCCACACTTGCATCAGTTCTTTCTTCTATTATCTCTGTTGTATCTGTTGTAGTTATATTATCTTGAACAGCAACTACTAATTCTGAATTATTTATAACTTCATCCGCCAAATCATCAACAAAATCTCTATAATCTGTGTCTATATAAAAGTATAATAAGTATTCATATGGCATAGTATATTTTGACAGTGCTGTTTTTAAACTCATAGAATTATTAGTCTTTAACTCTATTTTTCCATCTTCATTCTTAGTCCAAGAAACTATTACTAAATTTCTATTTTCATCTATTGTATATGACTTTAAAGCATTATCAAAATCATTATTGTCAACATATTCTTGTAATTTTTCTTGTGACACATATTTCATATTTATAATCTTAGATTCAACACTATCTTTATAAGTTGTTTTCTCATTTTCAACAGCTACACGCCCACTACGATCCGCCTTAAAATATTCATCTATACTTTTTACTATAGCTTGTGCATATTTATCAACACCATCACTTGCAATAATTGTAGCATCAGGATCCTTATTTAAATTTCCGCCTAATGCTACTACTGATGGAAATCCTGTTATAGCAGCATTCTCTATAATGCTTAATCCTGCACTATTTCCTTCTGCATCTTTACATTTATCTGTATCTTCTCCTGCATTTAAATTATTTAATCCCATTGATAAAGCTAAATTATTAGATAATATCTCTGCAAGCTGCTGAGAAATATCATCTCCTTGTTTATATATTGTTTCAACTCCAGGATTATCTCCATCTCTAAAATATATTTGTATACATAGGTTAGGATTAGCATTTCTAGTCTTCTCGGCTCTATTTTCTGGCTCTACTCCATCTGGATTATCCGATGTACTTCCTGTTTGTACCACTTTTATATTAGAATATTCTTCAAGCATTTTTTCTACTTTTTCTGATACCTTAATAGTTAATTCCTCTTCTACTAAATTCTTTTCTTCATTAACAATTCCATTATTACTATTTCTTCCCGCAGCTATCGCAACAACATATTTCTCGCCTTCTTGACCTATTATTTTTTCATCTTTGCCAGCTCTTGAAGTTACAGATGCTATTTTAGAAACACTTTTTTCTATTTGACCTCTAGTATTTGCCTCTGTTGACATAGCACTAACACTAGATAATTTTAAGTATCCCTCTGTTCCATCTTCCATTTTTACTTCAATATATACTGTTACTTCTTGTGAAATTTTATTTTCATATTTCTCATACTTTCCTTTATATGTAACTATATCTCCTTTTTTTAGTTTTATCTCATTTATCAGACTTCCATTTTGATGTTTAGGTTGGAAATATCCATATTTATCTTCATACAATGGTGTCTCGATTGTAACTATCTTTAATTTTTGACCTTCAGACATTTTTTCTAATCTATTTATGTCATTTCTATTAGTTATTTCTACTGGTTCATCAACCTTACTCTGTTCTATTGTAGAAGTTTCACCTTTTCCAGTATTTTTCATTTCTCCGCAATTCTTTATTTGGTGTTACTCTTCTTATTGTAACCGTTCCTTGAAAACCATCTTCTGAATCACTTGGAATATTACCTTTTAAGTCAGGAAATTGTGTAATAACCTCTGCTTTTAACATTTTTTTTATAAAATTTATATCCTTTGGCATAGCGTGATATTCTGCTGATTTGTTATATCCTTCTACAATCTCTTTTAACTTTTCATCAATTCCATCAACAAAATCTAAATAATATCCATCTTGTTCATTGCCTTTTATTTCAATTAAGTCTGATACATCTTCTATTCCCAAGGTTTCATATACTAATTTAGGATTATTTTCTGAAGTAAATAATTCTACACCTAAATCAATTAATCCATAAACTATACATCCTATTGTAGCCGCTATTATAGCAGGCACTAATACAGGCATAGCTACAGTTACTGCCGAAGATAAAGCCTTAAGTGCTACCTTCTTCATTGCTTGTTTAGCTTGTTTTTTCATCTGATTAGTAGCTTCTTTTTTTGCATTATTTTTGAAATTGTTTATTATTCCCAAATATTTCACCTCTTTTAGTAATTTTAAATATCAGCTCTAAATGTTTCTCTATATATTTTTTTATCTTTACTATATTTTAAACTATCTACAATATCTGTAAAATTAATGCTCTTAATTTCTAAATTCAATCTATAGGCTACATTAAACTTAATTTTTATTGTTTTTACTTCATTTGGAGCAAATTTAAAATCACTTTCATTGTTTTCGTACAAAAGAGCCTCAAACTTATTTTCTAAATTATCTTCAACATAACATGTATTATTCTTACTTCTTGTATCTATCAATAAATTTGTAGCTGTCTTATTTTTAATATTAATAGTATATATCTCATAATCTAAATATCTATCTACCTTTATTACTTGAACAGCTAGAGTGTCATCCTCTGTCTTTTTATTTATAGATTTACTTCCCAAGTAACTATTTAAATTAATCTTATATTCTCCTTCATTATTACTAATAGTAACATATTCTTCTATATAATTATCACTTGTTTTTCCTGTTGTAAGCATATTATCAAATATTTTTACTTGATATATAAATAAATTGTTTGAACTTGACCATGATTGAAAAGAAAATTGTTTATCCCCTTCAAATCTATTTTTATAATAATTTTTTTCAAATAGTTCTTCTGTTTGATATAGCTCTTGTTTTGTATCATTTGCTATCATATTATAAGCTGCTTGTGGATTATGTTCAACACAATATGTAAAAAATTGATTTATAAACTTTCCTAAATCTTCACTATACTTTTTAGATACACTATCTCCATCTACCATTGATTTGCTTTCATTATGATAAGAAACAACATTAGATGTTGTTTCTTTATTTTCTTTTCTTCCACTTCTATTCTTTGAATCCATATTTAATGCTCTTATAATTGCTAGCATAAATATTATGAATAGTATTACTGTCCAGACTTTTAATTTATTATGATTATAGTAACTCCATATTTTATACATAATACTTCCTCTTTCTACCTTTATACACTTTAATTATTACCGTTTGGATTTATAGGTTCACGTCTTCTATTCATACTATACTGTTCTCCTCTTTCTTTTAATCCTAAAGTCTCAGTATATAATTTCCAAACTTTGTCTTGGTTTTGTTCTCCATTGACTTTTGCTTTTATAGTTTCTTGCATTGTATTACGTTTCTTCTCATCTAATACATAATCTTTACCATATTCTTTAGTCATACCAACAATATCTATCATATTTTCATGTATATTATTATCATTATCATGCATCTTTTCAACAGTTAATCCATTTTCTATTTGCTTCTCATCAATTATACCTGCTTTCTTATAATCAAACGCCAAATTCATTAGTTCCTCTGTATTCATATCTTTTCCAGTCTTTTGACTAATTCTTCCTGCCATTTCTTCATATTTTTTCTTTTCAGCTTCATTCTTCATAAATTTTGCTTGTTCTCTATTATTTTGTCTAATAGCAGCTTGTTCTGAAGCAAATTTAATGCCTCTTTCTGCTTTTTCTTTTTCATATGTATTTTCTTCTTTAAAATTGTTATAACTATCTCTAATATCCGTTCCTTTTTTAGTAACCTTTTCTGGCAAATTACTTACAGCTCCTCCTATAGTTTTTCCTGCTAATGCACCTGCACTAGCATATGTAAAGACTTTAGATGCATCACCAGTAGCAGCTCCAGCAGCAACCCCAACTAAAGCACCTCCTGCAGCACCTCCTACAGTTGTTAATATTTTAGCTCCTTTATATGCTCCCTTTAAAGCCTTTTTAGCTCCTTTTAACGCTCTTTTTCTTTTCCATCCTTTATTTGCTTGAATTGGTTGATGTAGATTATTTTCTCTTATTCTATCTGGTTGTCCATTATCTGGATTTACTCCATCTCTCATATTATCATTCATTATACCAATCTGCTGTTCTGATTCTTCTCTATCAAATTCAGAAACATTTTCATCATTTGTTCTCTCTCTATCTTCCATCATTCTTTGTCTTTCCGGATCTTGAGAATTTACATTTGTCTGTTCATTATCTTCTTGATTATTATTTATTTGTTCATTTGTTAATTGTGGATTTTGTCTATTATTATCATTTCCAAATGATTGTAAAAAGCTTCTATCTTGAGTTCTAATTCTATTATTTGCAACTTCGTTAGATTCCGAACTCTTTTCACCACCTGAGTTCTCTTTTGATTTTCTTCCACCAATAGCAGAAGCTACTTTATTTAATCCCTGCATTGTTAAAGCACCACCTGCAAATGAACCAATTCCACTTGTAGTCTCAGCCTTATTTAGGTTAAACATTTTCTTTATTAAATTCTCTGCTGGTATCAAAAATCCAATAGCAACTAACCCATATATCATATTATTCTTTACTAAATCCATTGCCGATGATACTAAAGCTACATATAATATTAAATGTACTGGCTGTAATACAAGATGCATAACATATTCCTTAAACCACATATTAAATGCTTGAGCTTTTCCATCTCCAGCTTTATCAATTGGATAAGTTAAAGCAACCAATGGTGCAATCATTGTCAAAAACGCCATATATAAAAATCTTTTAAAATACATAAAAGTAAAAACTACTGTATAAATTACTAAAATCAAATATAACAAAGAATAAGCAACTGTATTATATGTACTTTTAGATTGTGCACTAAACCTTATATAACCTATAAGATTTGTTCTAAATTTTATGTGACCATCATCAACTAACACTGTAATTGAATTATTTGCTGTACTATCAAATAACTCAGTAACTTTGTCTGTTATCATCAACAATCCAGACATTATATAATGCATAAAAAATACTAAGCATAACGCTACAACCCAATTTTGTAAATTTTCTTTGTATTTAGCCTTATCAGCAGCTGTTGAACTAATTAGAATTCTAATACCTAAATATATCAAAACTGATAATAACCCTACTATAGCTATGTTTCTAAATGAAATATACCAATTCGCTATTATTTTTTGTAACCCATTCTCTCCTGCTCCAGATATAGCAGCAGTATTAGCTTCTTCGCTATTAGAAACCGATACATATGTATTAGGATTCAAAAAATTAACATCTAATGAGGCTATATTATTCGAAAAAATTGCCTCAGGTGAATATAAAAAATTAGGTATACTATATTTTTTTCCTCCAAACCAAGAAGTATCTATAGTTCCATCCCCAAATTCAAAGTCGACCTTATCATCTGCAACATCACCAGCATATAACCAAGACTCTTCATTTCCAATATTAACATCATCTTTTTCTAGCATAGCAGATGTAAAACCATCTGCTCCAACCATGAATTTATTTAATGCTCCCATTACAATGTCTGCAATTCCATCAACAAGTTGTATAAGTTGTTGTAATAACGTTCCTCCTATTGTAAAAGATTCATCCGGTAAATCATCTGATTCTAATACTTCTGTCGCATAAACACTATAATTAGGAACAATTGCAAAAGTCAATGTTAAAGCTATTAATAAACCTATTACTATCTTTCGTGCAATACTATCTTTACTCGTTATAAACTTCATTCTTTCCTCCTCCACTTAGAGATTTCCTGTAACTCTTCTTTTATTGACCAATTTATTTAAGTTTGTTTCAACAAATTCGAATTCTTTTTGAGTAGGAGTTATTTGTAAAATTGCAGATTCAGCGCCAACCTTCAATAGACCTTCACCTTTTCCACAAGTTACTAAAAATCCTGCTTCACCTTCACTTAACTTAAACACTTCTTTTAAATATTGTATTTCAGATTTATCTTGTGCTAAAAATAACTTTGTATCAGAAGATGTAAGTACTGCTTGTGCTTCTGGTTTTTCATAGAAATCTTGGAATCTCTGTGAAACTACTGCTAGTGAAACATTTCTTTTTCTTGCACGTCTAGCCATTGTATTTAAAAAGTCTACGGCTTCTGGGTATGGAAGCAACATCCATGCCTCATCAACAATAACTCTTTTTTTAGTAGCTTTACTTCTATCTTCACTATTCTTCTTAACAAATTTTTCCCATATCCAAGTTAAAAGAATTTGTTGTGCAAGTGGTCTTGCAAATTTTTCCTCTAACTGAGATATATCCAAATTTATAAATGGTGCTCCTTCAAGTAATTCAAATGTTGACTGTCCATCAAAATAAGCCATTTGTCCGTTATACTCTCTTATATATTGCTTCATAACTTTTAATAAATAGCTGTAGTGATATCTATAGTCATCATTCATATTATCTTGTGCCTTCGCTTGTATTCTTTTATACCAAGAACCTATTGTTGGCATTTTTTTCTTTTCTCTATATAGTTTATCTCCCCTATTAAAAGTTCCTGATGCTTCATATAAACTATCTGGTTTATTTGTTATTCCTAATGCAGCATATTCTTCAGCAACAGATTCTGCTATAATCTGTTTCGTTAACTCATTTACTTCCTTACTTCTTGTACTACCTCTTGCCATTGTTAATAATGCCTGAGTTACATCCTCAACTTTATTTTCTACATTTAGTCCTAATCTTTCTTTACCTGTTATTTCATCTTTTGCAGTTTCTGTTTCTATATCAAACAAGTTGATAACAGTTTTTGATGTTGGACTAAGTACTACATTTATTCCACCTAATGACTCTGCTACTACTTCATATTCACCTTCTGCATCTAGTGCCAAACTTTCAATCCCCATTAATAATGATGATCTACTTATTAATGTTTTCATAGTTACTGATTTTCCTGCACCAGATTTAGCAAATATAACCATATTATAATTTGTAAGTGAACTATGAAAATTGTCAAATAATATTGGAGCACCTGTCTGTTTGTTAAATCCTAGTGGAATTCCTGTTTCATGTCCTACTTCAGAAGTTACAAATGGGAATACAGTTGACATTGAACGTCTATCAAAAGTATGTTGTTTTTTTATTTTATCATCCATCAATGGTAGATTTGATTTAAATGCATCTTCTTGCATTGCCCAAGCAGTTTTTATACCAACTAAGGACTTTGACATATCTGTTGCTAATAATTTAGTAAGTCTATCTAAATCCGCTAAATTATATGTAAATATTGTTGAAACTATTGAAGCTTCATATAATTTATTAAATCCAGCAGCAATTTCATCTCTTAATTGTTCTGCTTCAAATCTTTTTTGTGTTAAATTACTTTCCCTATTTATATTTCCTCTATCTGCTGCAACGATTCTTTCAGTCTCAAGTTCATTTATAACCTTATTTAACTCACTTTGTGATCTGGCTTCTTGTATAGGAGTAATATATATTGAAGTATTTATATCTCCAAAAAAATACATATCTCTAAACAATTCTGGGAATGTACACATTCTTGGTAATGTAGATACAAAAAAACTCCTTGCATACTTTTTTACATTTGAAATAATTTCCAAATGATCTATATTACTTGCATCTATTCCTGACGGTGCTATTAGTTCCTTTATTGTCTGTCTATTTAATAATTGTGATTCCTCATTAAGCTGTAGCTTTTTTTCTTCCTCTTGTTGTCTTTTTTTTGCCATCTGTTCTTCCTCCTTCTTTTGTATTTTCTTGCTCAACTTTATCAATTGCCTTATCTTTTACTTTTTTTCCTATATATTGTTCATTTTCTTCTATTATTATTTTAGCCATTTTTGAAATTAAATCATCCATGCCGTATTCTTTTTCTTCAATTTGTTTTTCTAACTCAGATTTAGCCTCATCTACTTTTTCATTAGCTAGTTTTAAAGCTCTTTCTTCTATTATTTTATCTAGTTCTTTCATTTTTTTATTCAATACATCTGGAGCTGTTGAATACATTTCATCATATCCAGCTTTTACTGCTTTGTCTAATCCAAATGTTTCTGCTTCATCTCTATTATAAGCCATATATAATAGTTCCACTAGCTCAGTAGATTTCAATATTTTTCCTCTAACTCCACATATAGAAATTGAATTTATTAATGATTGAGCTCTAGTATATAACTCAGAAAATGCAATTCCCTCTATTTCTTTTTTGTCTAAATCATCTCCAGCAGCTTCAGATGCAAGATATGGTAATATAATATAATATTGTTTACTTAATATATTTTTATTTAAACTCATTTTTTCTGTATCTTGTAATACTGATTTACCATATTCATATAAATTTGTTTGTTTAGTTACTTCATAAAAAGCTCTTTTTAACTGTTCTTCTGAATATTCTCCTGATTCTCTCATTTGAGAATATCTCATTTGCATATTCCTTAGTTTTGTTTCTACTTCTTTTACTTTTTCTCTATATCCTGTTAAACTTGATTCTAAGTTAATTGATCTTGTCTGAATATATATTTGTATAGGGAATCTCAATGTATTCAAAAATTGCACAAACCCTTCTTCGACACCTGTTTTCTCTATACCAGACATTAAATCATAGTTTATGCCTTGACATTGTACTACCATTAAATATCTACTTGCATTTTTTTGAATAATCATATTATCTTTTATTGTGTCAAATTCCATAAAATTAAATATGGATTGTCTGTTTGTTTTTTGAGTATTAGGTTTTATACTGTCATCATTATATTTATTTTTTTCTTCATTCTTATTTGATTTTTCTTTAAAAAGAAAATATACAAGACATCCTATCATTCCAAATACTGCAATAACTATAGGAATTAAAATATATGTAAGTAATTTTATTAATTGAGCTGTTGATCCACTATCCATTTAAATTTTCCTCCTTTGTATATACATATAATTTTTTATTATTTTTTTTAAATTTTATATACCTTTTAATTATATCATCTATATTTTCTCCTCCGGCTTTTCTAGTTATTTCTAGACCATTTCCATCTGGTATTTTAAACATTCCTATTATATATCCAATTAATGAAAATATTAATGTTATTACAAAACCAACTATTGTTAATCCTAAAATTTTAAATATAAAATAAAATACTAGCCCAATAGCACCTCCAATACATGTTGTTATTAATGATTTTGTTGAAAATATAAATAATATTCTTCCTTCCCCTTTTACATTTCTTGGTAAATTATATGTTCCCATATTTTCCTCCTTTGTTTTTATACAATTATCTTATTTTATTATAGCAAAAAAAATCGATAAATGGAAGCATTTATCGATTTTTTTTGAAGTTTTTTTATTGTTAAATTTAAGCTTTTAAACTTGTTGCAAATTGGTATACAACATTTGCTATTGTAGATGCTGCAAATATTAGAATTGCACCAACTAAATATGGTATCATTGTCTTTTTATATTCAGCTTTTTCTTCTGCACTACCCATCATATATTTTATACCTAATACAATCAATATTATTACTGCAACTACAACTCCTACAGTTTGTAGAACACCCATTAATTTTCCACCTAGGTCTTTTACTTGGTTAACTCCAGCACCGTCTGTTGCTGGTTGTATATCTAATGGTGTAGTATCTCCATATACTATTGAAGTTCCAATAGCTAAAATTAATATTATTGTAGCTATTGTTGTTAATATTTTCATTGTTTTTGTGCTCATTTAATTCTCCTCCCTTTTTTCGATTATTTATTATAATCTGGTTTTTCCAGAATGTAAATAACTAAATTTAAATATAGTTTTCTTCTTTAATTATAAGCTATATACATTTTTTTTGCAAGTTTTTTACAAAAATTTTGTCACTTTTTAGTGAATTTTTATAAAATTAATACAAAAAACACCAGATTTCAATAATCTAGTGTCATTTTTTGGCGGAGATGAGAGGGTTCGAACCTCCGCGCCGTGTTACCGACCTAACTGTTTAGCAAACAGTCCCCTTCACCACTTGGGTACATCTCCAAATATTGGTTGTCAAACAATTAATAGTGAAAAACATATCATTTGTTAACAATGATATGCCTTTCTATTTATTGGCGGAGAGGGTGGGATTCGAACCCACGGTACGCTACAAACGCACGCCAATTTTCAAGACTGGTGCCATAAACCAACTCGACCACCTCTCCATATCAATAGACAAATGTCCAGCGACAGTATTTATATTAGCACATTTTACTGTCGCTTGTCAATACTTTTTTTAATTTTCTTTAATTAAATTTAGCATTCTCTCTAAATCTTCATTATTATGGTATTCAATAATAATTTTTCCTTTTCTTTTTCCTTGATCTAATTTTACTTTTGTACCAAAAAATCCTTGGAATTTGTCTTCTATATCTTCATATAAGTATTTATATTTTGGATCTAATTTTTTTTCTCTTTTTGTTATTCTGTTCTTACTTTCAGCTTGTCTTACAGACTCCCCTTTTTCAATCATTCTTATTGCTGCTTCATATTGACGTTTAGGATCACTTATTCCTGCTAATGCTTTACAATGTCCTTCTGAAAGTTTACCCTGTTTTACTAATTCTAATACATCTGGTGTTAAGTATAATACTCTAACTGTATTAGATACACTACTTCTACTTTTTCCTATTTTTTTAGAAACTTCTTCTTGAGTCATTCCATATTTATCCATTAAACTTCTAATTCCTAAAGCTTTTTCATATGGATTTAAATCTTCTCTTTGAATATTTTCTATTAAAGATATTTCTCTATTAGTTTGTTCATCAGATTCTCTAATTATTGCTGGAATTTCTCCTAATCCAGCTAATTTAGCAGCTCTCCATCTTCTTTCTCCTGCTACAATTGCATAATATCCATCTTCTTTTGATACTACAATTGGTTGAATTACTCCATATTCCTTTATTGATTCTGACAATTCTTCTAAAGCTTCTTGCTTAAAATTTTTTCTTGGTTGTTCTCTATTTGGCTCTACTTCTGTTATTTTTAATGTTTTTAAATTTTTATTATCATCTATTTCTTGTACTTCTTCTGTGTTTTCTTCCATTTGTACATCTAATGGAGAACCTCCAAACAATGCATCTAGTCCTTTTCCTAGTCCTGTCATTTTTGCTTTTGCCATATCTTTTTCCCCCTAATCTAATATTTTTTACATTTATTTTGGTTGTACATTATTTTTCAAAAATTCTTTTGATAATTTTTCGTACGCTTTTGCCCCTTTTGATCTAGGATCATAAAGTGATATTGGCATACCATAACTTGGTGCTTCACTTAGCCTTACATTTCTTGGTATTACTGTCTTGTAGACTTTTCCTTCAAAGTATTTTTTTACTTCTTTTACTACTTGATTAGAAAGGTTTGTTCTAGCATCATACATAGTTAATAATGCTCCTTCAATTTCTAGGTTTTTATTTAAATGTTTTTTAACTAAATTTACAGTATTTAACAATTGTCCTAACCCTTCAAGAGCAAAATACTCACATTGTACAGGAATTAATACCGTATCAGATGCTGTAAATGCATTTAATGTTATTAATCCTAAAGATGGTGGACAATCAATTAAAATATAATCATATTGATCTTTTATTTCATCAAGTTTTACTTTTAATCTTTGTTCTCTTGACATCATTGATACAAGCTGTACTTCAGCTCCAGCCAAACTAATGTTTGATGGGCATACACTTAAGTTTTTTATTGCCGTTTTTTCTATTGTTTCTTCAAAAGTTGTATCTCCTACTAATATGTCATATACTGATAATTCTAGTTCCTTTGTTACCCCTAATCCACTTGTTGCATTTCCTTGTGGATCTGTGTCTATTAATAATACTTTTTTTCCTTTTTTGGCTAGTAATGTACTTAAATTTACTGTCGTTGTTGTCTTTCCTACTCCACCTTTTTGGTTTGCTACTGATATTACTTTTCCCATTTTACGTCATTCCTTTCTTCTAGACATAAATCTTTTTCTTTTGACATTAATATAATATAAAATATTTATTAATAAGTCAATGCTTTTTTTATTTTTTTATGAATTTTTACCTAAAGATTTTAAATATAAGTTTTTTATTACATTCCTCGGCTTATTACGAAATTTAAGAAATCCTAATTTATTTTATGGCTCCCTTCCACTCTCGTGAACTCTTTCCATAAAATTACATAGTATTTCTAAAATTTCTTCATGCACGTTCGTCATTCCATGCAAAACTTATATTTAAAAATCTTCCTTTAAAAAAATTAATAATAAAAGTCCAAAAAATGCCCCACATTCTCTGTGGAGCATTTTTCTATTTTATTGGTTCTTTAGCTGGTGTTCCAGGCTTTCTAGGATATTTTCCTGGAGTTTCTTTAATCTTATCTATTATTATAATAGTTCTGCCAATATCACTTTGTGGTAAATTAAATTCTTCTATATTATTTATATTACCACCTAAAGTTTTTATTGCTTTTTTTGCATCTTCTATTTCTTGTGAAGCATTTCCTGCTTTCATGCTTATTACTTTACCATTAATTTTTACCAAAGGCAACAAATATTCTGATAATGTTGCCATATTTGCGACAGCTCTTGATGTAGCAACATCAAATTTTTCTCTATATTTCTTATTTCGTCCAAATTCTTCTGCTCTTGCATGTACAAGCTCCACATTTTTCAAATCTAACTCATTTATAACCTCTTGTAAAAAAATTAATCTTTTATTTAAAGAATCTACAAGTGTTATTTTTAATGTTGGATTCATTATACTCAATGGTATTCCAGGGAATCCTGCACCTGTTCCAACATCAACTACAGTTGAACCATCTTTTATATCTTTTAAAATTGTAATAGAATCAATAAAATGTTTTAAAATAATTTCATTAGGTTCAATTATAGCTGTTAAATTCATTTTTTCATTCCATTCTATTAGTAAATTCATATATTTATAAAATTTATCCATTTGCTCCACAGAAAAACGAACACCCATTGTGCCAGCCTTTTCAAGGAGTCCCTCGTTAAATGTACTATGCTCCATATTTTTATTCTCCTATCTCTTTGTTTGTAAATATACAAGTAAAACTGATATATCTGCTGGAGAAACTCCAGAAATTCTTGATGCTTGTCCTATTGAATGTGGTTTGTGCTTATTTAGTTTTTGTCTAGCTTCTAAGCTTATTCCTTTTATTTCTTCATAATTTATATCTTCTGGTAGTAATTTTTTCTCCATTTTTTTGAATTTTTCAACTTGTGCTTCTTGCATCTTAATATATCCGTCATATTTTATTTGAATTTCTACTTCTTCTCTTACTTGTTCTCTCAATTTTGGTCTATTTTCATCAATTTCTTCAAGTGAAGCATATGTTATTTCTGCTCTTTTTAGTAATTCTGAAAGTTTTGAACCTGTTGTAAGTTCTGATGTTCCTTGTTTTTTTAGAAATTCATTAACTTTTTCTGTTGGTTTAACCACTGTTTCTTGTAATCTTTTCTTTTCTGCTTCAATTTCTTGTTTTTTCTCTATAAATTTATTATATCTTTCATCAGAAATCAATCCAATTTCATGTCCTTTTTCTGTTAGACGTAAATCTGCATTGTCTTGGCGTAAAAGTAGCCTATATTCTGCTCTAGAAGTCATCATTCTATATGGTTCATTTGTTCCTTTTGTAACAATATCATCAATTAAAACTCCTATATATGCCTCTGTTCTATCTAAAATTAGTGGTTCTTTACCTTTTATTTTTTGTGAAGCATTTATTCCTGCAATTAAACCTTGACATGCTGCTTCTTCATATCCAGATGTTCCATTTGTTTGCCCTGCGAAGAATAATCCATCTATTTTTTTATATTCTAATGATAATTTTAAATCTGCTGGATCTATACAATCATATTCTATTGCATATGCGGGACGTGTAAATTCGCAATGTTCTAAGCCAGGAAGAGTCCTATACATAGCTATTTGCACATCTTCTGGTAATGATGAACTCATTCCTTGTATATACATTTCATCTGTATCTATTCCGATTGGCTCCACGAAGACTTGATGTCTTTCTTTATCTGCAAATCTTACTACTTTATCTTCTATTGATGGGCAATATCTTGGCCCTGTTCCTGATATTTCTCCACCATATAATGGTGATCTATGTAAATTTTCTCTTATAATTCTGTGTGTTTCTGCATTTGTATATGTTAAATAACAATCTACTTGCTCAAAATCTTTCATTTTATCTTCAAATGAGAATGGTATTATTCCTTCATCCCCTTTTTGAACTTCCATTTTTGAAAAATCTATACTTTTTCTATTTATTCTTGCTGGTGTTCCTGTTTTAAATCTTATTAAATTTACGCCTAACTTTTTTAAACATTCAGATAGCTTATTTGCTGGAAATACGCCATCTGGACCACTTTCTTTTGAAAAGTCTCCTATGAAAATTTTTCCTTTTAAATATGTTCCAGTTGCAACAATTATCGATTTTACATCATATATTGCCCCTACGTCTGTTTCTATAGATTTTACTTTGTTATCTTTTAGTGTTATGTTAACTATTTCTGCTTGTTTTAAATCTAAATTTTCTTGTTTTTCTAATGTATGTTTCATCTCCATTTGATATCTTTTTCTATCTGCTTGTGCCCTTAAAGAGTGTACTGCTGGGCCTTTTGAGGTATTTAACATTTTTATTTGTATCATTGTTTTATCTATATTTTTGCCCATTTCTCCACCAAGAGCATCAATTTCTCTTACTAAATGTCCTTTAGAACTTCCACCTATGTGTGGATTACAAGGCATATTTGCAACAGCCTCTAAGCTTAAAGAAAAGATTGCTGTTTTCATTCCAAGTCTTGCTGCAGCTAATGCAGCTTCACATCCTGCATGTCCTGCACCAATAACTACTATATCATATTCACCTGCATGATAACTCATTTTATTTCTCCCTCCATTTTTTCATTTTACATTATATTCTAGATTAGCTTTAATTCTTTTTATTTTCCTTTTATTTGGATTTTATCCTTTTTTGTGACAAGTTATATGTTTTTTTATTTTAAATCTTTTTATTTTTGATTTTCACGCGTTGTTTTTTCTACTTTCCTAAACAAAATTTTGAAAAAATTTCATTTATTATATCTTCAGTTACAACTTCACCTGTAATCTCTCCTAAATCTTCTAAAATATTTTTTATATAAATTGTTATAATGTCGATTGGTAAATTCATTTCTAATGCTTCTTTTGATTTTTTTACATTCTCCAAAGATTTAGAAATTATATTTTTATGGCGAATATTTGTAATTAATATATCATTATCTAAATTAATTTCATTTAAATTAAACATATTTGAAATTTTTTCATATAATAAGTCTATTCCGGTCTTATTTAAAGCTGATATTTTTATAATATTATCAGTTATTTTAGTAAATCTACTGTCATTTTCATTAATTTTCGCATTTAAATCTGATTTATTTAGCAAAATAATAGATTTTTTATTTTTTATTAGTTCAAGTATTTCTAAGTCTTCGTCCGTTAAATCCTTAGAGCTATCAAAAATTGCTATAATTAAATCTGCATCTTTTGCTTGTTTTATAGATTTTTCTACACCTATTTTTTCTACTTCATCAGAAGCTTCTCTTATTCCTGCTGTATCTACTAGATTTAGCGGAATTCCGTTAATTGTAACAAATTCTTCTATTGTATCTCTTGTAGTCCCTGCAATATCTGTTACAATAGCTCTATCTTCCTTTAAAATAGCATTTAAAAGTGAAGACTTACCTGCATTTGGCTTTCCTATTATTGCTGTTTTTATTCCATCTTTTATTATTTTTCCATTATCAAATGATTTTTCTAATTTTTCTAGCTTATTCCCTACACTTTCAAGCATTTGCTTTATTTCCTGTTCTTGTACTTCTGGTGTGTCATATTCCGGATAATCTATTGTTACTTCAATATTTACTAATACATCTAATATTTCTTGTTTTATCCCCTTAATCTCGCTTGATAAATATCCTTCTAGCTGTTTTATACCACTTTTAGCCTCTTTATCTGATTTCGCATTAATTACGTCTATAACTGATTCTGCTTGTGCTAAATCTATTCTTCCATTTAAAAATGCTCTTTTGGTAAATTCACCTGGTTCCGCTAGTTCTGCACCATTTTTTAAACACATTTCTAATATTTTTTTAACAATAATGTTCCCTCCATGTGAGTTAATTTCACACATATTCTCTGTTGTATAGCTTCTAGGTGCTTTAAAATAAGATACTAAAACCTCATCTATTATTTCTTTATTTTCTATAATATGCCCATATTTTATTGTATATCCTTTTATATCTTCAATTTTTTGTTCTGTTTTTGGTTTGAATATTTTTTCTAATATTTCAAATGTTTTTTCACCGCTCATTCTAATTATACCTATTCCGCCAATCCCTGGTGCAGTAGATATAGAAGCTATTGTACTCATTTTTTTACCTCCTTATATACAAAAGAAGTCAAAGTTAATTTAACCAAATGCATTCATCTTCTGCATGATTAAAATCTGAACTTTGACTTCCGATTTTTATTATTTTTTTGAAATTACAATCCTTCTTTTTGGTTCTTGCCCTATACTTCTTGTTTCTACATTAGGATTATCTTGTAGAAAACTGTGAATAATTTTTCTTTCATATGCTTTCATTGGCTCTAAAGTTATCATTTTTCCTGTTTTTTCAACAATTTTCGCTTTTTTTCCAGCCAATTCTTGTAATGTTTTTACTCTTTTTTCTTTATATCCTTCTATGTCTAATCTTACAATTACTCTATTTTCTGATTTTTGATTAGCCATAACTTTTAATATACTTTCTAATGCATATAATGCTTCTCCCCTATATCCTATAAGGTTTCCTACATTATCACCATTAATAGTTATATATAAACATCTTTCTTTAATTTCAATTTCATATTTTGTTCCATTATTAAGCTTTTCAACAAATTCTGCTAAAAATTTATCTAGTTTTGTTTTTGCATTTTCTAGCTCTTGCTCTGTTGTTTCAATCTCAAATTCTTCAGGCTTTTTAGCTTCTTTTTCTTTTAATTCTACTTTTACTACTTTAGGAGCTAATATATCAAAAAAACTTTTCTTGTTTTCCTCTATTACCTTGATATCAACCAATTCTTTTGGCAAACCAATCTCTTTTAGTCCTTTTTCTATTGCTTCGGCTGTAGTTTTTCCTTCTGAAATTATACATTTTGCCATATTAATTTTCCTCCTCGTCTTTTAAAAGCTTGTTTAAAATTAATTTTTCTGCAATCATTAATAAACTATTCATTAACCAATATAATGCTAGTCCTAAAGGAGCTATAAGTGCTACGGCTAGGTACATTACAGGGAACATCATGTTCATGTTTTTGTTCATTTGTTCCATTGGATCAAATTCGTCTTCTGGTTTTGTTAACGATTTTTCATCTTTATTTTCTTCTGGTTTTTCTTTTTTATCTTTTTTATTTGTATTGTTTACAACTCTTAATGAAATTATAGATACAAGTACATACAAAATTGGTATTATATATGCTTTCCAATCTGAGCTTCTTGTTGGTACTTGAGCTAAATTAAGTCCTAAGAAATCCATATTTATGTATAAAGAATCTAATTCTTCATCTTTTATTTCTGCTAAATCTGTTTTCTCTTGTTGTTCACTATTATCTTCTGAATTTTCTTCAACATTTTTATTTTTTAGATCTCTTATATTTCCTAATTCTCTTATTATTTCTATTTCTGGATAAGCACTATTTGTACTTAAATCATTTTCACGTATTATTTTAGAATATTTATCAGTTACGCTTGTATCCACCTTTTTCATATATGTAAGCGGTGAACGCACTAAATAAAATACTGCAAATAATAAAATAATTTGTACTATTGCACTTAAACATCCACTAAATGGACTCATATTCTCAGATTTGTATAGCTCTTGTGTCGCTTTATTTAACATTTCTGGATTATTTTTATATTTGAATTGTATTTCTTTCATTTTTCCTTGTATTTTTTGCGACTTTTTCATAGTCTTCTGCTGTTTTATCGACATCGGAATCATTAATACTTTAACTAATATAGAAAAAATAATGATCGCTAGTCCATAATTTTTAACTATTTCATAAATAAAATTTAATACATATCCAAATAAATTGGCAAAAAATGCTATCATACTATTGCCCCTTTCTATTTTAATGGGTCATATCCTCCTTTTGAAAAAGGATTACACTTTAATATCCTTATTGCTCCAAGACTACAGCCTTTTAACACTCCATATTTTTCTATGGCTTGTTTGGTGTATTCTGAACATGATGGATAGTATTTGCACTTTATATTTTTACTATCTAAAAATTTTGATATATTTTTTTGATACCACTCAATTAAATATATACATATTTTTTTCATATTTCATCTTCTTTTTTTAAAATTTCTGCCTTTAAAAATATTTTTTGCATATCTTCTAATACTTCAAAAAATTTCATATCTTTTATTGGAAATTTTTTATTCATTAATATTACAATACTATTTCCTTCTATCAAACCATTTTCTAGCTTAGCATAGCTTTCTCTTATTAATCTTTTTGCTTTATTTCTTTGGAAAGCTTTTCCATTTTTTGTGCCTATTGCAATTCCTAAAAAATTCCTTTTTTTATTGTTTTTTATAATGAATATTTCTATTTCTTTGCCCCTATAAAATTTTCCTTTTGTTAAAACATTTTTAAATTCATAATTTTTTTTTAGCATTTCTGTTTTTTTCATATTTTACTCCATATAATAAAGAGCATTTCTATCTTCTTATATAGAAAATAACTAAAGGCCTAGACCTTTAGTTTGTTCACTAAGCACAGATTTTTTTTCTTCCTTTTGCTCTTCTTGCTTTTAATATATTTCTTCCTGCTCTTGTTGACATTCTTTTCATAAATCCATGTTCTTTATTTCTTTGTCTGTTTTTTGGTTGAAATGTTCTTTTCATTACTATTGCACCTCCTAGTTTTTTCTTATATATCAATTCCTCTAAGGAAATTTGTTACAAAATAACAAGTATATCGATTATACATCATGTTTTCCACATTTGTCAATACTTTTTAAAAAATTTCAGTTATAGTGTAATAATTTTCATTGATTTTGTTATATTTATCGATTTAGTATAAAATTTAAGAACTTAATAATATATTGTTTGAAAATACCGCGTAAGCGACCAAATGAGCGAAGCGAATGCGATATGGAGCAATCTACATACTAGTATTTTTTATATGCAGATTGCGACACCAAGGTATAAAAAACAATATATTATTAAGTTTATAAATCTATATTAAAAAAATTATGAATTTTATAAAATTTTTACTTATAATTTTTCATTTTTTGTAATATTTTTGTCATAAAAGGATAGTTTTCCACAATTTTTTCGTCCTTATCCACAGTTTTTTAAAAATTATCCACAAACATCTTGACTTATCTTATACGATTCTGATATTATACTAAACAAGAATTGATAGGGGATTTATTATAAAATTATTAATAAAATTTTGTTCGTATAAAATTCACTATTTATTACACAATTATTACAAAGTTATCCACACATGTGGAAAACTTTGTGGATAACTTTTTATTGAAAGGATGTTTTAAAATGCAAATTGACAAAAATGAACTATTAAACAAAGCAAAAGAATTACTAAGAGTCGAAATGACTGAAATTGCATTTGAAACTTGGTTTGGTCCTGTTGAAATTACTGAAATGACTGACACAACCATCGTCCTAAAAGCTAATTCTAAATATGCGAGAGAAATGTTAGAAACTCGCTATGCAGACTTAGTTCTTAATACTTTCAAATACATCACAAATAAAGATTGGAATATTTCCATATTTGCAGATGAAGACAAACAAAATGGAGAAAGTGGAGGAGTAATAGTATCAAATAATTCTTATTCACAAGATTCAGAAATTGAAATTTCAAATGTTACTCTTAATCCAAAATACACTTTTGATACATTTGTAGTTGGAAATAACAACCGTTTTGCACATGCTGCAGCAATAGCAGTTGCAGATAAACCAGGTGAATCTTACAACCCATTATTTCTATATGGAGGCGTAGGATTAGGCAAAACTCACTTAATGCATGCAATTGGAAATAGAATTTTGCAAAATAACAGATCTGCAAAAATTCTATATGTAACATCTGAAAAGTTTACAAACCAAATGATAAATGCAATAAAAGATAACAAAAATGAGGTATTTAGAAATAAATATAGAACTATTGATGTTCTATTAATTGACGATATTCAGTTTATTGCAGGAAAAGAACGAGTTCAAGAAGAATTTTTCCACACATTTAATGCTTTATACGAAGATAAAAAGCAAATTATCATTTCAAGTGATAAACCACCAAGAGAAATTCAATTTCTTGAAGATAGACTAAAATCAAGGTTCGAATGGGGATTATTAGCAGACATTTCTTGTCCAGATTATGAAACCCGTTTAGCAATTTTAAGAAAAAAAGCTCAAGAAGAACAAATTATAGTTGATGATAGTATATTATCAAACATAGCAAACAAAATTGATTCCAATATTAGAGAATTAGAAGGAGTATTCAATAAAATCATTGCTACAGCTTCACTTACACATACTCCAATTACAATTGAATTAGCAGAAAATACTATTAATGAATTTAAAGCAGCAAATGAAAAAGTACTTTCAGCTGATTTTGTAAAAGATACTGTAGCTAAATATTTTAATATTAACAAAGATGATTTATCTAGCAATAAACGTTCAAACGAAATTGCATTTCCAAGACAAATTGCAATGTATCTATGTAGAGAAGTTGCCAATATGTCTTATCCTAAGATAGGCGAGGATTTTGGGAATAGAGACCACTCTACAGTAATGCATGCTTGTAAGAAAATTGAAAAAGAAGTTAAAGAGAAAAATAACACAAAGCTAATTGTGGAAAGTGTGAAAAACATAATCATAAATGGTGAACAATAGAAAAATAAATAGTTTAGATACTGTTTCAAAAAATTTGTTCATATGGACAACTGTTTGGTTACAAAAAAGTTATCTTTACTTACGGAACCAATACACGAGATATCCACACCCAATTGTTGAAAGTGTGTTGATAAACTGTTAATAACTAAGAAATCCACAACATGAAAAATTTGATGTGGACAAATTGGTAAATTATCCACTAAGTTATACACATCAATTTTTCTTAGGGATTAAATGTTTCCACATAGTTTTCCACATTATCCACAGTACCTAATACTATTACTACTAATAATATTTATATTATATTTAATAATTAATAAAGGAGAGAGGCAAAATGAAAATCGTTTGTTATAAGGACAATATCCTTAAAGCATTAAATTCCGTAGTAAAAGGTGTAGCTAGTAAAACAACAATGCCTATACTAGAAGGAATACTTATTCAAACTAATGATAATGAAATAAAATTAACAACTTATGACTTAGAAATCGGTATAGAATATGTGATGGAATGTGAAGTTAAAGAACAAGGTAGTACTGTAGTAAATGCAATAATGTTTAGCGAAATAATAAGAAAATTACCAGATACAGAAATTTATATAACATTAAACGAAAATAATTTATTGGAAATTGAATGTGAAGGAGCTTTATATAAATTAACAACAATGAATCCTGAAGAATTTCCAGAATTACCAAAAATAGAAGTAGAAAATTCAATTGATTTAGAACAAAATATGTTGAGAAATATGATTAGAAGAACAATATTTGCTGTTAGTAACGAAGAAAACAGACCAATATTCACAGGTTGTTTATTCGAAGTGGAAAACAATAAGCTAAATGTTGTTGCAGTTGACGGTTTTAGATTAGCATTGAGAAGTATTTATTTACAAACTAAAGTTAATGACTTTAAAGCAGTTATTCCAGGTAAAACATTAAGTGAAGTTAATAAAATTTTACAAGATTCATTTGAACATATTAAGATCGGAATAGCTAAAAATCAAGCATTATTCGAAATGGAAAATTGTAAAATTGTTACTCGTATATTAGATGGTGAATTTTTAAACTATAAATCAGTAATACCAAGCAATTGGGAAACAAGAATAAGAGTAAATAAGAGTAATTTACAGAATAGTTTTGAAAGAATTAGCTTAATATCAGCATCTTCTATAGAAAAAGAGAAAAAATACCCTGTAAGAGTTTCAATTGATATTGGAAAATTAACAATATCTTGTACAAACCAGACAGGAGAAGCTAAAGAAGAATTATATGTTTCAACAGAAGGAAAGAACATAGAAGCAGGATTTAATCCAAAATATTTTCTTGATAGTTTAAAAGCAATAGATGATGAGGAAGTTTTTGTTGAATTTGGTACAAGTATTTCCCCATGTTTAGTAAAATCTGTGGAAAACAATGAATATGTTTACATGATTTTACCAATTAGATTAAAAGAATAGTCATTTGGTCAGATATTGCTTCTGACCAAATTTATTATTTACAAATAAAAAACATTGTAAACATAATATTGAAATAAAAAATAAAATAAATTAATGAAAAATATAAAATAATAAATTATAAATAATAAATAAAATAGAATAAATTAGAAAAAAAAAGAATAAATTAGAATAAAAAAGATTTGATTTAAACATGCTTTGAAAATATCGACTTTACAAGAGTTTACTTAAAACAATTTAAAGGGTAAAAAATTATTTTTTAAAATATTAAAAATAATTAATTATTTAATTAATAAAAATAATAAAAAAATTAATTAAATAATAATAAAAAAATAAAAAAAATATAAAAAAATCAAAAAAAATAGAAAAAAAATAAAAAATTATAAAAAAACGACGCACGAAAATCGAAAATAAGACGTTTTTATTTTTTAATAATATAATTTTATATTTGAAAAAATATTAAAAAATAAAAGAAAATAATAAAAATTACAAAAAATTATACACAAATGGAGAATAATATGTGGATAAATAATATTAAATTAAATAATTTTAGGAATTATAATAATAAAGAAATAAAATTACACGAAAATATTAATGTATTTTTTGGAGAAAATGCTCAAGGTAAAACAAATATTATTGAATCAATATTTTTATGTAGTATTGGAAAATCTTTTAGAACGAATAAAGAAAAAGAATTAATTAAATTTAATGAAGAAAAAACATCAGTAGAAATTAATTATGAAAAAAGTGATAGAACTGGAAAAATAAAAATAGAAATTGGAGATAAAAAACAAGTTTATTTAAATGGAATAAAAATAAAAAAATTAAGTGAATTATTAGGGAATATAAATGTAGTAATTTTTACTCCTGATGATATTAATATTTTAAAAGGTGGACCACAAAATAGAAGAAAATTTCTAGATATTATGATAAGTCAATTAAGACCAAATTATATGCATATATTATCATTATATAATAAAACATTAGAACAAAGAAATAATTATTTAAAACAAATAAAGACAGAAAAAAAAGATGAAAATTTATTAGAGATTTGGGATGAAAAATTAATTGATTATGGAATTAAAATATATGAATATAGAAAAGAATTTTTAGAAAAAATAAAAAATAAAATAAAAAATATTCATCAAGGTATAACAAATGGAAAAGAAGAAATAGAAATAGAGTATATTTCTGATGCTGTAACTAGACAAAATTTTTTAAATGAATTAAAATCAAGAAGAAAATTGGATATAATAAAAGGATATACTACAAAAGGAATTCATAGAGATGATTTTATTATATATATAAATAAGAAGGAAGTTGGAACTTTTGGATCACAAGGACAAAATAGAACTGCAATGTTATCATTAAAACTTTCAGAATTACAAGTTATATATGATGACATTGGAGAATATCCAATATTATTATTAGATGATTTTATGTCTGAGTTAGATTCAAAAAGACGAGAAAGCTTTTTAAACAATATAAAAGATATTCAAGTTATAATAACATGTACTGAAAAATTAAGACTTGAAAATTTGAAATATTTTTCGTATAATGTTATAGATGGAGATATAATAGAAAAAAATTAAGTACATTTTGAAAATTTTTCCAATAGTGTGCTATTGAAAGGAAGGAATATAAATGGAAAAGTATAATCACAAATATGGAGCTGACCAAATCCAAGTACTAGAAGGTTTGGAAGCTGTTAGAAAAAGACCAGGTATGTATATAGGAAGTACATCTGTAAGAGGATTACATCATTTAGTTTATGAAATTGTAGATAACTGTGTTGATGAAGCAATGGCTGGATATTGTACAGAAATTAATGTTGCAATAGAACCAGGTAATGTTATAAGTGTAGAAGATAATGGTAGAGGAATACCAGTAGAAGTACATCCTAAAACACATATTTCTACTGCTGAAACAGTATATACAGTTTTACATGCCGGTGGAAAATTTGGTGGAGATAGTGGATACAAAGTATCTGGAGGTCTACATGGAGTTGGTGCATCTGTTGTAAATGCGCTAGCAACATGGACAGAGGTAACTATACAAAGAGATGGTGGAATCTATCAAATGTATTTTGAAAAAGGTAAAACTATCAAAAAACTTGAAAAAATTGGAAACTCAAAAAAGACTGGAACTAAAGTTAGATTTCTTGCAGATGATACAATATTTGAAACAAGAAATTATGATTATACAACTTTAGAGACAAGATTTAGAGAAATTGCATTTTTAACTAAAGGTTTAAAAATCACAATAGAAGATAAAAGAGATGAAGAAAATATTAAAAAAGCAGAATTTTGTTTTGAAGGTGGATTAAAATCTTTTGTTGAATATTTAAATAAAAATAAAGAAAAATTACATCCAAATCCTATATATATAGAAAGAGATGGAGAAACACCAGTTGAAATTGCAATACAATACACCTCAGCATATACAGAAAATATTCATACATTTGTAAATAATATAAATACAGTAGAAGGAGGAACTCACTTAGAAGGATTTAAGCGTTCATTGACTAAAGTATTTAATGATTATGCTCGTAGTCATAATTTCTTAAAAGATAAAGATTCAAATCTTCAAGGTGAAGATATAAGAGAAGGAATTACAGCTGTTGTTTCTGTAAAAGTAAAAGAACCTCAATTTGAAGGACAAACTAAAACAAAACTAGGGAATAGTGAAGTAACAGGTGTTGTTCAATCAATGGTTAATGAAGCATTATCAACATTTTTGGAAGAAAATCCAAATGTTGCAAAGGCAATATTAGAAAAATGTGTAAGTGCATCAAGAGCTAGAGAAGCTGCAAGAAAAGCTAGAGAACTTGTTCGAAGAAAAAGTGCATTAGAAACATCAACATTACCAGGAAAACTTGCTGATTGTAGTAGCAAAGTTGCAGAAGAATGCGAAGTTTATATAGTAGAGGGAGACTCTGCTGGAGGAAGTGCAAAACAAGGAAGAGACAGAAAATTCCAAGCAATTTTACCATTATGGGGAAAAATGCTTAATGTTGAAAAAGCAAGAGCAGATAAAATATACGGAAATGATAAATTAAATCCAGTAATTGTTGCTATTGGAGCAGGAATTGGAAATGAATTTGATATTACAAAAATTAGATATGGAAAAGTAATAATAATGGCTGATGCCGATGTTGATGGGGCACATATTAGAACATTAATGTTAACATTCTTCTTTAGATATATGAGACCACTTATAGAAAATGGAAATGTTTATTTAGCACAACCACCACTATTTAAATTATCAAAAAGAGGAATGGAAGATATTTATTGTTATACTGATGAAGGACTAGATCAAGCTTTTGCAGAACTAGAAGCAAAAGGAATAGCAAGAGATTCACTTTCAATTCAAAGATATAAAGGTTTAGGAGAAATGAACCCTGAACAATTATGGGAAACAACAATGGACCCTGCAAGAAGAACATTAGTACAAGTAACAATGGATGATGCAATAAAAGCTGATGAAACATTTAATATATTAATGGGTGATGAGGTTAACCCAAGAAGAGAATTTATACAACAAAATGCAAAATTTGTAAAAAATCTAGATATTTAAAAATAAAACTGTTGATAGAGAGAAATTTCTGTTGACAGTTTTTTCAAATTTAATAGGATTCCACTAATTGTGGAATCCTATTATCTATAAAGCTAATATCAATCTTCACTCAGACTAATATATATAGTAGTTTAATCTAATGTATATTGCTATACAAATAAACTATATACCACATATATTAATCAGTTGCTCGACTACAAATGCACTAGTAGAAACTATATTCATCCTCAAGGGACTAATAATAACCCCATATAATACAAGAATAATCTTAGTTCAAATATATTACATATAATTTAACCATATAAAAATATAAAAATAATCCTTGAAAATTTAAATAAAATATAGCTTACATACACATAATATATTCTTATCGCCGACATATATTAATCCATAAAAATGAACCAATATACATCTTTGCTCGAATATTAATAAACTAATTTTTAATCTATTAACACTCTTTACTCAACTGATATTAACCTTATACACATATTATGTGCAGAATTTTTTTTTATATTCAAAAAAATAAAAATTTTTTTTAAAAGATAAAAATATTGAATTTACATAATGCGTATGGTATAATATAATCATTAAATCCATAGGAGGAAAGGTAAATGAATAAAAAAGAAAAATACGAGGAATTAGCACAAAGAGCACTTCGGGAATGTATGAATGTAGGAGATAATTCCCAAGCAAAGACCATTACTGATCAAACATCTGCACTATATACAAAGGTATGTGATCCAGTGGAAGACACAGATTTTAAAGAATATCTGAGTGATAAATGTCCATTTTTTTATGGAATAGATAAAGAGGAATGCATTACAGAGTTCTTATGTGTGTTAGAGAATGTTTTTGAAAAAGAATATAGAAAAATTAATATGAAAGCTTTTAAACCTACACAAATTTTAGCTATATTCTTGGTGCTGGAAGACGTATGGGGATATTCCAAATTAGAAAAAGATGTAATGGAAAACTTGAAAAATTTTCCATTAGGAGCAGTTTTGGTTTCCAAGTTATATTTTTGGGGATTAGATGAAAGAAGGCTTTGGGAATTTTGTACTGATTTAAATAAAGTATTTTAACTTTTTATGCACAGAAAACTTAATTATAATTTTCTGTGCTTTTTCTATGAAAAGTTTATATTTTAACTATTTTTTATAAAAAACAATTGAAACAATTATCTAGTAACCAAAGTCGAATTATGTCGAACGATTTTTCTTGCAATTAGACAAAAAACATAGTATAATAATTTTGCAATGGATAATAATGGAGAAAAAATATAGGAGGTGAAAAGAATAAAATCAATACAAAAATGGATACCAATGGAAAAATGTTTAGATAAGGGAATTATAAAAATAGAAAAAAATAAATATATAAAAATATTAAAAATAATTCCAATTAATTTTAATTTAAAAACACAATTAGAAAAAGAATCAATTTTAAATTCATATAAAATATTTTTAAAAACATGTAATTTTGATATGCAAATTTTAATTCAAAGTAAAAAAGAAGATTTAAGTAATCATATAGAAAATATTCAAAATATTTCCCAAAAAGAAAAAAATAAAATAATAAAAAAATATTCAGAAGAATATATTAAATTTATTAAAGAAAAAAATAATAAAAATAAATCTGCGTCAAAAAATATTTATTTAATAATTAAAAATAAATCAGAAAATTTAGAAGAAAATATTATTCAAGAATTAAATGAAAAATATTTTAAAATAAAAGATTGTTTAATTAGATGTGGAAATGTTGTTCAAGAATGTGATAAAGAAGAAATAAAAAATATTTTATTTTCATTTTTTAATTTAAAGAAATTTTTAGATTAAATAAGGAGGCGAATTAAATTAAAAATAAAATAATAAATAATAAAAAAATAGAAAATAAATTAATTAAAAATAATAATAAAATAATAAATAATAAATTAATTGAAAATAATAATAAAATAATAAATAATAAATTAATTAAAAATAATAAAATAATAAAAAATAAAATAAATAAATATTTAAATAAAAAAAATAAATTAAAAATAAATGAAGGATTTTTTAATGAAAAAGATTTTATTTCACCATCATATATTAATTTAAATAATCCAAAATTTTTAGAAATTGATGATTATTTTTATTCGGGAATAATTATTGTAAATTATAATAGAGAATATAATGATTTAATTTTAAAATCATTAATAGAAACAAATATTAATATGAATATTTCAATATTTTATGAAAAAAAAGATTCATTAAAAACATTAAAAGAATTAAGTTATAATATAGGAAATGTAGGAGTAGAACTAAAACAATTTAATGAAAATAGGCAAGATATAGATATTGCAGAATCTGCATATAATGACGCCAAATATATTAGAAAACAGATTCAAATTGATAATGAAGATATTTATTTTTTATATATTTATTTAAATATTTTTTCTAAAGATAAAAAAGAATTAGAATATAATTTAGATAAAATAGAAGGAATTCTACAAAGTAAAGGATTACAAACAAGAAGATCAAATTTTAGACAAGAACAATTATTCACATCATGTTTACCTCTTATGAATAATAATGAGGATTTAAAACAGATTGGGAAAAGGAATATTTTGACATCTGGTTTAATAAGTACATATCCATTTATTTCCTCTTCAATTGTAGAAGAAAAAGGAATTTATATAGGAAATAATATGTATAATAATTCTTTAATTTTAATAGATAGATATAATACAACAAAGTATAAAAATGCTAATATGTGCATATTTGGGACAAGTGGAGCTGGAAAATCTTTCTATACCAAATTACTTATTTTAAGAAATACTTTATTAGGAATTGAACAATATGTAATTGATCCAGAAAAAGAATATAATACTATTGCAAAAAGATTAGAAGGAACAATTATAAAATTAGGTCCTACTTCTGAAAATTATATAAATATATTTGATATTAGAAAAGAAAGTATAGAAGAAAATGAGCATGGATATTTAGCAACAAAATTAGGAAAATTAATTGGATTTTTTAATTTAATTTTTGGAGAATTAAATGAAGAAGAAAAAGCAATATTAGAAGAAAAATTAATTGAAACATATAAAAATAAAAAAATTAATTTTAATGATAAATCTTTATATAAAAAAGGAAAATTTAAAACAACAAAGGATATGCCAATTTTAGAAGATTTATATAATAATTTAAATGACGAAAAAACAAAAAAATTTAAAATTAAATTAATTCCATTTATTAAAGGATCATTAAAATTTTTTAATAATTACACAAATATTGAATTAAATAAAAAATTAATTATTGCAGATGTTTATGAATTAGGTGAAGAAAATATGAAATATGGAATGTATTTATTTACAGAATTATTTTGGGATAAAATAAAAATAAATAGAAAAATAAAAAAAGCAATTTATTTAGATGAAATTTGGAGATTAATTGGAGTTACATCAAATAAAGAAGTTGCAAAATTTATTTATAAAATATTTAAAACAATTAGAAAATATGGAGGAAGTAGTGTAGCAATTACTCAAGATATTTCAGATTTATTTAGTCTTGAAAATGGTACTTACGGAAAGAGTATTTTAAATAATTCTAGTATAAAAACATTTTTTTCATTAGAAGAAGAAAATATAAAATTATTATCTCAATATTCAAATTTATCAGAAAAAGAAAAAATGGAAATAAAATCATTAAGAAGAGGGGAGTGTTTAACATTTGTTGGTGATGAACATATTTTAATAAATATTGAGGCAAGTGATTTTGAAAAAAAAATTATAGAAGAAAGGAAAAAATAAATGGAAATAAATAATAATATTAATTTAGAAAAATCAAATAATAATTTTTTAAATAATATTTTTGGAAAAACAATTAATGCTGCAATTGATGTTGGACTAAGAGCAATTTTGCCAGATTTAATTGAAAATCAAATAATTGATATAAAAAATTCATTATTAGAAAATGGATTAAAATCGGGAATAAATACTGCAATAGATTCGGCTGTAGATTTTGGAAAAAGTGCGGCAGGAATTGTTACAGGAAATTTTGAAAATATTAATCAAGTAAAAATAGCAATCGGAAATGGAGGCATTGTAGAGAATATATCAAATGTTTTAGATAAAGTAATAAATACAGTATATCAAAAAGGTTATATAAATAGAAATACTAAAAATTTAATAAAAAATGGGAAAAATGTATTATTAAATAATGTTTCTAATAATATCAAAAATCAATTAGAAGAACAGACAAATGCTGTTGAAAAATTAGAGAAATATTTAAATAATTGGAAAGACTCATATAATAAAAAGGATTTTTCTGGTATGGAAAAAATATATAATAAAATTGAAGAGCAATCACAAAAAATAATTCCATTAGAAAATATTATAAATGAGACAAAACAAATAAAAGCACTTCATAATTTAATAAAAAATAATGGACAGAATTTTAATATTTCTATAGAAGAAGAAAGGTTAGCACATAATTTAGCAAGTTAAATTAATATCAAAAATACATGCAAAAAAATTGCATGTATATATAATATTATTTTTATTTATTTTCTTCAGTTAATTTTTTACAAAATTCATTTGAATACATAACAATGTGATAAATAAAATCAGATGTTGTTTCAGAATTTACTGTTAAAATATTATTTATTTTTTTAATAGTTTCATTATTTGATTGATTTCCAAATAATAAATAATCTGCCGAAACTCCTGTATATTTTACAACTTTTTTTAATGTTTTGACACTTAATGAACGTTCTCCTCTTTCTATTTGTCCTAGAAAAGAGTCTGTAATATCTATTTTTTCAGAAAATTGTTCTCTGGTCATGTGCATATTTTCTCTTATTCCACGTAATCTTTCTCCGATTTCAATATCTTCACTATTAAAATGCATATACTCACCTCGCCAATTTTTTTTACATTATATATGGAAAATTGTCAACTTATAATAAGCAAAAAGCATACATTTAATTTGTACATAAATAATGAATTAAAGTATAAAATATGGATAAATTAAATATTATGGAGGTTAAATATGATTGATAATGAAATGTTAAATCAAATTTTTGAAAAAAATTTAGAAAAGATCGAAGAAAATATTCAAGAAGAATATCATCAAAGAGTAAAAAATATAAGAAATAAAGAAGAAAAAGAGAACATAAAATTAAATATTATAAGCGAATTATATTATAAACAAGGATTTAAAGATGGAGTAGAATTTGCACTTAAAAACATAAAATAATTCCCCAAAACCCTTGCAAAATAAGGATTAGTGTAATATAATACAAATGGAAAATATAAAAGAAAGAGGTAGAAAACTATGGATGAAAGACAAGATGGAAATATAATAAAAAGAGACATTGAAGACGAAATGAAAACTGCCTATATAGATTATGCAATGAGCGTAATTGTATCAAGAGCTTTACCAGATGTAAGAGATGGGTTAAAGCCTGTACATAGAAGAATATTATATGCTATGCATGAAGATGGAATAACATCAGACAAGCCATATAGGAAATGTGCTAATACTGTAGGTTCTGTTCTAGGAAGATACCATCCACATGGTGATGCATCAGTATATGATGCTATGGTAAGAATGGCACAAGACTTTTCAATGAGATATATGTTAATAGATGGACATGGAAATTTTGGTTCTATAGATGGTGATGGAGCAGCAGCAATGAGGTATACTGAAGCCAGAATGTCAAAAATTGCTGAGCAAATGTTAGTAGATATAGAAAAAAATACAGTTGACTTTATGCCAAACTATGATGATAGATTACAAGAGCCAACAGTATTACCAGCTAAAATTCCAGCATTATTAGTAAATGGTTCATCAGGTATCGCCGTAGGTATGGCAACAAATATACCACCACACAATTTAACAGAAGTAATAAATGGAATTATCAAAATAATTGATGATGATAATGTATCAGATGATGATTTAATAAAAATAATAAAAGGACCTGATTTTCCAACAGGAGGAATGGTTTTAGGATTAGAAGGAATAAAAGAAGCATACAAAACAGGTAGAGGAAAAATTACAATGAGAGCTGAAGCTGAGATAGAAGAAATGAGTGGAAATAAACATAGAATTATTGTTACATCATTACCATATCAAGTAAATAAAGCTCGTTTAATTGAAAATATTGCCAGATTAGCAAGAGAAAAAAGAATTGAAGGAATCTCTGAGATGCGTGATGAATCTGACAGAAAAGAAAAAGTAAGAATTGTAATGGAACTTAAGAGAGATGCAAATCCTCAAGTAGTATTAAATCAATTATATAAAAATACACAAATGCAAGATACATTTGGTGTAATAATGTTAGCTTTAGTTGATGGAGAACCAAAAATTTTAACATTAAGACAATGTTTAGATTGTTATATTGATCATAGAAAAACAGTTATTTTACGTAGAACACAATTCGATTTAGATAAAGCACTTGCAAGAGCTCACATATTAGAAGGTTTAAGAATAGCTATTGATAATATAGATGAAGTAATTGCAATAATCCGTAGCTCATATGATGATGCAAAAGAAAGATTAATTGAAAGATTTGGATTAACAGATATTCAAGCACAAGCAATATTGGATATGAGATTAAAGACATTATCAGGATTACAACGTGAAAAAATTGAAGAAGAATACAAACAATTGATGGAATTAATAGAACATTTAAGAGCAATTTTAAATAGTGAAAGATTAGTATTTGATATTATAAAAGAAGAACTTATTGAAATTAAAGATAAATTCGGAGATGATAGAAAAACTAAAATTGTTGCAGCTGAAGGTGAAATTGACTTAGATGATTTAATAAAAGAAGAACAAACAGTTATTGCTTTAACTCATTTTGGATATATTAAGAGAATGCCAATTGATACATATAGAAGTCAAAAACGTGGAGGAAAAGGAATAACAGGAATTGCAACAAGAGAAGAAGATTTTGTAAAACAAATATTTACAGCTTCAACTCATGATACAATTTTATTCTTTACTAATAAAGGTAAATTATACAAATTAAGAGGATACGAGGTTCCAGAAGCAGGTAGAACTGCTAGGGGAACAGCAATTGTAAACTTATTAAGCTTAGATGCAGGAGAAAAAGTATCTGCAGTTATACCAATTCAAAATTTTGCAGAAGGTAAATATTTACTAATGGCAACAAAGAATGGATTAATAAAGAAAACTGCACTTGCTGAATATAATTCTGCTCGAAAAACTGGTTTACAAGGTATAACATTAAAAGAAGATGATGAACTTATAGCTGTTAGATTAACAGATGGAGAAGATAATGTTGTATTAGTTACAAGAAATGGTATGTGTATTACTTTTGATGAAAAAGATGTACGTCCAATAGGAAGAGTTTCTCAAGGTGTTATCGGAATTAGAATTGATGAAGATGATGAAGTTATTGGAATGGAATCAATTATTGCAGGAGGAAAAGCAACATTACTTGCAATTACTGAAAACGGATTTGGAAAGAGAACAGAACTTGACGAATATAGAGTTCAAATTCGTGGAGGTAAAGGAGTAATAACATATAAAGTAACTCAAAAAACAGGTAAATTAGTTGGTGCAAGAATTGCAACTGATGATGAAGATGTAATGCTTATAACTGATAAAGGAACTATAATAAGATTAAAAGTTAAAGATATTAGCGTTTTAGGACGTTCAACACAAGGTGTTACTTTAATGAGAACAACAGATGGTGGAAAAGTTGTAAGTATGGAAACATTAACTCCAGAAATTGCTGAAGTAGAAGAATAAAAATATAATAAAAAAAGAAATACTAAATATAAATTTTAGTATTTCTTTTTTTATATAGTAGGAAAGTTCTCCTTGTAGGAGAACTTTCTGTACTAGATAAATATGGCGAGTCTTAGATTTTCTTAAAATTTGCATTTGATAGAAAATCTTAGACTCGCTTTTTTGTAGAAAATTTTATATAAAAAAGCAAGATAAAAATAATATTTTATTTTTATGCTTTTTTGTCTAAATTAGTGTCTTGCCTTAAATCTTAAATCATCACCAAAGAAATAGTAAATGTCATAAAATCCGGCAATACGAGAACCTATACGTTCTTCATAATTTTTGAAAATATTATTAATATTTAAATTAGTAGAAATTATAGTTTTGGTTACTTTATTATTTAGATTAAGTAAACGCGTATTTAAAATAGTAAATAATTCACTTAATTTCATACTATTTAAACATTCTGTTCCAAGATCATCAATTATTAATAAATCTGCTTCTAAAACATTTTTATAAAAATCGTCTTGTTTTGAATTTTTGTATTTATTCATTTTATTATCAATAACAGTTTCTAATAAAACAGGAGCTGTTTGATAAAGTACATTTTTTCCATTTTTTATTAATTCATTTGCAATGCAATTGCTCATAAAAGTTTTTCCTAATCCAGTATTTCCTGTAAATAA
Organism: uncultured Clostridia bacterium; assembly: GCA_934130975.1. GTDB lineage: Bacteria > Bacillota > Clostridia > TANB77 > CAG-508 > CAG-269. The sequence goes on along the minus strand of CAKOYU010000001.1, from coordinate 73,690 downwards.
TAAATTTTTAGTGTCAGGATTGTCAAAATTCTGTACAAATTCAATACATTTAGCCTTTATTGTAAGCATATTTTGACGTGGTGAAATATTTAATTTATATTTTTCAGGTTCTATATTATCTGAAAAAATATTAGGATTAAATGTTTCAAAATTTTCCTTTCCTAGATTAGAAATATTTGATTTATTATAAGATATATCTAATAATTTTTGCCTTAAACAAGGGCATAAAACAGATGCTGAATTTTCTGACTGAATATATCCAGTATCTTTACAAATATTACATTCATAATGAGGTTCTAAATAATTATTAGATATATTATTTTCTTTTAATATTTTTTCTTTTTCTTCTTTTAAATTTGCAACTTTTAAATTTAAGTCATTAAGAGATGTGGTGTCACCTCTTAATATATTTTTGGCAGTGTTTATTGCAAAAAGATTTAATTCAGATTCTATTTCTTGCAAGCGAGGAAATTTGCTATAAAGCTCGTTTTTTCTCTCGTCTAAATCAAGTTCTGCTTTACGCTTTTTTTGGTCATATTCTAATAATAATTTAGATAAAATTTCGTTAGACATTTATATCTCCTTCAATATTTGAAAATGGTGAAGCTGAAGCTTTTGGATCATTTAAATTTGAATTATTTGGAAATTCAGTTGGTGAAATTCCAGAGTTTGCATATAAAAATGCAAGGTTATCATATTGTCTTTGATCAAAAGAAGCTTTAGCAACTTGTTTTTCTAATTTTTTCGTATCTTTCTTTTGTTTATTGCGTTGTTCAATAAATGCAAGAATTTCATCTGGATTTTTTAAATTTCTATCATGCCAATCCGTAATAATATTATTAAAATATTCAAATGTTGGATTTGCTTTAAATAGTGTTCTTTTTAATGCAATTTCAATAACATTTAAATCATAACCAAAATCAATTACCCATTTTTCAATATAAGCTTCTTCATATTGAGTAAGTGATTGCTTTCCAAGTTTTTTTGCAATTGCTTTTTTTATTTTCATTAATTTTTCTTGTTTTTGATAATATAAATCTAAATCATTCCATGTTTCAATTTTATTATTTCCCCAAGCTTCTGCAACTTTTTGAACATATTTTTGATGAAGTGCAGAACGCTTAAAACAATAATCAAAAAGGGCTATCATAACTTGATCATCAAAATTATATTTTGTGAACCATAAATCAATGTCATTATACCAAGATGGTCCCATGATTCCTTGGAAATAAGCATTATTTATATGGTCTATAACTTTAGCTCGTGCCTTATTTTTTGCAACATCAGCAACTTTTTCAGGGGACATTGTTAAGTTAGGTTTATACAATTTGTTAAGTGTTTGTTCTTGTAAATTAGATACAATATATCCAGTAGTTTTTCTTATAATTAAATTATTTGTTTCTAAATATGAAATTGCATCATTTATTTCTTTTAATGGTAATGCTAATTTTTTTGATAAATCATTTAATCTTATATCTTTTTTATATTTTGACAAAAATACCATATACAAGTATACTTTTACACTACTTGATGGCATTTGTGATAAATATTCTGCAAAAAAGATGTCTGGAACCATTGTTTCTGAGAACAATAATGGTATTTCTGGCTGTTCTAACTTCATTCTCTTATTCCCCCCTAAAAAGAAAAGTGTTTTTCCCTATATAAAACTAAAAAGAATTATATATAAATTGAGAGAAAAAATCAAGTGGAAAATGAAAAAATAACAGCGTAAGTGATATTAGTTTTTATAAAATTAATAGTAAAAAAACTTATAAATATAAGCTTTTCATTTCATTTCTCGGCTTATTGCGAAATTTAAGAAATTCTAACTTGTTTTATGGCTCCCTTCCACTCTCGTGAACTCTTTCCATAAATCTGCGTAGAATTTCTAAAATTTCTCCATGCACATTCGAAATTTCATTCATAGTTTATATTTATAAGTTTTTTTGCTATAGAAATATAATTAATTAGTATTATAACAAGTTTTTAGATTATAGGAATTTTTAAGAAATAATAATATATTGTTTTGCAATACCGCGTAAGCGATCAAATGAGCGGAGCGAATGCGAAATGGAGCAATCTACATACTAATTTTTATATGAAGATTGCGACAGCAAGGTATAAAAAACAATATATTATTATTTTTTTATAAATATATAGTAAATTCAATTTAATACTTTTTAAATAAATATAATTTAGGACGAAAAATATACTTAAAAATATACTTAAAAACATAAATAACAGATTCACCATTAAAACCAACAACACTAAATATTGTTAAAGGAAAACATAAAGAGATAAAAAAGAAAATTTTGATATTCCAATTATGTATAAATAAATGAAGAATTCCAAAAACAATAAGATACCACAAAATATTAAAAAAAGCAGTAGAATAATCAATAATACCAAAAATTTTATTTTTAAAATTATAATTTTGAGGAAAAATAAATTTCATAAAAACTCCTTTCTGCACCGATAAGAAAAAATTTCAACGGTGCAAAATCCAATTAATGCGTTTTTTTGAAGATGTTTTCCACATTTTGAGTAAAAGTTGTGGAAACTCCACCTATAAAATCGCGTACAAAAGAATTTGATTTTATCAAAGCATAAATTGCTCCAATATATATAAATTTTGTCATTAAATTATTAGAAGAATAATCCATAGAAAATAAAATTAATAATACAATTGAAACAATTATTTGTATAAACAATAAAGAAAATAAGTTTCGACTCCAAGCTTTAAAAAACCAGGAAGTATTTTCAAGTGTTAAAGATAAAATTGCAAAAGGTGTAAGTAATATAAAGATTTTGATCATTACATATCTAAAAGAATATGTAAAAACTAGGTTTAATAAAGACATAGTAAGAGATGCTTTAATAATTCCATCTAAAGAAAATACATCAAGTGATGAAGAATCAATAGAGATATTATTATTTATTTCTAAAATTAATTCAGAAAAACAAATATTTTTATGAAATAAACTTTCGCCAATTCCTCTAATAGCAAGAGAAATATTAGAAACAAAATTTAAAATTTGTTCAATAAAAAAATATGAAAAATTAATACAAATTCCCCAGATAATTAATTTAAAAATAAATTGGGATGGCCTTTCAACTTGCTGATAAGTAAAATGTGCAAATAAATACTTTATTGCATAATATAGTAAAAAACCAAAAAGTAGGGAGTTTGATATTAATAAAATACCATTAGAGGTGGATGTACCTAAAATTTTTTCAAAATAAGAATCTGTAATTATATCTGAATTTATAAATGTAATATCATCTAAAATAGAATATACATTATTATCAATAGATGAAAATAAAGTGTTTAAAATAGTGTTAATTGCTTCAATTATATTTGTAGTAATATTTGAATTATTTTCCATTTAATCACCTATCCAATTAATGATTGAATTGCAGATAATATTAAATCTATAGCTAAAATAAAGCCATAAGAAAATAAAGAACCTGTAATCAATTTTTTTCCTGTTCTAATTTTTTCTTCATCACCAAAACTAAATTTTCTCATTAGTGCACCAGTGCAAACTGCAACAGCTGCAGCAGGTGTAGATATTTTTATAATCCATCCTTCAATATCTTCAAAAGCATCATTTAATTTGTTTACTAATTTAGGTGTAGCACCAAAAACTGTGGTAGATAACATTAATATAAGGTATGTAGCTAAAACTACAATACATAAAACTTTTTTCATATGAACCATCCTTATTTTAAATTTAGGTTTTTGAGAGAAGCCTATAAAACTCATTTTTTAAAATATGGAAACATTCTCAATTTTGCTGGTTTTAAAATTTTGTAACCATTTGATAAAAATGCAAGAGATGAGAATGTTTCTAAATCTTGCGTAAAAAAGTTTGTATCATAGACAAAGTCTTTTTGAGTATAAGTGTTTAGACTTTCTGTGATACTTGAATTTTTTGAATTAAAAGAATTTGTAATATAATTAAATTTTGTTTCTTTAGCATTTTCAGAAATGGCTTTAGAAATATGAGTTTTTTCTTCTTTGCCTAATTGTTTTTGAGCTTCTTCTATAGTAAAAATATCATCAGTTCTAAACCAAATTTTATTTATTAGATTTTGAATAATTACTTTTACAGAGGAATCATCTTTTAACGTATTTTTTAGGGAAGAATAACTTTGCGTTGAGACTATATTTATACATTTGGCTTCTCGACTAAGCGCGAAAAAGTCGGCATCTGTTTTGGTTACATATTCTGCATATTCATCACAGATGAAAACTGATGGTTTTACATTTGATTTAGAGAGATTGCTCATTACTTCTGATTGAAAATCTAATTTTAAATATGCTGCAATTATTTTTGATAAATTTTTATATTCTGCAATATTCATATTTAAAACAACGATTTTTCCTTTTTGAAGCATAGAAGAAAATCCTTTGAAATTTAAATCTTTTTTTTCGGGACAAAATGTTTTAGAAACTTTATAGTCAGAAATAAAGATATTTGTAATTCTAGATATTTCTGATTTTAAAATTGCTAAAGTTCTTTGATCTAATGAATTAAATTCTTTTTCAAAAAATTCTAAGGCAGTGTTTAATTCATAAATTTGTTTATAAGATAATTTTTTTTCATAAAATAGTTTTTTTAATATTTCAATTTTTGATTTATAATAATTAGGTTCTGTAATTAATTTGTGGATTTCTATAAATGTAACATAGCCATTGTTGTAAAGTCTGCAAAGTTTTATACATTCTGCTAAAATTTGTTCTGCTTTATCAAGCCAGAAAGACTCAGAATTATTTTCAGAAAATAATAATAAAATAGTTTTTAACCTGTTTGCTAAAACAATAGGATTTAAGTTAGGTTTATGCAATGGATTATAACGGACCTTTGAATTTAAGCTGATTTCAATTATGTCTTTTTCTAAATTGTATTTTTGCGCAAATTGTCTGACTTGCTTGAAGTAATTTCCTTTTACATCTAATATTAAAATACCTAATTTTTTGTCAGGGTTTAAGAAATTATATTTTAAAAATTGCTTTGTAAAAGGATACATTGCAGAACTTGTTTTACCTGTACCAATGGTTCCAGTTATTAAAAAATTTTGATATAATCCTGATTCTGGTAAATAAATTTTTTCTTTATTAAATTGATTTTCACCAATTAATAATTGCAAATTAGAAGATTCTATTATGAAAGGAGAGATTTTTGAATCTTTTAATTCGAAAATGTGTAATCTTAAAATTAGGAAATTTATAATAATAAAATTAGAAAATAAATAAAAAAATATGAAGCTTATTTTTAGATATTTCCAAAATGAAGGATTATCATAACATATATCAGATGGACGTAAGCCAAATGAGACAATAACTTCTTCAGCTTGATATAAAGGTAAAAACAATTGATAAAAACAAAATGAAAGAAGGATTAAAAATAATAGTATAAAAATAAAACGTTTAATAATTATCACTCCTATTTTCTGTTTTTTGTTTGATTTTTAATTTTGAACCTTGTAAATTATGAAATAATTTTATATCAAAAAATGTGTAAATTGAATATAAAGTAATTAAAAAACTAATAATATATATGAAAAAAAATATATTAATTAAGGTTGTAAATGTCATAATTTAAAATTATCACCGCCTTTTCGATAAACATAATACAACAATTTTTAAAATTTGTCTATACTTTTTTGAAATTTTGTGATAAAATATAAAAGAACTTGTTAAAAGATACAAAATAATATGTTTGATATAAAAATTTGATAATATATTGTTTTTTATACCTTGCAGTCGCAATCTTCATATTAAAAATACGAATATGTAGATTGCTCCATATCGCATTCGCATACGCTCATTTAATCGCTTACGCGGTATTGCAAAACAATATATTATCAAATTATATATAAAACAGGTTTATAGGTATCCATTAAAAACCTAAATATATATAAGGATGGTGCAATATGAAATTTAATAAAGACACAAAAATTGGAGAAATTTTAGAAGTAGCTCCAGAAAAAGCAGAAATCTTAATGGAATGTGGAATGCATTGTTTAGGATGTCCAGCTTCTCAAATGGAAACTTTAGAAGAAGCATGTGATGTTCATGGAATAGATGTAGAAGAAGTTGTAGCAAAACTAAATGCATAAAAATAGACCTAAAAATAGGGTTTAGAACAAAAAAATAAAATTTTTTAAAAAAAATTTAAAAAATGTATTGACAACTGCAAAAAAATAGTGTAATATATAAAAGCGTTGTGCAGTACATGCATACGGGCTATTAGCTCAGGTGGTAGAGCACTTGACTTTTAATCAAGTTGTCCCGCGTTCGAGTCGCGGATAGCTCACCAAATAATAAAGAATTCTAATTTTCAAAAAAATTAGAATTCTCTATATTATGGCCCCGTGGTCAAGAGGTTAAGACACCGCCCTTTCACGGCGGAGTCATGGGTTCGATTCCCGTCGGGGTCACCACAACGCCACTTTAGCTCAGTTGGCCAGAGCACCGCACTTGTAATGCGGGGGTCCTCAGTTCGAATCTGAGAAGTGGCTCCATAATTGTCAGTAGTTTTGCAAGAAGCTTAATTACTGGCTTTTTTGTTGTTTAAAATAAAATATACATTTAAGAACCGGTCCATAATGTATAAAAAAGGGGGGATTGCAGTGGTAGTCTTAGTTACAGGAGCTTCAAGAGGAATTGGCAAAGCAATAGCGAAAAGTTTAGCTAAAAATGAAAATAAAGTAATTGCAAACTATAACAAATCAGAAGAAGAAGCAAAATTTTTAGAAAAAGAATTCAATAATATAGAAATATATAGGGCTGATGTTTCAAAAAGAGAAGAAGTTCATAATATGATTCAAGATATTATTGGAAAATATGGAAGAATTGATGTCTTGATCAATAATGCTGGAATTTCACAAGAAAAAATGTTTTCTGATGTGACTGATGAAGATTGGAATAATATGATTAATACTAATTTGTACTCTGTTTTTTGCACTATTCAAGAGGTTTTGCCATATATGATAGCTCAAAAAAATGGATCTATAATTAATATTTCTTCTATTTGGGGAATTGTTGGAGCATCTTGTGAATCTATTTATTCAGTAAGTAAAGCTGGAATTGATGCAATTACAAAATCTTTGGCAAAGGAACTTGGACCATCTGGAATAAGGGTTAATTCTATTGCTCCAGGTATAATTGATACTGATATGAATAAAAATTTAAGTCAACAAGAAATAGATGATATAAAAAACGAAATACCGCTTGAGAAAATTGGAAGAACAGTAGATATTGCCAGATGTGTGGAATGGCTTATTAATGATGAATATACTACAGGCCAAATTATTTCAATTAATGGTGGATGGATAATAACATAAAAGAGATTCGTAAAGAATCTCTTTTTCTATATCTAAATATTTTATTCTTGATTTGTTGCTTTTTTTCTGTAGTTTCCAGAAATTAATTTTGGCAAATAAGTGATTATTTTATATACTGCCAAACGTATTTTTTTACTCCAAATATATGATTTTCTTAGTTTTCTTGCATGACCTAAAGATACTGGTTCATCATCTAAGACAACTAATTCTACAGGAGCTTTTTCAATTTGGAATGTATAATTATTTCCAAAGTTGTTATCCCATTCGCCATCTTGATTAAAGAAACAAAAATTAAATGTTTCTCCAGATCCAAGTTCTACTTCTGTTTGGAAACCAAGTTCTGTTTTTTCCATTACAACATCTTTTACATTGTCCCAATTTTCTCCAAATCCATAATGAAAAAATACTTTTTCTGAATCATTTTGGAAAAAAGTACCTGTATATGATATTTTAACTTTGCTATTTTCAATTAATTTATCTGTATTAAAAAAAATGTTTTTTGTCAACTCCATTTTTAAAACTCCTTTATCTTTTGTTGAACATATTATATTATTAAATTTTACAATATTCAAGTGTTTTTTCGAAAAAAATGTAAAATTTTTTGAAAAAGTAATAAAAAAAGTGAGGAAAACATACATATTATTAAAGAAAATTGCTTAAAAAAATTGTCAAAACTTGAAAAATGTGGTATTATATAATAAGAGGTAAAAGGAGTAAAAATATGAATGAAATAAAAAATAAAACAGAAGAAAACAAAAAAAGTGTCACTCAAGTGATAGAAAAAGAAGAGGAAAAAGAAAAAAAGGAAGAACCGAATGAAGAGGTTGTAGAAGTAGAAAATACTGAACCTACTAAAGAACATAATAAAACGATATGGATAGTCTTAATAACAATAGCTATTTTAATAATATTAGTAGCATTATTTTCTACAATTTTTGCGGTGATAAATATGAAAAGCGACAAAGTATTAAAAGGAATAACAATAAATGAAATAGATATTTCAGAACTCACCAAAGAACAAGCAATCGAAAAACTAAATAATATATATGGAACAAGAGCTGAGCAACAAATATACTTAACACATGGAGAATACGAAACATCTGTTACATATGAAGCACTAGAAGTAAAATATCAAATTCAAGATGCAGTAAATGAAGCTTATAACGTAGGAAGAAGTGGAAATGTAATACAAAACAACTTTGAAATACTAAAAACATGGAAACAAGGTAAAAACATAAAACTAAATATTACATTAGATACTGATATGATAAATCAGATAGGACAGAACATCAATAACAGTATAAATGATGCAGTAGTACAACCAAGTTATTATGTAGAAAAAGCAGATGCACAGTTAATAATTACGGCAGGAAAAAAAGGAGTTAAAGTAGATGAAGAACAATTATTAGCTGACATATATAAAGTTTTGAATGAAGAATCAGAAGAAGAAAAAATAGAAATACAAATGAGTGAAGACACCCCAGACAAAATAGACATAAACAAAATACACGAAGAAGTATATAAAGAAGTGAAGGATGCATATTATACATCAAATCCATTTACAGTATATCCAGAAGAAGAAGGAATTGATTTCGATGTAGAACAAGCAAATACAATCATTGCGGAAGAAAAAGAAGAATACATTATACCTTTAAAAATAACAAAGCCAAGTAAAACAGTAAAAGATATTGGAACAGAAGCATTTCCGGATTTACTAGCAACATTTTCAACAAAATATAATGCAGGAAATGCAGGCAGAACAACAAACTTAAGATTAGCAGCAAATAAGATAAATGGAACGGTATTATTACCAAATGAAGAATTCTCATATAATGCTGTTGTTGGAGAAAGAACAATAAGTGCAGGATATAAGATGGCAGCAACATATTCTAATGGAGCAGTAGTTGATGGGTTAGGAGGTGGAATTTGCCAAATATCTTCTACATTATATGATGCAGTAGTAATGGCAAATTTAAAAATAACAACAAGAAGAAATCATCAATTTGTAACATCATATGTTCCTGCAGGAAAAGATGCAACAGTTGTATGGGGGTCGCAAGATTTTAAATTTGTAAACTCAAGAAAATATCCAGTAAGAATAACAGCAACAGTTCAAGGTGGAGTTGCAACAGTTCAAGTATGGGGAATTAAAGAAGAAGTCGAATACGACATATCAATAGAAACTAAAAAAATTGCAACAATAGCACCTACAACACAATATGTGCAAGATCCAAGCCTAGCGTCTGGGCAACAAAAAGTAGTTCAAGCAGGAAGCGATGGTAGAAAAGTAGAGGCATACAAAGTGATGAAACTAAATGGTCAAGTAGTTTCAACAACGCTATTATCAAGAGATACATATAATGCGATGAAACGAATAGTTCATGTTGGACCTTGATAAAATATAAAAAATAATAATAGGAGGTATAGAAATGGAAAGAAAAGTAATAAAAAGAATTATAGCTATATTAATGATAATAACTATAATGTCAGCAGATTTTTCAATATTAGGTTCAAACTTGATAAGCTATGCAGCAGAATCAAATAATTTGACCAATAATAAAAATATTGAATTTTCTACATATTTTAAAAATTCCAAAGATGAGAAAGTTGAAAAGTTAGAATCAAGTATTAAAGATGAAAATTTAAAATTGTATGCAGAAATTACAGTAAAAAATGAAGGATACTTAAGTAATGCAAAATTAGAATTACAAAATAGTAACTTCAATATTAAAAATACAATTTTATCAGACACAATTGCAAGTATTGATGGAAACACAGTTAATTTAAAACAAATCAATGCGGGCTCTACGGAAGTAATTGAATTGGACATCGAACCAATAATTAAAGATTCATTATCAGCAGATGAATTAATGCAAGCATCTGATTTAAAATTATCAGGTACTTATATGGAAACATCATATAAAGGATTAAAAATAGATGCAACAAGATCTGTTAACTTAGATTTACAAGCAGATAAAACTGCAGAAGCAGAGTTAACAACAGATATTATAACTAATAAAGTATTTTCAATAAATAATGAAAATAAAAGAGTTGTACAATTATTGATCAAATCAAGATTAGCAGATAATCAATATCCAATAAAACAAACAACAATAAATGTAGATGTTCCAGAATTAAGTGAAAAAGCTCCAGAAAGTGTAGAAGTTATTTCACTAGGGACAAAAGCAACTAACGGAAAAACAACATTAACTCAAGATGATTGGAAAAATGAAAACAATAAAATAACAATAACATTAAAAAATGAAGATAGTACAATACAATGGAACAAAAATGCTTATGATGAATTAGTAGTTACATATATATATGATGAAAGTGTTGATGCTAGTAAAATAGATGTAAATACAGATTCAGAAATTATAGTTCATAATACAGAAACAAAATATACAGCAAAATATACTAAAGGAATAGAAAATCAAGAACCTAATGGAGTTATCACTTCAGAATCAGCAAGTAGTTCTGATGGAATATATAAAGGACAAATTGCATCAAACATAAATGCAGAATATAATACAACTACAACAGTAAAAATAACAAATACTAAAACACAAGACAAAGTAAAATTAACAGAAGCACCAGATGTTTTAGTAACAGATAATGCAGAAATGCAATTAAACACAAAATATATAGAAACAAAAATAAACAAAGCAAAGATGTTAGAGATTTTAGGACAAGATGGAAACATAACAATAACAGATGATACAAATACTGCAACTAATATTAATAAAAATACAGATGCAGATGATAATGGTGATATTGTAATAAAATATCAAAATGCAACTAAAGGTTTGAAAATAGAAACATCAAAATTACAAACAACTGGAGTATTAGAAATTAGACATACAAAATCAATAGTTGAAAATACATATACATTAGCACAATTACAAAATGTAAAAGTATTAAAAGCTAAAAATACAGTATTAGGATCAAGCACTATAAATAAAGAAGATACAACAATAGTAACAAATTCTAGTGAGTCAACAATAGATGTAAAAGATACAGTATCAAAAGCTGAATTCACAGTTAATAAAGATACATTATCAACAATGACAGAAAACAAAGATGTTTCACTAGGGGTTAAACTAATTACAGATGGAATACAATATGATTTATATAAAAATCCAACAATAAAAATTCAATTGCCTTCAGCAGTTGAAAGCGTAAAAATAAATGGTGCAACACCATTATATGCAGATGACTTTAAAGTAAGTGCAAAATATGATAATACTACAAAAACAATAGAAATAAAATTAAATGGAGAACAAAAAGCTCATCCAGAAACACCAGCAACACAGTTATATTTACAATTAAATTTAGATATAACATTATCAAAATTAGCACCAAGTAAAGCTGATAAAATTACAATGACATACACTAACGAAAATGCAACACAATACGATAACGGAACAACAGGATATGGATTAATAGAAAAAGATATTACAATATCTGCACCAAGTGGATTATTTACAATGTATAATTCAAAAACATACAATATATCTGGAATAAAAGGAATCAGTGAAGAAAAACAACTAGTCCAAGTTGCAGAAGCAGATCAAGCAAAAGATGTAAACTTTGATATTGCATTAGTAAATAATACAGGAGCAAATGCTAAAAATGTAAGAATATTTGGAAAATTACCAACAAAAGGAATAAAGCTAGAAGATGAAGAAGAAAACACATTACAAACAGCATTAAAGAGTGTAAATGCACAAAATGCAACTATATATTATAGTACAAATGCAAATGCTACATCAGACTTAAAGAAAACAGAAAATGCTTGGACAACAACAGCAACAGCAGATGCAAAATTATTCTTAATTGTTTTAGATGCTTTATATGCAGAAAGTAATTATACAGCATCATATACAATACAATTACCAAGTCCAATACAAAAAGATGCAACAGCATATACAGAATATAATGTTATATATGATACAGATTCAGATAAGAATGTAGAATCAAAATCAGTTGCATTAGGATTTGCAACACCAACTGAAATAAAAATTGAATCAAACATATCTGCACAAGTAGGTAATGACATAATAAAAGATGGAGATACAATAAAAGCTGGTGAAGTAATAAGATATACAATGACAGTAAAAAACAATGGAGCACAAGCAATTAGTAATATAAACGCAAAATCAACTATACCAGATGGCACAGTATATGTAACTCCAGAAGAAGGATACCAACATTCAGGTTCTTCATATTATAAAGAAGATGCAAGCATAAAAGAAATAAGTGAAAATATAAGTACACTTGGAGCTGGTCAAACATATACAAAAACATATGAAGTAAGAACAAAAAATGATATAACTTCAGAAAAACAAATATCAAATAAAACAATAGCTACATGTGAAGGAGAAAACATTGAAAGTTCAACATTAACAAATAAAATACAACCTTCAAATATTAGAGTAACATTAAAAGAAATGGCAGAAGACAATGTTAAACTAGAACAAGGTGGAACAGCAGATTATATGGTAATTATAGAAAATACATCAAGCAAAGATGTAAGCAATTTACAATTACAATTTGTAAATGATAATTTTAAAGCTGAAAACTTAACATCAGAAGATCAATTCTTAATAAATGAAGAAATACCATCTACAATCAAAATTGATAAAATTCCTGCAAATGGAGAGGCATGGTATAGATTTGAAGGAACTATAGTTGACAATGCGGAACAATTAGATGCATTAGCAATAGTAAAAGATTCTGATGGGAATACATATAGATCAAATAAATTAGGAGAAGCATTACCAAAAATGGATGCAAAAATATCTCTAACTAGTCCTCAAGATAAAGCATATATCAAAGAAGGAGATATAGTAGAATACAACATAGAAGTAGAAAATACAGGAGAATCAAAAACAACAATAGAGGTTGCAGACAAAGTGTCAGACTACTTAGAAATACAAGCAATATATGAAAATGGACAAGTAGTAATGCAAACAACAGAAACAGCTAAAACAGATACATATATATCAAGTATTGTTGGAGATGTATCATATCAAGTAAATCTTGAAGCTGGAGCAAAAGCTACAATAAAAATTGTTGCAGTAGTAAAAAATGCATCAACAAATATAGATGCGATGACAATAACAAATAAAGCTGAAGCAAAAATAAACCAAAACACAAAATCAACATCAGAAGAAGTAACACATATATTAAAAATTACTTCTGAAAACATTAAAAATGTAATAAATGGTAAAGCATGGTTAGATCAAAACTTAAATGGTGCAAAAGACAACAATGAACAACCACTAAGTGATATAAAAGTAAGATTATTCAATGTTGCTACAAATGATTATCAAAAAGATGACAATGGAGCAATAATTGAAACAACAACAAACGAAAATGGAGAATATGCATTTACAAAAATACCAAATGGACAATATATTGTATTATTTGAATATGATAATAGTAAATATGAACCAACATATTACTTAAAAGATGGAGTAGATGATAGCATAAACTCAAAAGTAGTATTTAAAAATATCACAATAAATGGTGAAGAAAAGGCATATGCAGTAACAGATACTATTAACTTATCAGATAATATATCTAATATAAATATTGGATTAAAAGAAAAATTAACATTTGACTTAGAATTAAATAAATATATTAGTAGAATATCAATTCAAAATAGTAATAGTAAAGGAACAAAAACATATGATTATCAAGATGAAAAATTTGCAAAAGTCGAAATAAACAGAAAGAAAGTAAATGGTACAGTAGTAGTATTAGAATATACAATTAAAGTAAAAAATAATGGAGAAGTTGCTGGATGCGCAAATAACATTGTAGATTATTTATCAAATGGATTATCATTTAGTTCAGAACTAAATCCTGATTGGTATTTATCTGGAAATCAATTATTTACAAAGAAATTTGCAAATGACACAATTAATCCAGGGGAAGAAAAAGAAGTAAAATTAGTACTAACAAAAACAATGACAAACGAAAATACAGGTGTAGTTAATAATAGAGCAGAAATTGCAGAAGACTATAACGAATATGGAATTTCAGATATAAATTCAACACCAAATAACAATATTTCAGAAGAAAATGATATGGGATCAGCAGATGTTATTATAGGTGTATCAACAGGTGGAACAATAATTGCATATATAATGTTAGTAATAGTAAATACAGTATTAATAGCAATAGCAATAAAATTAATGATAAATAACGATATAATAAAAATTAAAAAGGAAAGGAGGTAATCCTATGAGTAAGGTTAAAAAATATATATTAATGATATTAATGATAAGTTTTGCGATAATGTTAGGGGCTTGTAATAAAGCCTCAGCATTAAACCATATAGATACAAATCATTCAGTTAATGACAAAATCCAAATTGGATATAGAGATGTAACAGGAGCTGATAATTTATATTGTGTAGCATATGGAAAATCATTAAACACGACAGATGAAAATGGAAATAAACCTACATTTACAGTTCAAGGATGGGTCGAAATTAAAGGAAACAAAATCGTTGATAGTGATAGAGGAGTAAAAACAGAAGATAATGAAAAAAATGCAGTATTGGCAGCAATATTAGGAGGAGCATTAACACAAGGATATGGACCAAATGAACAAAGTTATAGTGCAGCACAACAAGCAATATGGACATATTGGAATGGTTGGGTTGACAGTGTAGGAAATAAGTATGGATTTAATAGATATGCTAATAATGATGTAGTAAATGCTAATAGATATGTAGCCCAAGCTAAAGCAGCTGCAGCTAAAACAGAGTATCATGTTAAAATCTATCACTTAAAATGTGGTAAAGAAAACTGGCAACAATTAATTTTAGTTGAACCATATGATGATAATACACCACCAGATGAACCAAAACCTGGTCAAACAGAAGTAACAGGAACAGTAAATATTAGCGGATATGTTTGGGAAGATATCGCAAATTCTAAAGATAATACAATAAATAGCAAATATGCAGAAGCTGATAAAGATTTAAGAGTAGAAGGAATAAAAGTTCATTGGAAAGCCTCTGATGGAACAGAACTTGGTTCAGCAACAACAGATAAAAACGGAGCATATAAATTATCAACAACTATAGCTTTATATAACCATCCATATGGAATAAAAGATAAAGACAAATATGATAAGATAAATAATTCACATATAGAATTTGAGTATAATGGATTAAAATATACAACAGTAGCATATAATGGAGACTTATCAAGTAGTGATACATCTAAAGGAAAAGAAGATACAAATAAGAGAACAGCATTAGATGAAAAATTTGACAGAGTTGAAAATCAAGCAGTATATGATGGAAATCAAGCAATAATAACAGGATTACCAAATACAAAAATTTCAGATGCAAATTATACTCCAGAACTTGCAGTATCTGCATCAACAATTAATATAACAAGAGATTTAATGAAAAATGCAGAAAATAATAAGTGGACAGAAACAAAAGAATTCTGTGTAGACCACTGTGAAGTTGGAGAAGGACCACATATAGTTAAGAAGATAACAACAAGTGGAGGTTCAACAATAGAAGTTTACTGTAATGGAGCTATAAAAGTAAATGATGTAAATAATGAATATTTAGATAATGTAATATCATCAATAAAAGAAGTAATGGGTGATGAAATAAATACAGCCCCAGGAAGCCAATCACATTATTATTCTGCAGGAGAAACAAATGGACCTACACATAGAGATTGTAGACAAGGTGCACAAGAAATATATGTATGGAACATAAATAATATGAATTTAGGTTTAACTAAGAGAGAGCAACCAGATGCAGCATTAGTGTCTGATATTGAAAAAGTTAGAGTAATAATGAAAGGTCAAGAATATACATATATTTATGGTAATAGAGGAATTGCAAATAATGCTGACAAAGTATTTGACTACAAAGTACAATTTGGAAATAAATATATGCAAACATATACAAGAGCTGTAAACCCAGCTGATATAGCATATGTAAATTATAATAATACTGATGATTTAAAAGTATATGTAACATATGACATTATATTAAAAAATCAATCAAATACATTACCTATGACTATAAATAATATAGTAAATTACTATGATAGTGATTATACAATATATACAGGAGCTGGAAGTTCAACATCAGCAGGATGGCAAGAGGCAAATGGAAGTAATAATGGATTTAAAATAGCAAATAATGCAGTAAAAATAACATTACAACCAGGAGCACAATCAGAAATAATAAGACTAGAATTTGAAGTAAGTCAAAGCAAAATAAAAGAATTACAAAATCAAGATGCAGGATTTACATTTACAAACTATACAGAAATCACTTCATTTACAACAATGTATGGTGAAAATACAATATGTGCTGAAAGAGAAACTGCAGCGACAAAAGGTAGAACAGGAAAACAATATGCAGGATTAGATACAGATTCAACACCAGGAAATGCAGTTCCAGGAAATGAAGAAACATATGAAGATGATACAGATAGAGCACCATCATTCTTATTAAAGAAAGATCCTAATTATAAACAAATATCTGGTGTAGTATATGAAGATACACAAACAAAAGAAAGTGCAGATGCTAGTGAAAGATTAGGAAATGGAACTAAAGAAGAAAATGAAAAAGGTGTAAAAAATGTAAAAGTAGAATTATTACAATATAATCAAGATAAAGAATTAGTACCAGCATACATATATAGTATAGGTGAATCTGGTAATTCATCAACACAAAATGGAGCAAGCAGAAAACCTGCAGTAACATACTCAGATGAAAATGGTAAATATTCATTCAATGGAGTTGTGGTAGATAATTATATTGTAAAATATACTTATGGAGATGCAGAAAAAGGTACTGATATGAATGGAGCAACAATTGGAGAAACTACAATTGACGGAAACACTATAAATGCAAGAAACTACAAATCTACAATAATTACAGAATCAAATGTAAAAGATGTAATGAAAGGAAACAATAATACAGACAAATGGCATTTAGCTATGAATGAAGGTGTTGATGCTTCAATAGCTGTAGATGATATAAAAGAAAGAATAGGACAAAAAACATTACAATATTCAACCTATAACAATAAATTAAATATGTCAGCATACAGTAAAGAATTTGCAGTACAAATTGAATACACACAAGATCAAAGTTCAGATGTTGGTGAAGATGGTGGAAAATTTGCGAATAATTGGGCAGTATTTGATTTTGGTATAATAGAAAGACCAAGAGAAAATATAGTTATAAATAAAACAATTTCTAAAATAAAATTAACATTAGGAAATGGTCAAGTATTAATAGAAGGAGATCCAAGAACAGAGAACTTAAACTATGTAAAACCATTAGGACTAAATCTAGACACTGCAGATAGAACTAAAAATAGAGAAGCTACTTTTGCCGCAATAGATGCACAAAAAGCATTATCAATAGAAATGGATCAAGAGTTAATGCAAGGAGCGACATTAGAGGTATGGTATGTAATAAGATTTACAAATTATAGCGAAAAAGATTATGATTATAAAGACAATTCAAATTACTATAACTATGGAGAAGACAGAGGAGATCTATTAGCAGTAGCAGATTTAGTAGTAGACTACATGAGCTCTACAATGGTATGTGATGTAGGAAATGACTTTAAGGCAGAAGGTGCTGATAATAAAGACTGGGTTAAATTTAATGACGACGGAACAGCTATTGATGCAGAATACTTAAAGGATAAAGGATATATATCATATAAATTAAATGATACAGATGCAGATCAAACATATGAAACAATAAATAGCAAGAAGTTACAATGCTTAACAACTAATACTTTTGCAGGAGTAAAACCAGGTGAAACAAAAGAAAGTACAATATATGCAAGTACACTTTTAGCTAATAAAGATGATGAAAATGTATTTAACAATCATGTTGAAGTTATAGCTTTAAATAGTAAAACTGGTAGAACAATCAAAAGTATGGACAATGATGAAAATAATAAGAGAGTACAATTAAGCAAAAAATATCAACCAGGTAACTTTATACCAAACTTAACTGGAGAAGGACATCAACAAGATGATGATAGTGTAAGAATTACAATAACACCACCAACAGGTACAACAAATTACACAACAATATATATAATATCAGCAGGAATTGGTTTAATAGTTATAGCAGGAGTTGCATTCTTAATAAAGAAAAGATTTATGAATAAATAAATTATAAAAAATTGACTTTATGTCAATAGTTGGGGTGGAAAACTTTAAAAGTTTTCTGCCTCAGCTTTTTTTGTACAATTTAATGTTTAAACTAAAAAATACCTAAAAATATGTAATTATTTGCTCAGTTAATAAACCAATCAAAGTAATTAGTAAAAACTGTTAATTAAATATAATTGAATTAATTTAATAGTAGTATTCGTGCTTTAAAGTTATCGAACTTGGTCATACCAAAAGTTACACGCTTTTAAGCTTTTGTTTTATTGTTTGTTCCCTCAATTGGTCCATTAGAATAAGGAACTTCTAAAGAGTTCTTAATTTCATAAGCCCAATTTTTGAAAAGCAATTTAATGATAATAGTTTTGGATTTAGACCTAATAGAAGCTGTGAACAAGCAGTAATTAGGACATTGGAATATTTGAATGATGGATATGAATGGATAGTAGACATTGACTTAGAAAAAATTTTCGACACACTAAATCAATATAAATTAATAACAATAATAGGAAAGACAATAACTGATGAAAATGTAGTGTCATTAATTAGAAAATATCTAAGTGCAGGAGCAATGAAAAAAGATACGTAAGAAATGTGAAAGCTTACAAAAATTAGGAGTCCAATTTGAAATAGCATTTAATCGTGCAAATACAAGAAAAGGTTATTATCAAATATGGAAAAAGTTTTGTATTACAAATTGAAATAAGGTGCTTAATAAAATCACTGAATTAATTGAAAAAATAGATAAAGAAGAATTAATGATACTAGGAATAAAATTTGAAACAAGAACAGAATATGCTAAGCATATTGAAATTTGTGGTGAAAAAAGAGGAAGTTACTCAAAAACGGATAAGAGTGTTACATTTATGAGGATAAAAACAAACTATATTGGAAATGAACAATTGCTACCATCATATAACATTCAAATTGGAGTCTGCGAAGAATATATAGCTACAGTAGATGTTAAACAATATGATTCAGATATGGATTGTTTTGTACATTTAATGGAAAAATTCAATGAAATATATGGAAGATATCCGAAATATCCAATTGCTGACGCAGGATATGGTTCATATAATAATTATTTATATTGTGAACAACATGTGATGGGAAAGAAAATATAATTTGTCCTAATAATAAAAAATTTAAATTCAAAGAAACTCGACATATTAGAAGTAACCAATATGAAATAACAGAAGAAATATATGAATGTGAGGATTGTAGTAATTGTTGTTACAAACAAGAATGTTGTCCAAAAGCCCAAAATAATAGAAGTATACAAGCAGAAGGAACATTTGGAATAATAAAATGTGATAAATCTTGACTCAAATCTCTTTTTTTTCGGAATTTTTTACAGCCCTCATTTTTTATGTTTTTTTATACAGAATATTATAGCTTCCCTAAGAAAAAATGCAAAATATGACAAATTTTGTATTAAAAAAGATAACAAAATGTAACAAAAATGACATAATTCTTAAGAAATAAAGTTCCGTAAAGGCATAAAGAGGTGATTATTTTTCCCATTGAAATGTGTTATTGACTTAACGAAAAAAAATTTTTATTATGTAAGTATATAACTAAAAATGGGAGGAAAAGCCAATGAAAAGAAAATTGTGTTGTATTTTAATGCTGACAATATTACTTTTAAACAGTTCAATTATGCTAATAGTTTCAGAAGCAGTTGATGCAGTAAAAGACATAATAGAAAATAAAGTAAATGTTTTAGCTGATATAACTTTAGACAAATATGAAAATTTTGATACTACTATAGAAAATAGTGATATAGGAAGCAAAGGTGTTTTGGCTCAATTTAATTTAAAAACAGGTATACAATTTACAGACAACGAAAATTATGTACCTATAAAACAAACCAAGACTAATATAGACTTGCCACTAATTGAATCTAATAAACCAAAAAGAGTTGAAGTTATAACAAAATCAACACAAGCAACAAATGGTGGAAAAAATGCTAACTATAAATATGATTATAGTACTGGAAGTCTTGAAATTTTAGCTGAAAATGCTGAATATACAGATAATATAGCAGATGCAAGAGATGAATATGAAATTATATGTATATATAGTAGTGAATGTTATAATCAAGATAAAGAAAGAGATTTTAAAATAAAGGCTAATGTAGAAGAGACACTTGATAATGAAGCTGAAAGTAAAATCTATGCAACACCAGAACAAGAATATAATGTCAAAGATAAGATAAATGGAATTATATCAATAGAACATAAAACAGATGCTATATATGATGGTTATATAACAGCAAATGCTTTAAATTCTGAAAACAAGTATGAAACAAAATATAATGAGACAATGAATATAATTGTAAGCAACAAAGATATAGCACCAAAAATAGAAATAAAAGAAAATTCAGAAACATCATTATATGTAGAATCAACTATTGATAAAAATCAAGTGTTAGAAATACTTGGAGATAATGGAAGTATAGATATTCTTGATGATAATGAGAAGATATTAACAACTATAAACAAAGAAACAGACGCTGATGATAATGGCAAGATAAAGTTTACATATGAGGAAAATAAACAAAACTTAAATATTAGATTAAACAATATTTCTAAAGAAGGAATTATAGAAATTAATAATGTAAGAGTAGTTTTGCCAACAGCTGTAATAACAGATAATTCAATTTTTACACAAACTACTATAAATGGGATAAGTGAAGTAGAGATTAAAAAAGATATAGATACCACAGAAGATACTGAAGTTATTAAAGAAGATAAAGTTGTATATACAGAAAATAATCAAATTACAACAAATATAGAAAAAGCTAAATCAAATATAGATGCTAAATTAAGTAAATATACATTAGCAAACAATACTACTAATAGTTTAGTTTATACTGCTGTTTTAAAAGCAGAAGGCCCACAAGATAGTTTAGCCAAAAATCCTAATTTACAAATACAGATGCCATCTGGTGTGGAAAATGTTGAAATTGGAAATGCTGAAATAATGTATGACAATAAAGTTTTTAAAGTTATAAGTTCAGAGGTTACTTCAAATTCAACAGGAAATAAAGTAGTAAATGTTCAATTAGAAGGAACTCAAACAACATATGAAAATTCGACAGTAATAGAGGGAATAAATATTAGAATTCCATTAACAATTACATTATCAAAGAATATAGAAAATCAATTAGGGAACATTACAACTATATATTCAAATGATATGAATGGAACTGTAGCAGAAAAAAGTACAGAAGTTACATTATTAAATAAAATTGTAAATGTTGCAAGAACAGTAGGAGCTGTAAACTATAATAGTGCTACAACGGCTACTACTTTAAATGAAACAGGAACAATATACGAACAAAATGGAATAAAAGCTGAATTTATACAAGAAATAGGCAACAATAAATTAAATAATGAAGCAACATTATATGAGGAACAAATTGTAAAACAGAGTTTAAAAGTTACTAATACGAGTAATAGTGTACAAAATATAAAATTTACAATTAATGTACCAGACGAAATGACATATGTTATTGAAAGTGATGATGATGGTGAAATTTACCATGAAGATAAAAATTACTATGAATTAAGTCGTAGATATGAATATATAGAACAAGAAAATAAACAAGTAACATTAGAGATGACAGTTAATGCTGGAGAAACTAAAACAGATTTTATTGAACTAAAAACAAAAGATTTAGCAGATACAGAACAAGAGAAAAAATCTGACATAACAGGAGATTTATATATAAATAATGCTGCAATAACAAGACTAAACTTTAGAAATACTATAAAACAAGCTGAGGTCAGTGTATTTTTACAATGTACAATAAATGCAGAAAATCATGAATGGGGATTTGTAGTACATGTACAAAACTTAACAGATAAAGAATTAAAAGATGTAAAAGTAGTACTTGAAGCTGATGAAATGTTTGAATTAGAACGTTTAGTTAGTTATCAAGCTGGAAGAGTTGATAATCTTTCTGGTAGTACATATCAATATACTATAGAAACATTACCAGCAGGAGTTACAGAAATAGGTTCTTTAATAGGAAAAGTAAAAGAACCAAATGAAAGTCAAAATAATACATATAAATTAACTGGAGTTGCTACTGTATATGGAGATAGTATAAATACATATATTTCTAATGATGCGAGAGCGAATGGATATGTTGAAGCTGTTGATGTAAAAATGACAGCAGATAAAGAAAAAGTTAAAGTAAATGAAGAGATTAATTATACTATTCAAATATCAAATATAGGAAGAACTTGGAGATGGAATTCTACATATACAGAAGTAAATGTTAAAGATGTAATACCAAGAACATTAAAACCAATTAGTATGACATATAATAAATTCTCGATAAATAAGCAAAATGTTCAAAGCGAGGGTGGATATAATTATGAGTCACAAACTTATACAGAAGAACAAGTGACAAGAGATATATCAAATTTAATTATACCAGATGGTTATGATGAGGAAGATGCGCCTAATGTAGATTTAGATTTGACAATTCCAGAAGGTAAAACAGTAACGATAACTATAAAAGCTAAAGCAAATATGATAGATGAAACAACAGAATCTACAAATGTTGTAAATGCTACAGGAAATAATATAAAGTCTAAATCTGGAAGTGTATTGACTACAGTTTTGAAATATGACTATGTAGAACCAGAACCAGATAATCCGGAACCAGATAAACCAGATCCAGATAATCCGGATCCAGATAAACCAGATCCAGATAAACCAGATCCAGATAAACCAGATCCAGATAAACCAGATCCAGATAATCCAGATCCAGATAAACCAGATCCAGATAAACCAGATCCAGATAACCCAAAACCAGATAATCCGGAACCAGATAATCCAAATCCGGATAATCCAGAACCAGATAACCCAAATCCAGATAATTCAACAGAAGAAAAAATATCAATATCTGGAGTTGCTTGGTTTGATGAAAATGAAGATGGAAAAAGATCAGTTGATGAAAAAACATATAGCAATATGACTGTAATGTTATATGATTATAAAAATGATACTTTTGTAAAAGAAAATGGGCAGAATAAAAAAATTCAAACAAATGAAAATGGAGAATATAAATTTAGTGATATTGATAAAGGTCAGTATATAGTAATATTCTTATATGATACACAATCTTATTCTTTAACAGAATATCAAAAAGTTGGAGTTTTAGAAAATAAAAACTCAGATGCAATAAATAAAAATATTATGATTGATGGTCAAAATGTAAGTGTAGGATTGACTAATTCACTAAATGCTGACAAAAATTTAACTAATATTGATATAGGCTTAATAGAAAATAAGAGCTTTGATTTAGGGATACAAAAGTATATAAGTAAAATAACAGTACAGACACCAGATGGAAAGACAAAAGTATATGATTACAACAATAAACAATTTGCAAAAGTAGAAATACGTTCTAAACAATTAACTGGAACAACTGTAGTAATTGAATATAAGATGATAATAACAAATAATGGAGAATTATCTGGAAAAGTTGCTCAAGTAGTTGATAAGATGCCAAGTGGCTTAACATTTAAATCTGAACTTAATAAAGATTGGTATGAAAATAATGGTAATTTATATACTAATAGTTTATCAGGACAAAATATTAATGTAGGAGAAAGTAAAGAAGTTACACTAGTATTAACTCAAAATGTTAATAGTAGTAATGTTGGTACAATAAATAATATTGCAGAAATAGGAATAAGTAGTAATGATAAGGCAAAAGAAGATGAAAATAAGGATAATGATTCTTCAAGTGCTCAAGTAATAATAGGTATTTCAACAGGAATTGGAAAAACAATACTTATTACTATAGGAACGATTTTAGTATTTGCTTTAATAATTTTGATGGTATGGAAATATAGAGAAATATTAAAAGGAGCTTTATTTATAGCAATTTTTGCAGTATGCCTAATTGGAAATTTAAAGCCATCAGAAGCACATTTGTATTATGATTCATCAAATTTTCCAGTTTATCATATTAGAGGTGTTGGAATGCATGGTGATGGAACAGTACATACAGCTAAAGGTAGTGATGGTGCAGATTTATGGTGTATTGATACAGGAATCAATTTTTGTAATAGATGGCATGGTGCAGAGCTAAACGAGAATGATACTGATGCATATAATGAAGCACATGCAACACATTCAGAAAGTTGGAGTAATGGCGAAATTAATACTAATGTTACTTTGTCATTAAAAGATGCAAGTAAAACAGCAAATGCTAATTTTTCTAAAATTGATGATAATACTAATAAACTTGGTCCATTTAAGGTGAATTCTAATTTATCAAATGCTACATGTAAAATAACAGTTTATTATACAAATAAAGATGGTAATACCGGAAGCAAGATAGTAAGTACAGTTGAAAGTTTTTCATGGGGAAAAGATTTTTATATTAAGGTACCTAGTAATGTGATAAAAATTAGTAAAATAGTTGTTTCTGCAAGTTATACAGCAACAAGTAAAAAGGTAGTAACAGATACTCATTATGAAATATGGAATACATTCCCATTACATTCTTATGCAGGAAGTACATCTAATGGAAATGGTGAATTTGGTTATGATGGAAGACCTGGATGTTATGATCCTAACTGTGATAATGGTCAATATAATTATACAACTCAAAGATTTAGAAAAACAATAAATGATTCTCATACAGAAGATGTAAATGTTAATTTAACAGATTCTGTAGAAATACAAGGTCCATGGGTTTTAACAGGAAATCTAGAAATTGTAAAACAAAACAGTGATACATCAGCAAAAACAAAAACAGCAGGTTCTGGAGTAGGATTTAAAATAGTAAAAGGAACTAATATAGCAAATTCATATTATATGGCTATATATCAACCAAAAGATAAAACAAAACCAATAAGTGAAAATAATAGAGTAAAATTAGATAAAATTACAGTAAAAACAATGACATTATCAAAAGATCATACATTAGGAAGTTTAGGAGTAAAAGCAACAATAACTACAGGAAATGCTAAATATGATGAAGAAAATAAAAACATTACATATTTAGTAACATTCCATCATGATCAATCAAAAGGAACACAAATATTTACAAGTACTGATGGAACGATTAAAATTAAGAATTTAGAAATATCGAATTATGTTGTAAGAGAAGTTTCAAATCCAGTATATGGATATACTAATTTAGTAAATACTACAGTTTATGCTAAAGAATTTTATAAATATGCATTTGTTACTACTTACTATAGTATAGGAGTAACAAATATTAAGCAAACAGGAGAAATAAAAATTGATAAAGTTGATTATGATAATCCGTCTAAGACATTACCAGGAGCTACATTCTTAATAAAAGATTTAACATCATATTCAGAAGAACGTTATATAAAAGTAAAAGTTAAAGAAAAAGGAGACAATGTAAAATATAATAGCACAGGATATGTAACCAGTGTAACTGGAACAGCGACAATTACAGAAATTGCTTATACAAAAGACAAAAATTATGCAACTAGATTTGTAACCGATTCATCAGGAAAATTAACAATTAAGGACATATTAGTAAGAAGTTTGAATGATGGAGACAGAGATGGAAGTAAGTCTATAAAATATCAATTATTAGAAATAAAGAGTCCAGGATATGGATATACAAAATTAACTTCAACTACTATTGGAAACTTAGAAGTTGCTAAGAGCAAAGAAGTTACAATAAAAAATGTAGAAGAAGTTGCAGATTTAAACATTAAGAAAAAAGATGCAGATACTGGAGAAGGATTGCTAAATGCACAGTTTATATTAAAATCATCTTATAATGGTGGTAAATATATATTGGTAAAAGTCGCAGAATCTGGAGACAATATTACAGTAGACTCTAAAGGATGGGCTAGGGTTGTTAATGGAACATCAGTTACAATTACTAATATATACTATACAGATAACAAAGATATTGCTACTAAATTTATAACTGATAGTAAAGGTGAGATAAACATCAAAAAATTATTAGTAAGTAGTGATGGTACAGATACATTAACATATACACTAGAGGAAATTAAAAATCCGAATTATGGATATATAGTTCAAACAGTGAAGCCATTAGATGTAACAATTAAACGAAAAGAAAACAAAACAGTAGAAGTAAAAAATACAAAATATGTTGGAGATTTATATGTTAACAAAGTGGATTTTGACGATCCTAATATAAAATTAGAAAATGTAGAATTTGTATTAAAATCATCAGCTGGTGGATATATAAGAATTAAAGGAACTGGAGACAATATAGAAACAGGCTCAGATGGATATATAACTAGAGTAAAAGGAACAGTAAAAGTAGCAGATACACCTGAGAATGATGTTAATCCATCAATAAAATATACATCAAAGAGAGAAGAAGCTACGGTATTTATTGCTGATAAAAATGGAGAAATATATATCAAAAACTTATTAATGAGCACAAATGGAACTGATTCAATTACATATACATTAGAAGAAATTAAAAATAGAAATTATGCTTATACTAAAATTTTATCACCAGTTAAAACTGAAATAAAAAGATTAGAGAAAAAAGAAATAGAATTAAAAAATGAAAAACAAAGTGGAGATATAAGTATTATAAAAAATGATGATAGAGTGGATACAAAAGTTCTTGCAGGAGTAGAATTTGTATTAAAATCATCTTATAATGACAAATATATTAAAGTAAAAGCAACTGGAGATAATATAGAAACAGATACAGAAGGTTGGGCAAGAAGAGCTGTTGGAAAAGTAAGATTAAATGATACTGCAGAAGATGATACAAATCCAACAATTAAATATGTAGAAACAAGAGAAGAAGCAACACTATTTGTAACTGATGAAAATGGAGAATTAGTAATACAAAACTTATTAATGAGTAGTAATGGTTCTGACAAAATATCATATCAAGTAGAAGAAATTAAAAATCCAAACTATGGATATTTAGTATATCAGGATGGAAAAGTTGAGATGAACCATGGTGCTACATTCAAAGGTGATTCTATAACAAAAGAAGGTGTTGTTACACCTAAAAGAAACGAAAATGAAGACATTACAATAGGAAACCATCAAGAGTACATACGTATAGAAGGATATGTATGGGAAGAAATAGCAAGAGGAAAAGATAATAGAATTAACAATCTATATGATGATGGTAAAGATGCATTAATAGAAGGAATAACTGTATATTTATATAAAGGAGACCAGCTAATTACAACAAGGACAACAGATAAAGATGGAAAATATCTTTTCGGAACAAAGAAAGAAAATGAAGAGTATGAAAATTCAGATTATTTAACAGAATCAAATGGTAACTTAAAAATAGATGATTTACCATATTATTCAATAGAATTTGAATATGATGGATTAAGATTTACATCAGTGGAAGCGATTATAGATTATAAAGCTCAAAATTATGATGTTACTTCAAAAGCAGAAGAAGTACAAAGTAATGGACGTAACAGAAGAGATAGAACATCAGTAAATAATGATTTTGAAATTATATCAAATAATCAATCTCATAATACTAGTGAATCACAAAGAGGATATGAGTTAAAATATGATGAAAATAATCATACTTCAACATATATAGATAGATGGGGATATAAATATAATGATGATAAGACTAGATTAAAAGTAACTCCAGCACCAGAATTTTATCCAATAATGGCTACAACAACAGAGTCTGGATTTAGCCTACAAGATGCTTGGGAAGCTAGATGCAAAGATAATGGAGCTGAAGAGTTAACTGGAATTAATCTAGGAGTACAAAGGAGAGAACAGGTAGATTTAGCAATAAGCGAGGATTTAACTGAAGTAAATATAAAAGTAAACAATGGTAAAGATGTATATAATAACACATATACTTATGCAAAAAGAAATATAGACAGTGAAGACAATTTTGGAATAGATGTTAAATTTGGAACAAGTACAGGAAGCTATAGTTCTAGAGGATTAAATTTATATACAAGAAGGTTATATGAATCAGATTTAGCTTTAGAAAACCAAAAAGCCGGATCTATGAATGTGGCCATAACATATAAAATTAGAGTTAAAAACCAATCAAATTCAATAGTTACTAAAGTACAAGAGTTAGTTAATTATTATGATTCAGGATATGAAATTGCTGATTCTTGGATAGGAGATTCTACAGGAAATCAAACTGCAAAAGTTACTTGGGGAACAGGTAAGTATAGTAAAGCAAGTATTCCTAATGGATATACGGCTGTATATACAAATTCTTTATCTAATGTAGAAATACAAGCAGGTAATTATGTAGATGTTTATATTAAATTTAATTTAAAACATGATGCATTGGTTCAATTAATTAGTAAGCAAACAACATTAAATAATGTTACAGAAATAAATGCATTCTCATCAATAAATGGTGGAAAACCATATGCTGCAATTGATGAAGATTCTAATCCAGGTAATGCTGAAATAAAAATAGGTGATACAAAAACAAGTTCAGAAACATTGAATAATAGAACATACCAAATTGAAAATACAACTTTAGAAACTGATTCATTCGAAGATGATACAGATTTAGCACCAGCTCTAATTATGGGACTTGAGGTAGAGGAACCAACAAGAGGATTATCAGGAACAGTATTTGAAGATAGTAATACAAAGGGTGAAGATCCTAATGCTACTAATACTAGAGAAGAAAGAATTGGTAATGGAATATTTGATACTAACGAAAATTTAGTAGAAAATGCAATAGTAGAATTATTAGAATATGATGGTAGTCAACAAGATAAAATTGCTAAAGATGATGAAGGAAATGCAAAAGTAGCAACATTGTACAAATTATCTGTAACAGGTGGAAGGTTAACAACTAATACAAAGCAAGCAATAGTAGAAACTAGTGATAAAGGTACATATGAATTTTTAGGTGTATTACCAGGAAGATATTTAATAAGATATACTTATAATAACAAGACAACAATAAATGGAAAGCCTATAGACCCTAGAGATTACAAATCAACAATAATAACATCAAATACAATAAAAAATGCATTAAGCCTTGATACAGAACCAGTAAGAATGGGAAATCCAAATTGGATTTTAACATATGACGGAGAAGATAACCAAGTAAAAAGCAAGAGTAAAGATGCAAATGGACTTATAAGATATTCAGATGCAGTAGATGACTTAGACTTAAGATATGAGCAGGAAAAAGACGGTATATACAATGGAAATATAGAGGATACTAATGGAAAAATGACAGCAGATACAGCATTCTTCGATGTTGGTGTAGAATATAGTGCAGTAAAAGATGGAGGATTTAATGAAAGAGTATCATTTACAGATTATAAAGATGAATATAATTTACAAGATGGAAAAATAGTAGTAACAGAAAATGGCAAGATTAAACTAGTAGATACATTCTATGCAGTAAATCCATGTCAAGACTTTGGAATAATAGAAAGACCAAGACAAGATTATAAGATAAATAAAAGAATATCTTTTATAAAATTAACATTAGCAAATGGTCAAGTATTAATAAATGGAAATCCATATCAAGAAGTAGGAAATTTATATACAGATTGGGATAATATAGAAAAATCTGCTACAGGTGACAATGCATTACCATATGTAAAAGCATTACCTAGCCAAGTAGTGGCAGAAATAGATAATGAACTTATACAAGGAGCAACATTAGAATTAGAATATACAATAAGTTTAAAGAATGACTCTGAAATTGATTATGAATATAACCCAGACCCAAATTATTACTATTATGGTAAAGAGAATGGACAACCATTAACTTCTGTAGTAAAGAAAGTTGTAGATTACATGGAAGATGACATAGTTTATGATGAAGAGAAAAATTCAGGAGAATGGACAAAAGTTACAGCAGAGAACTTATCTGCATGGGATGATAATGGAACAGTTAAGAAATTAGTATCAGATGTTAAGGTTAATAATAAGGAGAGTGTTGCAGAGAGTATTAAGAGTGGATATATTATATCTATGACAGAGAAATTTGCAGACATGTCATTAAAACCAGGAGAAGTTGCAAGTGTAAAAATATATGCAGGAAAATTATTGTCAAGCAATGAAAAAGGATTTGCGGCAGACAACCATGTAGAAATTGTAGAAACCAAGAGAAAACTGGTTGGAGTAACACCAGGTAATTATAATCCTAAAACATTAAAACAAGATGAAACAGATAATAGCCATACAAGAATTAGTGTTACACCACCAACAGGTCTTACAGATAATAAAATATTTGTTATTTCAATGACATCAGTAATTTTAGTAGTATTAGCAGGAGGAATATATTTGATTAAGAAAAATGTTTTAGGATAAAAAATAGGAAAAAAGATTAGAAAATTTCTAATCTTTTTTTCTGCTCAAAAGCTTACACGCCTAAGGAAAAATGAAAAAAATAGAAATTTGTAATAAAAAAGATATAAAAATGTCATAAAAACATGAAAAATGAAGAGCCGTAGCAAGGTTGGAAACGCTTGGAAGAATTGGTTAAAGCAGTATATTGATAAATAAAGAAGAAAACTTTAAAATATGTATAAAGATTAGCATTAATGAATTTGTAAAACAAATGAGTTAAAGAGGGGGATGCTATGAAAGCAAAAATATTTAGGATAATGATGGCAATAAGTTTAATAATAGTAATGACATCAGCTAATATTATCTTTTTAGGATATAATATAGCAATTGCTGTCTCAAATGAACTGGAAACGCAAAATAGCAATAGTGAAGATGTTCAATTTGATACATATTTTAAAATAAATGAAGTTAAGAACCATGCAATAAAAGGACAAATAGGAGAAGAGATAAATTTATGCATAAATATAAATGTTTTAAAAAATGGGGCTTTTGTTAATGGAAAAATAAAAATTAATGATGGCAATTTTAAATTAAAGAACAACATAACAAATAACACATATATAAAAAGTATTAATAAAGAAAATAATGAGATAGAATTAAACACTATTATATATAGCAATGTGGTAATAGAAATACCAATAGAGTTTAATAAAATTGTAGAAGTTACAGAAGAGTATTACTCAAAAGAAACTGTAGTGTCTTTAATAGGAGAATATTCGCAAGAAAAGAAAAAAATAGAAATAGAAAGGAATATAACAACTCAAATAGATTGGACAGATAATTCAGATATAACCTTAGTACAAGGAATAAGCAAAGTAGTTGATTTAGGGACAGAAGGTATATTGGTAGAACAAGCAATAAATACTAAAATACAAAATGGAGTTTTGCCAAGAGCAAGTGAAGAAGTGGAAGTTATAATACCTAAAATTGCTAATAAGTTACCACAAACTGTAAAAGTTTTATTAAATGGAACAAAATTAGAAGACGGAATAGAGTATGACTTTAAAACAGGTGTAATAAAAATAAAAGGAGAAAATTATTGGTATACTAATTTAAATAGATATAGATTAATATATGTATATGATGCTACAACAGAAGAAAATTTAGATGGTATAGTATTAAATACATCTATAGATACTAAATTATTTACAAAAAGCAATATACAAAAGCATGATGAACAAAATGTACAATTAAATTATTCTGGAAATATAGTAAGTGTTGGAAAAAGCATCACAAAAGAGATATATAAAGGATATTTATATTCGGCATTAGATGAAAATCAAACATATTACAAAGAAAATAATACAATAGAAGTTTCAAAGTCAGAATTAATAAAAAATATCAATTTAAACACAACAAATTCGTATTTTTCAGACAGAATAAATAAAGAAGATGCGCAAAATTTAATCTATTATAAACAAACTATAGTAGACAAAGATAGTTTTATAAGGATATTTGGAAATGATGGATATATCTATATAAAAGATGAAAATGGAAATATAATAAACGTAATTAATAAGTCAACAGAAGCGGATAGCAACGGAAATATTAATATAAACTATGAAGAAGGAAAGAAAAATCTAACAATAGAAACATCAAGACCTATTACAGAAGGTGAAATTACAATAAGAAACATAAAATATCTAAAAGGAAATACAGGATATACTAAAGAGAGCTTAAAACAATTTACAATGCTAACAACAAATGAAATAGTAACAACAAATGCTGGAAATGAAGAAAAAACAGCAACAATAAATTTACTTGATACAAAATTAGAAGGCAGATTAGAAATTAGTAATACAAATTTATCAACAATAGAATCAAATAAAAATATTCAATTTTTAATAGTATTAAAAAGTAATTCAGAAGAGCATGACTTATGGAAGAACCCAGTTATAGAAATAACAATACCTAAAGATATAAATGTAATTGGTAAAAAAATCTCTTTATTAAATTGCCAAGAAGGGTTAAAAATAGATTCTACAGAAAGAAGTATACTTAATAACGGTGATACATTATTAAGAATTACATTACATGGGGAGCAACCTAATTATATAAACAATGTAAATGATGGAGTACAGATAGTATTTTATGCAGATTTGAATATTGAAAATACAATACCAACTCAGACAAAACAAATAACAATGACTTATACGAATGAAAATAAAGAAGGTGAAGTTGGAAAAATAACTAAAGACATCAATTTAAAATCTAAAGAAGGAGTAATGCTTGTTAACAGAGTTAGTGATTTTAATAATAATGGAGATACAATTGAAAGCACAACTAACAAAATTGTAACAGGAGAGTTAGATAAAGGAACAGAAGAAAAGATTGCTAATGTTAATTTATATGCAATTAATAATTATGATGAAAGCATTTCTAAATCAGTTATTGTTGGAAATATACCAGCAGAGGGAACATGGAGTGATGGAGAACAAAGTGCTAATATAAGTTTTCAGAGTGTACTAGCAAGTAGTATTAATGTAACAAAAACTGGAGCAAGAATATATTATTCTGAAGATGATAAAGCGACAAAAGATAGTAATAGTTGGCAAGAAAACATAGACGATTTAGAAAAAGTAAAATCATTTAAAATAGAATTTCAAAATGGAGAAATATCGTCAAAAGAAGTTGTAGGAATATCATATAAAATAAAGATACCAGCAGATATTGAAGATGGAGCAACAACCTTAAATACAATGAAATTATCATATAAATATCAAGGAAAAGATATGGATATAGTTTCTACAAATAGGCTAATAAAACCAGATAGAAATTATTCCAAAGTAGCAATGCTATCAGCAAGTAATGAGGCTGGAATTGATGTAAAAATGGCAGTAACATCAAATGGACAAACATTAGAAAATGGTGCAGAAGTATATGAGGGACAAGCAATTCAATATAGTTTGCAAATAACAAACAATACAAATAATACAATACAAAATATGAAAATGATAGCTACACATACTAATGTAGTTTACTATGGATATAGATTAAAAGCAGTAGATGATTTGACATACCATTATGTGGAAGAACAGGAAGATTTAACAAATAAAGAAATAGATATAGAGACTATTGCACCAGGGGAAACAAAAACATTAGAATATAAGATTTCTGCAAATAAGGATGTTGCAGAAGGAACAGTTACATCTGGAGAGATAGTAATTTCTGGAGATAACTTGAATGAGGTGAAAATATCAACATATACTAACCCAATAAAACAAGGAAAATTAAAATTGAGATTAGTACCAGGAGTTGCAATAGAAGATCAGATTTTTACAGAAAACAATTATCCTGTAATAATATATGTGGAAAATATATCAGGTGAAGATTTAAATGATATAAAATTCAAAATGGATATGCCAAGTAATGCTGGATTCGCTGGAAAACTAGGAGTTATAACAGACTTAGAAGATGCAGAAATAACTAAACTAGAAGATAAACAATTGGAAATTTCAATACCGAAATTAGAGAAAAGTGGAGATAAACAAACAATTAAAGTTTCAGCAATGTTAAAAATGGGAAAATTAGATGTTGGTATATTAAAAGATGTAGTAAAAATAAATGCAAATGCACAAATAGAAAATGAGATATATAAATCTAATGAACTAAAAATAGATGTATATCAAAATAGGACTAAAATATCGGTAAAACAGACAACAAATATAGATGGAGAATATGTACAAGATGGAGATGAACTAACCTATACTGTAACAATAAAAAATGAAGGAAGTATAAAAAGACAAATATCATTAAATGACCAGATGCCATCAGGAATAATGATACAATCAGCAAAATTATACAAAGATGGAGTAGAAATTCAAGATGTTATTAATACATTTATACAAAGCGTGTTTTTTATGTATACAATAGAACCCAAAGAAGAAATTGTATTAGAAATAAAAACTAATATTTTAGGATCAGCAGTAGTAGATAATATACTTACAAATGTAGTTAATGTTACTGGGATAGATGTATCAGAAACTTCAAATGAGATAACATATAAGTATTTAGAAAAAGAAGATCCGATAGATCCAGGAGAAGATTTAGACCCTATACCAGATGTTCCAGATCCGGATCCAGACAATCCAGAGAAACCAGACGGCGTAAAAGTAACAAGTATAACATTAAATGAAAAATCTATTAATTTAGATGTAAGAGAAAGCAAGCAATTAGTTGCAACAATAAAACCGGAAAATGCAGATAACAAAAATGTATATTGGAGTTCAACTGATGCAGAAGTAGCATATGTAGACAATTCTGGATTAGTAACAGGAATTAATGAAGGAACAGCAAAAATAGTTGTAACAACAGAAGATGGAAATAAAATCGCAACTTGTGATGTTACAGTAACAGATTCATCAACAAAAGATGATAAGGTTGAAGTAAAAGGTATAAAACTAAATATGAATTCTATGGACTTAAATGTAAATAGTAAAAAACAATTAATAGCAACAATAGAACCAGAAAATGCTACTAATAAAAATGTGTCTTGGGTATCAACAAATCCACTAGTTGCAAGTGTGGATGACCAAGGAAATGTTACAGGATTAAAACAAGGTATGGTAACAATAATAGTAACAACAGAAGATGGAAACAAATTTGCAACATGTACAGTAAAAGTAAAAGATCCAACATCAACAGACCAACCAGACCAGACTGAAAAAGTAAGTGTAACAGATGTAAAATTAAATATGAATGCTATGAAATTAGAGTTAAATACTACAAAGCAATTAGTTGCAACAATTGAACCAGCAAATGCAGACAATAAAAAGGTATATTGGGTATCAACTAATAAATTAGTTGCAAGTGTAGATGATCAAGGTAATGTAACTGCAGTAGGAAAAGGAACAGCAATGATAGTAGTAACAACAGATGATGGAAGTAAAACATCAATATGTACAGTTACAGTAACAGATTTAGATTCAATAGAACCAGATAATCCTGGTGGAGAAAATATAAATGTTACAGGTGTAAGTTTAGATATAAATGCTATGAGATTAAATATAAAACAAAGCAGACAATTAATAGCAACAATACAACCTAAAAATGCTACTAATAAAAATGTGAACTGGTCAACAAGTAATAAGTTAGTAGCCAGTGTGGATAAAGAAGGAAATGTAACAGCTATAAGCAATGGAACGGCTTTAATAATTGTAACAACAGAGGATGGAAATCAAATGGATATATGTACAGTAACAGTAATAGATCCGGATAATACAGACTCAGAAATTCCAGATAAAGATAATTCGAATACAAATGATGGAGATGCAAGTGATTCTAACCAGAATAATAATCAAGGTGAAACAATTACAAAAGAAATATCGGGATTAGCATGGATTGATGCTGATAAAGATGGTATAAGAGATGTATCAGAAAAGACTATATCAGATATGAAGGTACAATTATTAGATATAGATGGTAGTATTGTTCAAATAACTACAACAGATGAAAATGGACAATATAAATTTCAAGAAGTAAAACAGGGAAAATATTATGTAGTATTTTGCTATGATACAGATAAATATCAAATAACACAATATCAAACAGAAGATGCAGATATAATCAATAATTCAGATGTTGTAGAAAATACAATTTTAATAAATGGTAAAAAGCAAAAAGTAGCAATAACAAAAGAATTAGAACTAGAAGTTAGTGACTTATCTGACATAGATGCAGGATTTATAGAAATAAAGAAATCAGACATGAAGTTAGATAAATATATAACTAAAGTAACTGTACAAAATGAACAAGGTACAAAAGTTATGGATTATGATAATGCTCAATTAGCTAAAACAGAAATAAAAAGCAAATATTTAAGTGGAAGTTTAGTTGTAGTAGAATATAAAATTAAAGTTACAAATGAAGGAGAAACAGAAGAATATGTTTCTGAAATTATAGACAAAATGCCTGATGATTTTAGATTTAATACAGAAATTAATAGTAATTGGTATCAAAAAACAGATGGCAGTATAGCAACAAAGGAACTTGCGAATCAGGTTATAATTCCAGGAGAAAGCAAAGTGGTTACATTAACATTAACAAAAGTAATGACACAATCTAATGTTGGTGTAAGTACTAATATAGCAGAAATTTGTGAGCAGTCAAATAAATTATCTATACCAGATATTGATTCAACACCAAACAATAATAAACAAGATGAGGATGATCAAAGTAAAGCAGAAATAATTATTTCTGTGGCTACAGGATTAACAACAATATATATAATAATTATTATAATTACAATATGTATGTTTGGAATAGGAGTTTATT
The DNA here is from genome assembly GCA_934130975.1 of uncultured Clostridia bacterium. Taxonomy (GTDB): domain Bacteria; phylum Bacillota; class Clostridia; order TANB77; family CAG-508; genus CAG-269. Next base: position 36,529 of record CAKOYU010000001.1, on the reverse strand, counting down.
TTATAAACAAGGTAGTTTGAAATTTTTGAGGAAAGGAGGTTAAATCTTTGAAGAAAGAAAAAATTACTAATATAATCTTTATTTTAATATTAATGGTTGCATTTTTAATTATACCAGTCAAAGTGTTTGCATCTAGTTTTAAAGTGCCATTTAATCGTTCTGATGGATATGTGAATGGTAGGGCAATATTTGGAATATATAAAGCAATATATGTGACAGAAAAAGAGAATCCAAGTAATAAATGGTTGAATGCTAAATCTGCATACATTGGAGGAGAACCTGATTCAAATGGAAATGAAGTAGACTGGGTTTGGGAAGGTGAGTGGGGAACCACTGTTCAAGAATATAAAGATGCAGGTATATCAACAGATGCTAATGGTGTCTATAAATTAGTCAACTCCAAATATGCTGCTTGTGTAGGACATAATGATAGTGATGTTGGAAGTGGTAATGACAAGATAGTAAGAGCAATAAATATAAATACTCCATATGCAAATACTGTAGGATATAAATATAGTACTCAACATGGAAATGATTTTAAGGAAATGCAACCTGTTGATTTACTGACAATGGGAGTTGCTGCTGAGAGAGCAGTAGATGGATATTATGATACTGGAAGTGCAGCATATAGAGAAGCGGTAAAAGCACTTTGGTATCAGAATAAAAAAAAATTAATTATTGATGACGTCGCAAAAAAATATCTAGAACAGTCTACTGAAAATGGAGAACTAGCAGATACAACATATGTTAATGAATTAAAAAAGAGAGCGCAAGAAATAGTAAATGAAAAGTTAGAATCAACTTCTAAGGATAATGATGGTAAGTCAAGAACGATAGAATATGATGAAAAATTAAACTATACGTTCATAGGACCATATAATATAAGTACTGCGGGAACTTACAATGATTGGATTGTAACAGTAATAAAAACAGATTCTGGAAAGGAATATAGAACATATGATTATAGCACCAATAAGAGTAAAATATTAAATATAGGATCAGAGAATCCATCTGTTAAAGTTGATAATTACTCTAGTGATTCATTTTATATTGCTGTAAAAGGAAAGATTTCAGGTAATATTAAATCTATAGAAATGATAAGGGAATATTGGAATGTAAGGGCTAGGATTGTAGCTATATTTGCAACAGCAACAAATGGCCAAAACTTTATAATGTTTGATGGTGATGAGATAACTGAATCACTTTCTAAGTCACTTCCAGTACCTAAAGGAATAAAACTAACAATAAAAAAATATGACCCTCTAGATAAAAATGGAGAAGTAAGTAAGAATCCTAAAGAACTAACAGGAGCAAGATTTGTAATACAAGATAAAGCAACAGGAGAATATTTATCAAGAACAGGTAGTGGAGGAACATCCAGAACTAAAGATCCAGGAAAAGATTTTGGAAATGTAACTAAATTGGCACATGAGTCTAGCATAACAATAGATAAAGATGGTACATATATTTTTTGGGAAATACAATCACCAAAAATTTCAAAGACAGATAAAAGATCAATTTATTATAGTGCAAATGATGCAACGCCAACAAATCCTAAACAGATCGGAACAATAACTATAAAAAACTTTCAAGTAACGGACAGATCTGATTCAGATTTTATAACATATACAAATAATAAAGACGGAGTGAGTGCAACTGTAGTATTATACAATTATAAACAGTATTCACATTTCAATGTTTATAAAACATGTGATTTGCCTGGTGATACAATGCATGGCAAAACATTGCGTAATGTTCAGTTTATAGTACAATATGGTGATAATGATGAAAATGCAAAATATCTAAAATTCGATAATGAAAATCCCGCAGAGTATGTAGGTACAAGAGACCAAGCTACAAAATTTAGTATACCAAAAGGCCAAGACTATGCAGAAGTTAATTATTTAACAAAAGCAGGAGTATATAAGATATTAGAAGTAAAAGCAGAAAATTCTGCATATCCATATGCATCAGTAGAAAAACCAATAATAAAGGGAAAAAATACAATCGAATTAGGATTAGTGTATAATTTCAATCTTAAAAATACACCGACATATAGACCATTAAGAGTTAAAAAAATTGATTCAGAAACTAAGAAACCATTAGGTGGAGTGCAATTTATCATAGAACAGGTAACTAAAGAAGGGAATAATGATAAGAATAGACACTATTTCGTCTCAAATGCTAATGGAATAGGTTCAACAACTACTACGCAAAAAGACAAAGCAACGGTATTTACAACAGTAGATAATGCAAAGGGAATTATAATAAATGGATTGAAAATAGGAAAACGATATAAACTATTAGAAATTAAAACTGATACAGAACAAGGATACAAATATGCATCTTTAGATGAGCCAGTGGATATGCCAGTACAACCTGAATGGGTAGAATCAGGATGGACATATGAATTTACTATTAATAAAGATGCTAAATATACAGAAGCGGTAATAACAGGTAAAAACACTAAAGCATATAAATTATATAAAATAATAAAAACAGATAAGGATTCAGGAAAAAGAATACCAGGAGTTGGATTTGTATTAAAGTGTGAAACAAAAGGAAGAGAAGGATTTTTTGTAAAAGGAGCTAAGGGAGAAGAGTCAAAGAGTGTTGAAGATATACATGATGCAACAGTTTTTGTAACAGATGCAAATGGAGAAGTAACAATAAATAAATTAATAAAAGGTTGTAGATATAAAGTATATGAAGTACAAAGCAATCCAGAATCAGGATATAAAGAGGTAAGTAAGGACGATCCAATAATTATGGACCAAGAGATTCAAATTAGAGGAGATGCAGATAGTAATGTAACAGAATTTAAGTTACAAAATCAAAAAATATATAGAAATGTAAACTTAGTAAAAGTAGATGTAGACTCTGGAAAGAGAATAGATGATGTAGAATTTATATTATATGATAAAACAGAAGGAAAATATTTTGTACAAGGAGATGTTGGAAAAGATTCAGCATTAGCAGGTAAACCAGACCAAGCAACAAAATATACTACAAAAAATGGCGAAGTAGCTATCAATAAATTACTAATAGATCATCACTACATTGTTTATGAAGTAAATAGTAATCCAGATTTAGGCTATAAGGCTACAAGTTATGAAAATCCATTACAAGTAAAACTTAAATATAAAAATGGAAACAATCAAACAGTAGAAACAGATGAACTAGTACCAGAAAGAACAAAGGAAAATGAAACACTAACAGTGGAAGGACAGAACTTAAAAGCATTTAGAAATATAAAACTAATAAAAAAAGATGAAGACTCTGAAAAGGAAATAGAAGGCGTAGGACTTATACTTTATGATAAAACAGAAGGAAAATATTTTGTACAGGGACCAACTGGAAAAGAATCAACATTAACATATAAACCAGACCAAGCAACATTATACACAACTCGAAAAGGTGGAGTGCCAGCATATAAATTAACAATAGGACATACATATATAATATATGAGGTAATAAGTAATCCAGAAATAGGTTATCAATATACAGATTATTATAATAATATGCTACAAATAGGCAAAGAATTTACTGTAGATAGAAGTAGAGAAAATGAAGTAATAGTCAAAGAGATATATAACAGAAAAATATATAGGAACATACATTTAGTAAAAAAAGATGCAGATTCAGGGCTAGAAATAGAAGGAGTAGATTTAATATTTTATGATAAGGATTTGAATGGATATTTTATCCAAGGAGAAAGTGGAAAACCATCAGAAATAACAACAGATAAAACACAAGCAACAAAATATAGAACTCAAAAAGGTGGAATAGATATTAATAAGCTATTAATAGGCCATACATATATAGCATATGAGGTAAAAACAGATCCAGAAATAGGATATGAATATGGAGATTATGAAAAACCTTTTGCTAAACCTGAATATAATGAATTCAAGATAGAGCGTAATAAAGAAAATGAAAGAGTAGAAATTACTATATTAAATAAAAGAATATATAGAAATATCAAAATAATCAAAATAGATTATGATACAAATGAAGAAATAGAGGGTATGGGGCTTATATTATATGATGATACAGCAAAAGGATACTTTATCCAAGGAGCAACAGGAAAACCATCAGAATTAACAAATGATATAAAACAAGCAACACTATATATGACTCAAAAAGGTGGAGTTGATGTAAACAAATTATTAATAGATCATCATTACACAGTATATGAGGTAATAAGTAATCCAGATATAGGTTATGAATTTACAGGATATGGTCAACCATACGAATCATATGAACCATTAGATGTAGGAAACTTTAATGTAAACCGTGATAAAGAAAATACAAGATTAATAATAACCGTAAAAAACAAAAAAGTATACATGAATGTAAATATCAAAAAAGTAGACCAAGATCAACACGACAAAGAATTAGAGAAAATAGGACTGATACTATATGACATTGAAAATAAAAAATATGTAGTAAGTGGAGCACCATGTACATTTGTAGAACGAAAAGAGGATGCAACTATTTTTGAAACGAAAAACGGCGGAATATTAATAAAATATTTAGCAAGGCATCATTCATATATAGTATATGAAGTAGAAAATCCAATATATGGATATACAGATGTTAGTATGAATAAGCCATTAGAAATAGGCAGATTTACATTAAGTGGAAATGATGCAACATTAGAGTATACAGCAGAAAACCAAAAGATAACAGGTAACTTGATTATAGACAAAAAAGATAAAGATGCCGAAAACTGGGTATTTGATGGCGTTGGATTTAAAATTAAAAATCCAGAAGGAAAATACCTAATAGCATTAGATGAAAATAAAAAAGTTCAAACAAAAGTAAACGGAAAAATTTACTTAGGAGGACTACAAACCACAACAAATGCAAATGCAGCAACTGAATTTATAACAGACAGTAACTCAAGAGTAGAAATATATAATATCTTAAGAGATACATATCAAGTAATAGAAACATCAATAGGAGAACAATTTGGATATGAGGTAGACAATGACTATGTTTCTTGGAAATCTGCAGATTCAAGTGGAAATGGACTTACAGCAACGGTTGTCGTTAATAGACAAAATTCACGAGATACAGAATTAAACACAGCAAATATAGAGAATGGAAAATATGATAAATTAATAGTAAGAAACAGAAGAAAATACATCAAAATTTCAGGATTTGCATGGGAAGATAGAGCACAAGGCAAATCAAATGAAATAGATGGAGTATGGAAAGAAAACACAGAAGATAAGAAATTAAAAGATATTACAGTAAGGTTAAATAGTTCAAACGGAAAAACTTTGGCAACTAAAGAAACAGATTCAGATGGTAACTATATATTTGGTAACTATGATGAAGATTCAAATGCAACAAAAATAAAGATAGATGATATTGTAGGTGGATATCTAGAATTTGAATATAATGGAATGAGCTATAAAACAGTGCTTATTAATTCAAAATTTAATTTAGAACATAAAGACAATAAAAACAGTGTAATTAATGGAATTGATAATAGTGCATCAGACGAAAAACAAAGAGAGGCATTTAACAGCAATTATGCAATAATCAGTAACAACAAATCACATACAGCAGATGGAAGTATAAAATACACACTTGAATATGATTATGATCAAGAGACGCATATAAGTACACTTAAATATGGTGATAATGTAAAATATGGATATGAAGGACAAGTGTATCCAAGTTCAGGAGTAGAGAAACAATACTTAATAGATGCAATAACACAAACAAATTCTGAAAAAGCATTATGCACACAATATAATGCAGATGATATAAGGAGAAATTCAGTAACAGAAATAGCTGGAATTAATCTAGGAATAACACTAAGAGAACAAGCTGATTTAGCAGTAGCTTCTGACTTGAATTCAGTTGATATAAAAATAAATAGAGATACAGAAACTTATGTTAATACATATTCATATGCAAAGAGAAATCTTGATGATGAAAATGACATGGATAACTTTGGAGTTGATGTAAAATTTGGTGTTAAAAATAGTTCTACGCCAAGTTATAGTGATAGAGGACTAAATCTATATACAAGAAGAATATATGAATCAGACTTAGTATATGCAAATTCTGATGCAAGCAAAGAATTAATGCAAGTATATGTAACATATAGAATAAGAGTAAAAAATCAAGCTTCAACATTAAATGCGAAAGTTGCAGAATTAGTAAATTATTATGATTCAAGATATACAATAGAAGATTCGTGGTTAGCTGATAGCAAAGGAAATAAAACGACTAATGCAACTTGGGGAGTAAGTAGATATGGAAATATTGCTAAAATGGAAAGAGGATATACAGCTACATATACTAATGCATTAGCTAATATAGAGTTAGCTCCAAATGAATATCAAGATATTTATATTAAATTTAAGTTGAATACTGATGCTGTAAGAGAATTATTAAATAAACAAACAACATTAAATAATGTATCTGAAATAAGTGCATTTTCAACATTAAAAGATAATAAAATATATGCAGCAATTGATGAAGATTCAAACCCAGGAAATGCTGAAATAAAAAGATTAGGTATCAATGAAACACCAGAAATTTCTACAGCACAATTACATGAAAAGACATATCAAATAGAAAATAAAACATTAGACACATCGACATTTGAAGATGATACAGATTATGCACCAGCATTAATATTAGGAATAGAAGAAGAGGAACCTACAAGAGGTTTATCAGGAACTGTGTTTGAAGATGCTAATACAACAACTGATGAGCAACATGGAGATGGTACAAAGACACATCCTAAAGAAATAAGAATTGGTAATGGTATATTTGACAAAAAAGACGGAGAAAAAGGTGTAAAAAATGCAAAAGTAGAATTATTAGAATATGATGTTAATGCAGAAGACAAGATTGCTAAAGATTCTAAAGGAAATGCAAAAGTAGCAACATTATATCAAGTTATTATAAAAGATGGAGGAACATTAGAAACAAATAAAGTACCAGCATGTGTAGCAACTAAAGATGATGGTACATATGAGTTTTCTGGAGTATTACCAGGAAAATATTTAATAAGATATACTTATGGTAGCAATATAATGATAGGCGATACAGTGATTGGTGATACAATGATTGGCGATAAAAAGATTGATTCTGTAGAATATAAATCAACAATAATAACATCAGATATAATAAAAAATGCATTAAGTCTTGATAAAGAACCAATAAGAATGGGAGATCCAAACTGGATTTTAGCATATGATGGAAAACAATATTCAGATGCAGTTGATGATTTAACAAAGAGAGCAAAACAAGAAGAAAATGGAGTATATTATGGAAATCTAGAATCAGTAAATAGTCAAATGACTGCAGATACAGCATTTTTCGATGTTGGTGTAGAATATAGTGAAGTACAAAAAGGATTTAATGAAAAGGAAAAGGTAACATTCACTAATTACGAAGACGAATATAATTTAGAAGACGGAAAAATAATGGTAATAAAAGAAGATGGAACAATTAAATTAGTAGACACATTCTATGCGGTAAATCCATATCAGGATTTTGGAATAATAGAAAGAGCAAGGCAAGCATATCAAATAAATAAAAGAATATCTCATATTAAGTTAACATTAGCAGATGGTCAAACTATAATAAATGGAAATCCATATCAAGAGGTAGGAGATTTATATAAAGATTGGAAGAATATAGAACAATCTGCTACAGGAGATAAAGCATTGCCATATGTAAAAGCATTACCAAATCATGTTGTTGCTGAAATAGATAACGAAATTATTCAAGGGGCAACATTGGAAGTAGAATATACAATAAGCTTAAAGAATGATTCAGAGAAAGATTATGAATATAAAACAAATCCAAATTATTATTACTATGGAATAGTTACTTCTGAGGATAAAGAAATAAAAACAGTAGTTAAGAAAATTGTTGACTATATGGAAGATGATATGATTTATAGTGATGAAAAAAATGCTGAATTTGGATGGAAAAAGGTTAAACCAGAGGAATTGATTGAATATCAGGATAATGGAATAGATAAGATGCTAATTAATAAGGATAATATAGATGACATAAAAAAAGGTTATATTATCTCAATAAATACCAATATTGATGATATTGAATTAAATGCAGGAGAGGCAGCAAGCATAAAAATATATGGAAGTAAATTATTGTCAAATAAAGAAAGGGGAATAAAAGTAAAGAATCATGTGGAAATTGTAGAATCAAGTAGAAAAATTACAGGAGTTACCCCAGGTAACTATGATCCTAAAACTCTTCAAGAAGATGAAGCTGACAATAATTATACAATGGTTAGTATTACACCTCCAACAGGTTTAACTACTAATAATAAAAACAGAGTATTTATTATTTCAATGCTAGGAGTAAGTTTAATAGCATTAGCAGGGGGAGTATATTTTATCAAGAAAAAAGTTTTAAAATAGAATAAATTGGAATCAGAGGACTCGTTCGAGTCCTCTTTAATTAAGAGTCTGTTGCTCTACCAGTTATTTTGGGCTAGTACATGAATAATTTTAGAATTTTAGAATAAAATAAATAAGGTATTGACTATGATACCAAAAAGTATTATAATTAATATAGCTTAAGCTAGTAATTTAAGAAATTCATTTGTGTAGATTCACAAAAAATCCCTAGAGTGCAAGTCTAGGGATTATTTTTTGTTTAATCATCAAACTCTTTTAATATATTAAGAATAATGATTAATGCAAGTAATTTAAGAAATTTTTTCATTTGTATGAATTCACCACCTCTCTACCTTTAAGTGAAAGGCTTTTTAATTATAAAGTAATTTACTCTAATTGTCTAGATGTTTTGATAAAATAAAAAATACCAATGCCGTAAAGACATTGATATTCCTAAGATTGGTGCACCATCTCGGAATCGAACCGAGGACCGCCAGATTAAGAGTCTGTTGCTCTACCAGCTGAGCTAATGGTGCATAACAAAATTATTATAATACCAAAAAACGCAAATGTCAAGATTTACTTGAAAAAATTAGTAAAATATGTTATAGTATATAAGCGAATAAAAGAGAATGGCAAAAGAAAGATAAAAAGCCATAGAAAGGAAGGTTAGAAAAATGCTAACAGCAAATGGAGTAACCGTAAGATTTGGAAAAAGAGTATTATTTGAAGATGTAAATATCAAATTCGGAAAAGGAAACTGTTATGGAATAATAGGAGCAAACGGAGCAGGAAAATCAACATTTTTAAAAGTATTATCAGGAGAATTAGAACCAAGCAAAGGAGAAGTAGCATTAGAAAAAGGAGAAAGACTATCAATACTAAAACAAGACCACTTTGCATTTGAAGAGTATACTGTAATGGACACAGTAATAATGGGAAATAAAGAATTATATGACATCATGAAAGAAAAAGAAGCAATATATATGAAGCCAGACTTTTCAGAAGAAGACGGAATGAAAGCAGCAAAACTAGAAGAAAGATTTGCAGAATTAGATGGATGGAATGCAGAATCAGATGCAGCAATGTTATTAAACGATTTAGGAATAATACCAGAAAATCATTATAAATTAATGAGTGAACTAGAAGCAAGAGAAAAAGTAAAAGTATTATTAGCACAAGCATTATTCGGAAATCCAGATGTATTATTGTTGGACGAGCCAACAAATGACTTGGATTTAAAAAGCATCAATTGGTTGCAAGAATTCTTAATAAACTTTGAAAATACAGTAATAGTAGTATCACATGATAGATACTTCTTAAATAAAGTATGTACACATATAGCAGATGTTGACTTTGGAAAAATCAAGGTATATCCAGGAAACTATGACTTCTGGTATGAATCAAGCCAATTAGCATTAAAACAAATGAAAGAACAAAACAAAAAGAAAGAAGAAAAAATCAAAGAATTGCAAGACTTTATTGCAAGATTTAGTGCTAATGCTTCAAAATCAAAACAAGCAACATCAAGAAAGAAAACATTAGAAAAAATCGAATTAGATGAAATAAAACCATCAAACAGAAAATATCCATATGTAGACTTTAAACCAGATAGAGAACCAGGAAAAGAAATATTACAAGTAAAAAATGTTTCAAAAACAATAAATGGAGAAAAAATATTAGATAATATATCATTTACAGTAAAATCTGGGGACAAAATTGCATTTTTAGCAGATAATGAAAATGCAAAAACAGTATTATTTCAAATAATAGCTGGAGAAATGGAACCAGATGAAGGTGAAATTATCTGGGGAACAACAATTACTCAAAGTTATTTCCCTAAAGACAATAATTACTTATTTGATACAGACGAAAACTTAACTGAATGGTTAAGAAAATACTCAAAAGATCCAGATGAGACATATGTAAGAGGATTTTTAGGAAGAATGTTATTCTCAGGAGATGAAGCACTAAAAGGTGCAAGGGTAATATCTGGAGGAGAAAAAGTTAGATGTGTATTAGCAAAAATGATGTTATCAGGAGCAAACTTCTTGATATTTGATGAACCAACAAACCACTTAGACATGGAAAGTATAACATCAGTAAATGATGGAATGTGTAAATTTAAAGGAAATATATTATTTACATCACATGACCATCAACTTACACAAACAGTTGCAAATAGAATTATTGATATTAAAGCTGATAAAGTTATTGATAGAGAAGTTACTTATAATGAATATTTAGGAATTGAATAAAAACAAAAAAGTAGTAATCGAGTATGATTGCTACTTTTTTAGGTTTATTCAATTAAATTTTCTATTAGTTGAATAACTGCTTTTTTGTTATTTTCCGATAATTTATTAAAGTCTTTAGAAATTACTTCGATATATTTATTAACATTACAATATAAAAGATTATCTGTAAGTTGAGCTGTAGTTATATTTAAAGCATTACAAATATCTATTACAGTTATTATAGATGGAATGCTATTACCAATTTCAAGTTGATATAAATGACTTGCTGTTATGTGACTTTTTTCAGCTAATTGTTCTCTGGTTAGTTTCATACTAGTACGATATTGGTGAATATTATTTCCTATATATTTTGCCATATCTTTTTTTCTTTGTTCTTCTATTTTCTTTTCTTCGAAATCTTCTTTAGAAAGTTTACTTGTATCAATTTTTCCAGACATTATATTCACCTCGCCTAATATTAGTATTTCTTAATATTATATAATTTATGAAAGATTTTCTAAAATATATACAGATATAAAAATAATACATAAATTATATATAAAAATATAAAAAACTATTTACATTTTTCGACAGGTTTGGTATAAATAAAATAAATAACTACAAGTAAAATTCAAGTTATTATAAAAGGAGGAAGAATTATGGGCTTTATTAAAGCATTTACGGGAGCAATTGGAGGAACATTTGCAGACCAATGGGAAGATTTTATAGTTCCTATGCCTGGAGTTCCAGCAACTGCAGGTATTTATCCAGCAATAGCAAAAGGAACAAATGTAGGGAGAGGAGCAAATACTAAAGGTTCAAACAATATTATTTCAAATGGAAGTAAAATAGTTGTGCCAGAGGGTACAGCACTTATTACTATGCAAGAAGGAGCAATAACAGGATGTATTACAGAACCAGGAGGATTTATATTTACATCAAATGACCCTAATGCAAAATCTATTTTCGCAGGAGACGGAATAGTATCTTCTTTAATCACTCAAAGTTGGGAAAGGTTTAAATATGGTGGTCAACCAGGTTCTCAACAATCAGTATTCTATGTAAATTTAAAAGAAATACCTAATAATAGATTTGGAACTCAAGCTGAAATATATTGGGATGATGTATATTTTAATGCACAAGTAGGAGCAGTAACAAGAGGAACATATACATTGAAAATAGTTGACCCGATTTTATTTATCAAAAATTTTGTGCCAGTTTCTTATTTATCAGATGGAGAAGTTTTTGATTTTGCTGACATGGATAATGATGCAGGAGCACAGTTATTTAATGAGGTAGTAAGTAGTTTATCAGCAGGATTTTCAAATTATACAAATGACCCTGATAAGGGAAATCGTATAAATAAAATTCAAGGAGATCAAATAGGATTTGCAAAATCTTTATCACAAGCAGTAGAAGACGCATATCAATGGAAAACAGATAGAGGTCTTGAAATTGTTAAAGTTGCAATACAAGCAATCGAATATGATGAAGATACAAAGAAATTATTAAGTGATGTAAGGAAAGCTGATGCTTTGTCAGGTGCAAGAGGAAATTCATTTATGCAACAATCTGTAGCAAGAGGATTTCAAGCAGCTGGAGAAAACGGAGGAGCCGGAAATATGGCATTTATGGGAATGGGAATGAATGCTGTTGGCGGAGCAATGGGAGGATTACAACAACCCGTACAACAAGTACAAGAAGACCCAATGGAAAAGTTGAAAAAATATAAAGAAATGCTTGATGCAGGACTTATTACACAAGAAGATTATGATGAGCAGAAAAAAAGACTTCTGGGGGTGTAAAAAGTGAGTGTTGAACCAAAGATTATCCGAACTGACGAAGGTTCAAAAGATGGACAAAACAAATGCCCTATGTGTGGTGCCACAGATATTTCTGTAAATGCAAAAACTGGTAAATTAAGATGTAATTTTTGCAGACATGAATTTGAACCTGAAAAAGTACAAGGAATGGAAACTGATATAACTAAACTTGAAGGTGAAATAATAGGATCTGGTACACAGAATATTGCAGAAGAAACACAAAACATAATAACATTAAAGTGTAGTAGTTGTGGTGCAGAAGTAGTTATAGATACAGCTGAAAGTACTCAAGCTAGGTGCCATTGGTGTAGGAATACATTATCTGTGAATCAGCAGATTCCTAATGGTACTATTCCAGATGTAGTATTACCATTTAATTTAACAAAGGCAGAAGCTAAAAAGCAAATTGAAGATTTTGTAGGAAAAAGAAAATTTTTTGCTCATCCTAAATTTAGAGAAGAATTTACAACAGATAATATAATGGGGGTTTATTTTCCATATATGGTAGTTGATGTTAATTCACATGCACATTTTTCAGGATATGGTGAACATGAAGTTAGAAGATACACTCGTGAAAGAGGAAATAGTCAACAAACATATTATGATGCAGATTTATATGAAGTTGGACGTGATTTCGATTTGACAATAGAGGGGCTGACAGTTGAGTCAAGTTCAGACAAATTGAAAAGACAATCTAATAAAACTAATAATGTTATAAATGCTATTATGCCATTTGATATTGAGAATAGTGTTAAATATAATGCAAATTATTTGAAGGGATATACTTCAGAAAGACGTGATACAAATATAGATGATTTAAGAACATTAGTTGATACACAAAGTAAAGATATAGCAAGATTTGCAGCAAATGAAAGCTTAAAAGAATATGACAGAGGTGTTAATTGGCAAGTAGAACAACTAAATGTAAAAGGTAAACAATGGAAAACAGCATATCTACCAGTATGGTTATATAGTTACCAGCAAAAAAAGGGGGAGAATGATAGCATATTACACTATGTAGCTGTTAATGCAAGAACAAAAGAAACTATGGGAAGTGTACCAATACATATGCCAAAATTGTTTGCTGTTTCTTGTATTGTAGAATTATTTGGATGGATAGCTACACAATTAATGGATTTTGAATATGAGTGGATATTTTTATTATCTGGATTTGTATATTTCTTGGTAATGTATTTAAGATATCGAAATTCAAATGCAAGACATCATCATGAAACAGAAACAAAGAAAAAAATATTTAATTTGACAAAGATTGATAATTTTATTAAGCATAAAAGAGGCCTTTCAAATTCAAGAATAGAAGGTGCTAATAATACAGAAGTTAGCGGTCAGAGCATAAGTGAAACAATGTTTAATTCAATTTTAAAATAGTTATTAATGTAAAAAAATATATACGAAGAAGGGGATAAAATGAATAATATTATAGAAAAATGTAAAAAAACAAGAATTTTAGGTGCAATAGGAATTGCAGGGCTGGTATTAGGTACAATAATGCCATATGTAAAATATAACATATGGGGATATAAATATTCAATTTCTTTATGGGGATATTGGGAAGGTAAGATTATAATGCTGTTAGCATTAGCTAATTTACTATTTATATTTAAAGATTTAGTAAAAAAATATGTACCATCTTTATTTAATAGTAATATTGGAAAAAAGATACAAGACTGTGATAATCCTAAATTTTCACTTATTCCTACAGTAATAGCAGCGGTGTTTGCTATATATATGACATCAACTTTAGGTATGAAGTCATTTAAATATTATAATATAGGATTTTATGCAATGTGGATAGGAACAATAAGTCTTGTGGCTTATGCATTTTTACATAAACAAGATGACGAATCTTTTAAAATGTAAAAAGAACGTAGGATAAATTATTTTAAATACGAGAAAGGATAAAATTATGAAAAAAATTAGATATATGACTTTGATTTTTATAGTGTTGGCAATTATATTGATATTACCTAATATTTCACAGGCAACTGAAATAACAGTAACAAGAAATATATATTCAAATAATTGCAGTATGAAATTTGAATTTAAAGGATTAACTTTAGACAAAACACATGAATATGAATTTGGACTTACAAAAACTCAGGCAACAGAGGTGGGAACATGGCATTTAATTACAGAATATACTGAAACAACAGCAATTATTGATGTAATTACTACTACAAAAGATTTAAGAGATGTTATTGATGCAGTTGATACTGGATATATTACAATTAAAGATAAAACAGCAGATACAGTTGTGGTACAATCATATAGTGTTGATTTAAAAACACCATTCTTACAAGTTACTAATTATACGGTAATTCCTAATGGTAAACAATTTGATATAGGTGGAGATAATTGTATTCAAATTGCGTTAAGAAACGCGAGCAATAGTGAAGCATACTACCAATATGAAAAAATTGAAGATGTTAATATTATAAATAAATATAAAGAAATAAAAGCCCAAAATGGAAATGTATTAGAATTGGAAAGTATGTTAAAAACAACAGTACCTAATTCTAATTGGAATACTTGGGATGCGTGGAATGGAAGTGATATCTATAATAATAAGATTGGATATGGTTATACGCAAAAAAATATATCAGTTCCAGATACTGGACTATATTATATGTGGGTATATTTTTCAGGAAATAATATAAAAAATCTTTATGGATGCATATTAGTTGATAATTTGCAACCAGATATAGACTTAGAAGGAATTTCATTACCAAAAACAGAAAAAGTTGAATTAGGAAAAACAATAACACTTATTCCAACATTTAATCCTTCAAATGCTACAAACAAAATTGTAACATGGAGTTCTAGTGATGAATCAGTTGCTACAGTGGATAATGGAGGAAAAATAACACCAAAAAAAATAGGCTCAACAATTATTACAGTAACATCACAAGATGGAGCCAAAAAAGCAACATGTACAGTCACTGTAGTTGAAGCTTCAAACAATAACAATAATAATAAAGGAAACAGTAATACAGGAACTACAAATAACGGAAGCTCTGATAAGACTAGCACAGACCAAATTAGTTATGATAACAGTGGCAAAGAAATTCCAAAAGATACAACTATGGCAACTGGCAAATTACCTCAAACAGGTGTAGAAATAGGGTTAATTTTAAGTATAATCTCATTAATATGTGGTTCAGTATTTACATATATCAAATACAATAAAATAAAATTGATATAAATATTAAATATAATATTATAATAAAGTAAACAAAAGAGACGCACTTTTTTTAACATTAAAGTTGTTAAAAAGGGGCGTCACTTTTGACCCCTTTTGTGAAATTTAAGTGAAAAAACTTTACAAACATAAAAGAAAATGGTAATATGAGCAAAGAACAAGAAATGAGGAGGAAAAATTCGTGATTCAAGTTGAAAACATTACAAAAAAATACGGAAGCTTTACTGCCGTAAACAATATCAATTTTGAAATTGATGAAGGAGAAATTGTAGGATTTTTAGGACCAAATGGTGCAGGTAAAAGTACGACAATGAACATGATTACAGGTTTTATCGAACCAACATCAGGAAGAATAATCGTAGATGGTTATGACATTTCTAAAAAACCTAGAAAAGCTAAAAGACAAATTGGGTATATGCCAGAAGGAGTGCCATTATATAGTGACTTAACTGTTAAAGAATTTGTAACATATATGGCAGAATTAAAGGGAGTACCTAAGAAAGAAAAAAAGGACAAAGTACAAAAAGCAATCGAAGAGACAGGATTACAAGATGTACAAAATAAACTAACGAGAAATTTATCTAGAGGATATAAACAAAGAGTCAGCATGGCAGGAGCTTTAGTAAGTAACCCTAAAGTAATAATTCTTGACGAACCAACAGTCGGATTAGATCCAAAACAAGTTACGGAAATAAGAGCTTTAATAAAGGAACTAGGAAAAGAACATACAGTAATATTAAGTTCTCATATATTGTCAGAAGTTAGCCAAATTTGTAATAGAGTTATTATTATAAATAATGGACAAATAGTAGCTATTGACACACCGGAAAATCTAGAGAAAAAAGTTGTTACAGATAATTCAGTATATGTAACAGTAGAAGACAAAGAAAATAAAATGGACAATATAATAGAAAAATTACCAGAGATAAAAGAAGTAAAATTAATTACAGAGAATGAAGATAATACTAAAAAGTATATGATAACTGCAAATTCAGATATAGATTTAAGAAAAAATATATTTGAAACTTTTGCAAAAGAAGGAATAACTATATTCGAAATGAAGAAATCTGATGTTACTTTAGAAGATGCATTTATGCAATTAATCGAAAATAAAGAAGAAGTACATGATGAAGTAAAAGATGAAGTAAAATCAGAAATAAAAGAAGATTCTAAAGATGATAAAAAAGAAGAGGAAACAACTGAAATTGAAGAAAAAACTCAAGAAGAAAATAAACAAGAAGAAGGGGGACAAGAATAATGTGGGCAGTATATAAAAAAGAGTTAAAAAGCTACTTTTTATCTCCAATAGGATATGTAGTAATAGGAATACTTTTATTAGTATGTAGTGTATTTTTCTACTTAACAGCAGTAGGTTCTGGAAGTATAGATTTAGGTGGTTTATATTTTTATGTAGCATTATATGGACTAATAATAACAGTGCCAATATTAACAATGAGAATGTTTGCAGAAGAAAGAAAAAATGGAACAGAGCAATTAATACTAACATCACAAGTAGGAATACCAGGAGTTGTATTTGGAAAATTTTTTGCAGCAATGACTGTAATAATTATAGCATTATTAATATCATTTATGTATTTTGGAATAATGTGCTATTTTGGAAGTCCAAATATATTAGTATTATTAGCTACAATGCTAGGATTTTTACTAATTAGTGCTGCAGCAATTGCAGTAGGAATGTTCGCATCAAGTATAACAGAAAATCAAATAATTGCAGGAATTATAACAATAGCATTTTTAATAATAACTTTATTTACATCAGACTTAGATATTGGATTACCAGAAGTTTCAATAATGAGTTATTATCAAAAATTCCCAACAGGAGTAATTTCACTAACTGATGTTGTAGGACCATTAACACTTATGGCAATGTTTATAGCATTTACCATAATTGTAATGCAAAGAAGAAAATTAGTAAAATAGATAGGAGAGAGAATCGTGAAGAAAGAGAAAAAAATGAAAAAGGAGAAAAAGGTTAAAGTTAAAAAAGAGAAAAAGACAAATAAATTTTTCTCAGTTTTAAAAAACAAATGGCTATTAAAAGGTACAACAACTCTTCTTTTAGTAGCAATAGTAATCGCTTGCTACGTATTAATCAACTGGGGAGTATCAAAAATAAAGGTAGAAGATATAGATTGTACATCAAAAAAGTTATACTCTTTATCAGATGAATCTAAGAACAAAGTAAAAAACATAGACAAAGATGTAACAATAGAATTAATCAATATGAGTAGTTACGACTATGTAAATGAATATGCAAGTAAATATGAAGCAGTAAATAAAAAAATAACTGTTGAAAAAATAGACGATTTATCATCAAGAGTTGATTTACAAACAAAATATAATATTGAGGCATCTGGAAATTTAATAGTTGTAAAATCAGGTGAAAAAGAAAAAACATTATCTATAAGTGATTTATACACATATGATTATTCAACTTATAAACAAATAGATAAAACAGAAGAAGCAATGACAAATGCTATTGTAGAAGTAACAGTAGATCAAAAACCACATATATATATACTTTCTGGAAAAACTTATTATGACACAGAAAAAGCATTATCAACTATAGTTACAGAATTGAAAGATGAATCAAATGATGTTGATTATTTGGACATATTATCAAAAGGTGAAATTCCATCAGACTGTGACTGTTTAGTAATTACAACATTAGCACAAGATTTAACAGAAGTAGAAGCAGATAAAATAGTAGAATATATAAATAATGGTGGAAAGATATTAATGCTTACATCTCAAAATATGTTAGATATTAAAACACCAAACTTTAATAAAATACTAGATCAATATGGAATTTCTATTGAATATGGAGCTTTAATTGAACAAGATAGTAGTAAAATGTTGCAAAACGCTCCAAACACAATAATTGAAGATGTTAGTGCAAGCTTTATGAATAAATTAGATATGAAAATAAAAATGTGTGCAATAAATGCAGGAAAGATTAATTTTGCAGATGATGATAAACTAAAAGAATTAGGAGTAACACATGAAACAATTGCATCAACAGGAGATACAGCATTTGTTAGAACAAACTTTAATGCAAAATCATCATCAAAAACTGATGAAGATAAAGATGAAGGTAGTGCTGTAATTGGAGCTTATGCAGAAAAAACAATTTCAGATGATAAAACTTCAAAATTAATAATATATTCAAATGAATTATTTGCATCAGATATATCTGTATCAATAAATACACAATATTATACTTATGCATCTGAATTATATAATAATAAAGATGTAGTACTAAATTCAATTTCTCATCTAACAGAAAGAAATGATACAATTATAATTAGAAAAACAAATGAATCAGAAAAATATACTGTTTCTGATCAAGAAGATGTTATTATAAAAACAATAATCTTCGTTGTTCCTATGATTATTATATTTGTAGGAATAGTGGTATGGATTTTTAGAAGAAGAAAAGCATAAAATTATTTAAGAGTACCAATTTTGGTACTCTTTTTGTATAAATTGAAATTTGAGTAATATACTAATACAAGAGGTGCATATGAAAGAAATATCTACAATTACATTAGTAATCATAGGTGCATTAATTGGGGCTGGTTTTGCGTCAGGCCAAGAAATTTATTCTTTTTTTTATTCATATGGATATGTTGGATTAATAGGAATCGTTGTAACTTGCTGTTTAATTAGTTTGGTTATTTATAAAACCTTAAAAATAATATGTGAAAAGAACATAGATAATTATAATGAGTTCCTAAAAATTTTTATAAGAAATTCTAAAATAACAAGACTAATAAATATAGTATTAAACATATTGTTGTTAGTTACATTTTATATAATGATTGCAGGATTTGGGGCATATTTTGAACAAGAATTAGGGATAAACAGTATTATAGGAAGTGCTATATTAGCAATTTTGACAGCAATAGTATTTTTTACAAGTGTAAAAGGAGTACTTAAAGTAAGTGAATTTCTAGTACCATTATTATTAATTTTTGTAATTTTAATAGGATTTCAAAATTTATTAACAATAGATATTAATACAGATATATTAACAACCAAAAAAGGTTGGTTATTAAGTAGTATAGTTTATTGCAGTTACAATATCATATTATTAATACCAACATTAATATCAATAAAAGATCAAATAACAAAACAGAAAAACATAAAATATATATCAATATTATGTAGTATATTGATGATAACTATGTCTACTTTAATTTATATGATATTAATAAAATGTGATGTTGAAATGAAATTATTAGAAATGCCGGTTGTATATGTAATAACCAATTTTTTTCCGAAATATAAAATTATTTATGCATTTATAATTTTAGCATCAATTTTTACTACAGCTATTTCTTTAGGAATAGGGTTTTTACAAAATATGTGCAAAAATAGAAGGTGTTATCCACAGTTTGTTGTGTTTATGTGCATAACTAGTCTTTTAATTTCAAAAATTGGGTTCTCAAAATTAGTTAATTTGCTATATCCTTTTTTTGGATATATAGGCATAATACAAATTTTTGCAATTCTTTCTTATAAAAAAGATTAATAAAATATTTATTAGAAATCAAAAAGATAAATTTTTCATTTCATTTCTCGGCTTATTACAAACCTTTAGAAATTCTAATTCGTTTTATGGCTCCCTTCCACTATCGTGAACTCTTTCCATAAAACTTCATAGAATTTCTAGTGGTTTTACATGCACATTCGTCACTTCATTTCAAATTTATCTTTTTGATTTCTAATATTATATTATAAGAGGTTCTTATGAAAAAAAGTATTGCAAAAAAAAGGTGTTATGGTATAATATAGGCAAATATCAAAAGACAAGGAGAAAAAAATGAAAGATTTTTGGGCTGAAGGGCTACAGAATCATAAAAAAGAAAAAGTTCTAAAGATAACAATATTAATAATAATATTACTTATTTTTTTAGCATTAATAGGATGCATAATAGTATATTATACTAATATAGAAGTAAGGCAATGGTGTGATGAAAATATTTATAAAAAAGAAATAACAGAAGCAAAAACAAAAAGTATAGACTTAGAAGGTGATGACAACACACAAGTTTATGCATATGAAAAATATATATGTGTATTCAGAAAGAAAAAGTTAGAATATTATAATAAAGTAGGAACATTAGTAGGAACATTAGAATTAGATATAAACGAAGCAGAATTTTCAACATCAGGAAGATATATGGCAATATGTGAAAAAGACGGAACAAAATTTTATTTAATATGTGGCAAAGAAAAAATGTTTGAAAACGAAATAGAGGGAACTATTAAACAAATAAATGTAAGCAACAATGGATATGTTTCAACAGTAATATCAAATACTAGTTATAAATCAGTAGTATCTGTATTTGACAAAACTGGAGAAGAGATATTTAAAACTAATTTAGCATCAGCAATTGTTGCAGATGTAAGTGTATCACAAGATAATAAATATTTAGCAATAGCAGAAATAGATTTATCAGGAATACTTATTCAATCAAGCATACAAATAGTTTCTATGGAATTAGCTCAAACTAAACCAGAAGAGGCAATAGAATATAAATATGATGCACCAACAGATAAAATGATAATAAATATAGAATATCAAGACAGAAATAAATTAATATGTTTATATAGTGATGGCGTAGAATGCTTAGAAGATAAAACAAGCAAAAATATAGTAGAATTTAAAGAAAATGCACCATCATTTATGACAATAGATTTACGAAATAAAATTGCTTTTGTTGACGAAGTATCAACAGGTGGATATACAGCAGATTCAACAGTAAAAATAATAGATTCAATAACCAATAAAGAAAATAAATATATAACATCAAATATTGCAAAAGAAATAAAAACATCAGGGAATAAAATAGCTATAAATTTTGGTACAGAAGTACATATAATAAATAAAAATGGAATACTATTAAAGAAATATATATCTGACGCAGAAATAAATGATATAGTTATGACAGATGCAGTAGTTGGAATAGTATATAAAGATAAAATTCAAATTATAAATTTTTAAATAAAGAAAGAAGGATAAAAATGGGAATAGTTTTAGATATAATAATTATTGCAATAATAATAGCAAACATTTATATATGCTACAAAAAAGGGTTAGTAAAATTAGCAGTTGGCTTAGTGGCAGTACTTGTAGCAATAATATTATCAGTGATTTTGTATAAACCAGTTTCAAATTTAATAATAAAAAATACTGGAATAGATAAAAAAATAGAAAATGTAATAATAGAAAACTTTTCAGCAGATACGCAAAATGGTGGAGAAACTAAATATGTAGGAGTTATAGATTACTTAGAAAAATATGCTAATGATGCAGTAACAAAAACACAAAACGAAATTGTATATGAAACAGCAGGAACAATGGCTGTAAAAATAACTAATGTAATAGTTCTACTTGCAATATTTATAATAGTGAGAGCGGTGTTAGTATTACTTACATTTGTGTCAGATGCAATAACATCATTACCATTAATAAAGCAATGTAATGAAGTTGGAGGAGTTATATATGGAATTATAAAAGCGTTATTAATAGTATATATATTATTAGCAATAGTGTTCTTAATAATTCTAGTATCTGGAAATAGCACAATTTCAGATATGATATCTAGCTCACACATAACAAAATTCTTTTATGAAAATAATTTATTATTAAAAATAATATTTAAATAATATTAAGAGGCAAATAGTTGCCTCTTTTATGTTTGTGAAGAAATTGTGAAAATTATTAAAAAAATGGAATAACTGTTGAAAAATACCAAAAAGTTTGATATAGTAAAATAGTAATACTAAAATTAGGAGGATGTCATGACTCAAAAGCATGAAAACAAAAGAGAAAAAAAGGTAAAGAAGAAAAAGAAAAAATCAAAAGTTTTAAAAAGAATATTAATAGGATTAATAATATTATTACTTGCATTAGTAATAGGAATTACATATAAGACACAGAAAAATGGAGGAGGTCTTCAAGGTCTATTATCAACATTGGTAGGACATGATGAAGAAACATTAAAAAATTTAGAACAAATACAAGTGTTGTTGATGGGAGTAAGTACAGACAATGGAGTAAAATTAACAGATACAATAATAGTGGGAACATATGATCCTAAAACGCAAAAAGCGTCATTATTATCAATTCCACGAGACACATTTGTTGGAAAAAATCCAAAAACAGGAACAGGAATGGATAAAATAAATGCTCTATATCAAAAAAGCCCAGAAAAAACATTAGAAAAAGTAAATGAACTAACAGGATTAAATATAAAATATTATATGGTAATAGATAATCAAGCGCTTATAAAATTAGTAGATGTAATAGGTGGAGTAGATTTCTATGTACCTATAGATATGGTATATGATGATCCATCTCAAGATTTACACATAAACTTAAAAGAAGGACAACAAAAATTAGATGGAGACAAAGCTGAGCAACTTTTAAGATATAGACATGGAAATTTAGACAAAAAGACTGGAAAATATTTAGGAACATATCCAGAAGAATATGGTGGAAATGACTATGGAAGAATGAGAACACAAAGAGAATTTATGATAGAAACAGTAAAGCAAACAATACAAGCCAAAAATATTCTAAAAGTAAAAGAAATTATTGATATTGCATATGAATATGTAGAAACAAATTTATCAATATCAGTAATAAAAGACTATGTGCCATATGCTGTAAGTATTGATGTAAATAACATACAAAGTGCAGTAATACCAGGGGGGTCATATGGACCACCAACATATTCATTATGGTATTTTATACCTGATAAAAAAGAAACTGCAGAATTAATGAAAGAATTGTATGGTTCAGGTGATGATGATACATCAAGTTCAACAACAGAAAATACAGCAACTAATACAACAAACACTTCAAAAACGAATACAACAACAAACAGCACAACTAATAATACGTCAACAAATACATCGTCAACAAGTTCAGTAAGCAAAACAGAAGCTGGAAAGATTAAAGTGGAAATATTAAATGGATCAAATTCTTCTGCAACACTTACAGCCGTGAAGAAAGCACTTACAGCTAAAGGATATAAAGTAACTAAAACGACGAATACAACAACTACAGGAAAAACAACAATAATAAACAAATCTGATGTAGATACAAAAATTACAGACAATATAAAAGACATACTTGGAGTTGGAACAGTTTCATCAAGTTCAGTAAGTTCAAGTAATGTAGACATTACAATAATAATTGGAGAAGACTACAAATAAAAATAGAAGCCCTAAATTTTAGGGCTTCTATAATAAAATTTTAATTCATAATTATCTAATTCTATAAATTGCATCATAATTTTTATAATAATTATTTTTATTCTTCTTATTTCTCTTTTTCTTTTTTCTAAAGAAAATCAATTTTATTAATATCAATGAAACAATTATAACTAAAGCAATTTTCAAACCAAATAAATAATAATTAAATTTTTCGACACCATGTTCAGCAACTAAATCAGAAGAATAATTAATTCCATCAATATTATACGTTATTTTACCAAGAACATCGCCTTCTGTGATTGGAGCAGAAACTTCAGTATTTAGATTAACTTCATATTTTAAATCAGATAAATCAATATTTGAAGGTACTAATGCAGAAATATTATCTTTTAAAACTACAGGCAAATTTTTAGTTTCTTTAGTAGCATTTTTTATAGTTAAACTTTGAACTTCAGCATTTGCACTATTAATTTTTTGAATCTTATAATTAGCAAAACCATAATCAAATAAATTTATAGTATCAACATATCTACCACTTCTTCCATCAGCAGTAGCCTCTGCACCAAGGACAACAGTGATTAATTCCATATTATCTTTTTGGCTAGCAGATATTAAACAATTTTTTGCTTGAGTTGTAAAACCAGTTTTTATACCAATAGCATTTTCATAATAATATTTACTTTTAGAATCAAGCAAATCATTAGTGTTTTTAAAATATCTTTTTTCATATTTATCTGTAGGTTCAATTGTGCAAGAAGGCATAGAGACAATATTTCTAAAAGCCTCATTTTGCATACAGTATTGAGCAATTAAAGCCATATCATATGCAGTTGAATAATGTTCTGCATTATGAATTCCGCTAGGATTAGTAAAATGTGTATTTTTACAACCAATTTCTTTAGCTTTTTTATTCATCAAATCAGCAAAATTATTTACACTACCAGAAATATCTTCTGCAAATATATAACCAACTTCATTAGCTGAATGAATTAAAAACAATTGTAAAAGTTCTTCAACAGTTAAAGCTTCTCCTGGTTGAATTGCTGCGTTAGAATAGCCAGAAGGAATTGCCATAACAGCAGAATTATTTGCTGTTACCCTATCTGTTAATTTATATTTTTCTAGAGCAATTATTGCTGTTAAAATCTTAGTAGTACTTGCAGGATACAATTTTTCATTTTCATTTTTACTATACAATACTTTTCCAGTAGATGCTTCCATTAAGACAGCACCTTGCGAATATATTGGAAAATCTACTTCTTGAGCTAATACATGTTTGACTTCTGCAGAAGTAGACTGAGTTTCTGTTTTTGAAATGTTTAGTGAACACAATGGTGTGAGTAATATAATTAATATTGCTAAAATTAATGTGAATTTCTTTGTTTTCATTTGTTATCTCCTTATTAAATTCGTGTACAAATATCATATCCTATTTTAGGATAAATTTCAAGAAAATTATTTTAAGAAAGGTGAGTTTTATGAAAAAATTTTTGAAAAATAAAAAAATACTTATTGCCATTATTGTGATTTTATTGAGTGGGCTATATATAATTTCCAATAAAGCTGTTAAAAATTACAATAATGATATTATTACAGAGGAAAATGCCTCATCTGATTTGTCAGAAGAAGAGATGAATGTAGTTACAGAAGACGAAAATGATACAAAAGATAATGTGGAAAGTGGAGAAGATAATGCAGATTTTCAAGACGAAAATGCTTCAGGAGATAGTACAGAGCAAGTTAGTGAAAATACAGAAAAAATTTATGTATATGTAACAGGGCAGGTAAATACCCCAGGAGTAGTAATATTAAATAAAGGAAGTAGAATTGCAGATGCTATAAATGCGGCAGGAGGGACAACTAGCAAAGCTAATACTACAAAAATTAATTTAGTATATGTTTTAGAAGATGGGATGAAAGTTAATGTTCCAAGTAATGATGATTTAAAAAAAGATTCTAATTTTGAATATATAACGAAAGACTCTGGAGAAGGTGCTGGAGATGCTAATAACTTGAATATTGATAGCAGTTCGAGTGGTACAAGCTCTAATACTAAAAGAGAACGTACTTCAAGTATTGTTAATATTAATACTGCTACTCAAACTGAATTAGAGACATTGCCAGGGATTGGCCCATCTACTGCTTTGAAAATAATAAATTATAGAAAAGAAAATGGTAAGTTTTCTAGTATTGAGGATTTGAAAAATGTTAATGGAATTGGCGACAATAAGTTTGAGGCTTTAAAGAAGTATATAACAGTATAAAATGTTAAAAAATTTATAAATTACTAATATATTGTTTTTTCATACCTTGCTGTCGCAATCTGCATATTTAAATACTGTATGTAGATTGCTCCATATCGCATTCGCTATGCTCATTTGATCGCTTACGCGGTATTTCCAAACAATATATTAGTAATTTTCTAAATTGAATGTAATTCATCTACGAATTGTAACAAACTATTTTATTTCAGCTAAAATATTAGGATTATTGGTAAAAGTTTTAAGCCAATTATTTAAATCTTTTTGATGTCTAAAAATTAAGACTTTTTCATTAGGGATATTTTGCAAATGCTCGAGAATAATATGTCTTTTCTTTTTATTGTAAGTAAGGACATATTTAACAAATGTAGGATCTAAGCGCTCTTTACAGCCAGGTATTTCTGGACGTTCTAAATTTTTAGAATGAAAATATCTTTTTAAAATTCCAGAAAATTGTTTTAAAGTAGAATAATCTAACCAGATAATTAAATCAGCTCTATCTAAACGTTCTTTTAATGTTTTGTTATAATTTCCGTCAATAATCCATTTATCTTCTTTAGATTTTTCAGAAATTATTTTATCTCGCTCTTGTTTATCAATTTCTTCCCAATCAGGATTAAAATTAATTGCATCAAGATGAATTGCAGGCAATCCTAATTCTTTTGAAAGAATAGTACATAATGTACTTTTACCACTGCCAGAGCCACCAAGAATAGAAATACGATTATACATAGTTACCTCCATAAAAATTTGAATATATTTTACAGCAAATAAATGGAAAAATCAATAAGTTTGTGATATAGTAGGAATACAAAAAGTGAAAGGAAAGTGAGAGAAAATGAAATTAATATTAGCATCAGGTTCACCAAGAAGAAAAGAATTATTATCATTAATAACTTCAAACTTTGAAGTACAAGTAAGTGGAGCAGACGAAACATTAAAAGAAGGACTAACTCCACAAGAACAAGTAGAAAGATTAGCATATAAAAAAGCAAAAGAAGTTTTTGAAAAAACAACAGGAGATAGAATAGTAATTGGATCAGATACAATAGTAACAAAGAATATGAAAATATACGGAAAGCCTAGGGATAAGGCACATGCAAAAGAAATGATCAAAGAACTATTAGAAGGAGATAGAGTTCATAGCATCATGACAGGGTTAAGCATTTTAATTGAAGAAAATGGAGAAATAAAAGAATATAAAACACATGATGAAATAAAAGTATATTTAAAAGAAATGACAGATGCAGAAATAGATAAATGGATAGATTCTGGTAATGCAATGGACAAGGCTGGAGCATATGGAATTCAAAATGAATTTTGCGTATTTGTAGAAAAAATTGAAGGGAACTATAATAGTGCCGTAGGTATTCCAATTCAAAAAGTTTATGATATTATAAAAAATTATATTGATAAAATTAACATAGAGGAGCTAGGAAAGAAAATGAAAGTTTTAGTTATATCAGATATCCATGGTTCAGGCTATTATGCTGAAAGAATAAAAGAAATAAATAAAAGAGAACAACCAGACAAAATTATATTGTTAGGTGATATATATTATCATGGCCCAAGAAATGATTTGAGTCAAGAATATAATCCAATGAAAGTTGCTGAAATTTTGAATGGATTAAAAGATAAGTTATTAGTTGTCAGAGGAAATTGCGATGCAGAAGTTGATGAAATGATTTCTGAGTTTAAGTTCAATGATCATATATTGATGGAGATTAATGGCAAAAAGTGCTATTTTACTCATGG
Source organism: uncultured Clostridia bacterium (assembly GCA_934130975.1). Lineage (GTDB taxonomy): Bacteria > Bacillota > Clostridia > TANB77 > CAG-508 > CAG-269. The sequence continues at coordinate 8,581 of CAKOYU010000001.1, read as the reverse complement.
CCATAAATATAACATAGAAAAAATTCCTTATGATGATTTTGATATTATGATGTATGGTCATATTCATCAAGGTTTTATTCAAGAGAAAGAGGGTTTTGTTTTTGCTAATCCGGGTTCTATTTCTCTTCCTAAATGTAATACTGCTCATAGTTATATTATTTTTGATAATAATATGATTACTTTGAAGGATGTTGATGGCAATGTGTTACAGGAGTTTGAGGTGTAGTTGTTATAATAAGAGAAAACAAGGAGGAGAAAAGTGAGCTTAAAAGAGAGTAATGAAATAACTGTAAAAATAAAAGGAAACCTAGCAGAATTCTATAAAATAGTTGAAGAAAAAGGATTTAGAATAATTGATCAATTTTCAATGGATGACACATATTTTGTACCAATAAGTTTAGATATTAAAAATCTTACGACAAGAGAAATTTTATCAAAAGCAATATTAGTAAGGAATATTTATGACAAAACATCAGAAGAAATGAAGAAAAAAATAACATTTAAAATCAAAGATTTTGATAAAGAAGGAAATATACTAAGTCAAGAAGCTATTAGTTGTGATGTATTAAATACAGATGATGCAATGAGATTATTACAGGCAATCGGTTACAAAAAAATAATGAACATTAAAGAAGACGATATTGTGTATGGAAAAGATGGATTTGAACTTGCAATAAAAGATATTAAAAATGGTGAAAAACTAATAGAGATTGAAACTGAAGATAATGAAGAGTTTAATACAATAGATAAGCTAATTAGCAAAGTGGATGAGATAGATATTCCAATTTATAAATATAATTATTTTGTGAAGAAAGTAGAAATTGAATTAAATAAAGTATTGAAAAGATAGGGATATATTTAAATAATTTAAAGGGAAAGGAATTAATCAATTAAAGAGCATAATATTTTTATATAATTGATTGTAAAAAAATGACATGGTAAAAGAAATAGTAAAAGATGTAATGTTTTTATCGCAAAAAGCAGAAAAAGCAACTGAAAAAGACAAATATATAGCAAATGATTTATTAGATACATTAAAAGCCAATAAAGACAGATGCGTAGGTCTTGCAGCGAATATGATAGGATATAATAAGGCTATAATTTGTGTATCAGGTGGATTATATGATTTCATAATGATAAATCCTGTTATTACATATACCAGCGGAGAATATCAAACAGAGGAAGGTTGCTTGTCTTTGATTGGAGAAAGAGAGTGCAAAAGATATAAAGAAATTGAAGTGGATTATCTGGATATGAATTTTAGAAAACAGCATGGAAAGTATACTGGCTTTGTGGCTGAAATAATACAACATGAAGTTGATCATACAAATGGAATTATAATATGATTTGGAAATTCATAGTGCAGTGCTCGGATTTGTAATATAATGTTTTAAAAATAGTAACTATTTTATAGTAGTTACTATTTTTATATGTGATAAAACAAGCAATATCAATTGATTGCTGGACTTTGCAAATAAAAAATGATATAATGTGACCAACAACAATAATGATTAATATAAGAGAAGATATATTTTAATAAAAAAGGAAGTTTATTATGAAAGTAGCAGAGCCAGTTATAAAAAATATACAAGATAATGCAGATGCATTAAAAGTATTTGAAAAAGAAGTTGAAGAATCAAAAGACACAAAAGTTAAAGAAGTTATATTAGATTTTCCTATAGTATATATTCACAATTGGAAAAAGAAAAATCATTATGAAGTATATGTAGGTGAATCAAATAATATTTTTCAAAGGACAATGCAGCATTATAGTAAAATGTCAGATGAAGATAAGTGGCAACATAATTTATTAGACAAAAAAGCTAATTTTTATGTAATAGGGCATGAGCATTTTAATAAATCAATGACATTAGACATAGAAAACAGATTGATACATTATTTAATGAGTGTTGATAGCATAAAAAAAGTACATAATGGAAGAAGCAATCCGCAAAATCATTATTATACAGCAGAAGAATTTGATTATATTTTTGCGAAAATATGGAAAGAACTTAGAAGAGCCAATAGTGAAATATTTCCATTAGAAACAGAAATTAAAGATTCAGCTATATTTAAAGCATCACCATTACATAAACTTACAGATGAACAGCAAAAGGCAAAAGATTTGATTATAGAAAAAATAGAGAAAGCATTAAAAAATGATGAGATGAGTCAACTAATATTTGTTGAAGGTGAAGCTGGTACAGGAAAAACAGTATTAAATAGTAGTACATTTTATGAATTGCTTTGTAGATATGAAGAAGCAAACGAAAACAAAGAAGATTTTAAATATGAAGACTTAAAATGTTATTTATTAGTAAATCATGATGAACAAATTATAGTATATAATCAAATTGTTGATAAATTAGGATTAACAGATAAATATGGAAAATTAATATATAAACCAACACATTTTATTAATACACATTCTATTGAAGAACCGGTTGATATTGTTTTTGTAGATGAAGCACATTTATTATGGACTCAAGGAAAGCAGTCTTACAAAGGAAAAAATCAATTAGAGGATATATTAAAAAGAGCAAAAGTAGTTGTTGTAATGTTTGATGAAGATCAAATTTTAACGACAGAACAATATTGGGAAGACGAATTGCTAGAAAAATACAAGAATATGGCAATAAATAACGGAAATTATATTAAACTAGAAAATCAACTTAGAATACATGCTAATGATGATGTAATAGAATGGATAAATGCATTTACAAAAGAAGGAATCGTAAATCCATTACCAGATGATTTAGGAAAGTATGATATACGAATTTTTGATACTATAGAAAAATTAGATAAAAAGATTACAAGAAAAGCCCTAAAAGAAAAAACGAAATTGTCAAGATTAATTGCAACATATGATTGGCCATATGTTAAAGATAAACATGAAGATTGTCCAGATAAATATTGGGAAGTAAAAATAGGAAAATGGCATAAACCATGGAATAGAGAATTAACAAAAGATTTAAAAGGAGCAGAAAAAAAGAAAATAGAAAATCTTTCATGGGCTGAACAACCACAAACTATTGAGGAAGTTGGGTCTACATATACTATTCATGGATTCGATTTGAATTATGCTGGAGTAATACTAGGACCATCTGTAAAGTATAGAGATGGACATATAGTGTTTGATCCTAATAATAGCTGGAATAAAAAGGCTACTAACAAGAGGACATTATCAGATGGAACTACACAAAGTTTTGGAGAAGAACTGCTAAGACATGAGGTAAGAGTCCTTATGACACGAGGCGTCAACGGATTATATATATATGCATGTGATGATGAATTAAGAGAACATTTAAAAAAATGTAGCAAGAAATAATTAAATTATAAAGGGAGAAAAAAGATGAAAGAATTAGAAGAGAAAATAGTTAAATTTGCAGAGGATAGAGATTGGCTACAATTTAATACACCGGAGAATTTAGCAAAATCAATTTCTATAGAAGCTGGAGAACTTCTAGAGTGTTTTCAATGGAATAATGATTATAACAAAGATGAGTTAAAATATGAAATTGCAGATGTTATGGATTATTGCATTCTTTTGTGCCATCAAATAGGTGTGGATCCTAAGAAAGTAATTTTAGATAAAATGAAAATATCTGAGAAAAAATATCCTATAGAAAAAGCTAAAGGGGTAAGCACGAAATATAATAAATTATAAAAAAATGTAAATAAATTATATAAAGAACAAAAGACAAAATATTTTAGTTTCGACTAGAGTATTTTGTCTTTTTATATGAAATATTAAAAGGAGGAAAATATGAAAATATTATTATTTTTAGGATTAGCTTTAATAGAATATATAATAATTAATCTTTTTACAGCAAAGATTACAAAATTAAAAGAGTATGTAACTATTAATTATTCGAGTTTTGAGTTTTCTGATATAGGAGAAAAACCATATGGATTAAATATACTGATAAGAATAATATGTCCAACAATATTTGTTGTAATATTATCAGGAATATTTTACAATTTTGAAATTAGTGCATGGGTTGAAAATATTTATGTAATAACAATTTTTTATTTTTTAATACGTTGGTTTGTAATTATATGTCTCCTAAATAGAAAAGAACTAACAAATTGGAAATCAGAAATATTTATTTTTATATTAACTGTTGGTATTAATTTGCTGGTGTATTATTTCTTTATAAAAAAGACGACACAAATTTTTGTTTCGATAGATGAATTAAGAGATGCAATTTGGATTTCAATAATTACATTTGTAATTGTTGTAATAAAGGATTTTATATATAACCATGTTTATATAGATAACTGTAAGTTGGAAAATCGAAAAGAAAAATATATATTAAAGAAGTATGAACACTTTAGAAATAAATACCAAGACATAATAAAAACTAAAAACAAAGAATTATATACAATAGTTTATGCAATTATGATATATGAAAATTTTAATAGACCATCTGTAATAAGGTGTATAGAAAAAATTAAATTTATAATTACTGGAAGAGCTACTTTAGGTATAATGCAAGTAAATAGTAGAGTATTGATAAATGATAAAACAAGCGTAAAATTAGGATATAAGAGACTAAAGAAAAGTTATTTCGATAATAAAAAGGTGTTAAACAATAATAAGGTTGTAGTGACTGACACAATTGCAAGTTATAACTATGGTGAAAAATATTTAAATGAAGTATTGTATATAAAAAAAATATTAGATAGATATGTTTTTTTAGAATATTAAATAAAGATATCTAATTAAATATATGAATATAGGTTTAAAATAGATGTGGCACAAGAAGATTGAAAATAAAATATTGAAAAGAGAGCACAAAAATGATATTGTTTAAATGACCAAAAATAAACATATCGGAAGTGCTCTCTTATGGGTAATAATATAACAGATAGATTAAAATATAAAGAGTCAGTAGTAAAATTTTCAAAAAAATATGGAGTATCAAAGGCAGCATAGAAATTTAGAGAATGTAAAAGAACAATATATAGATGGAGAAATAGATATGATGGAACGTTAGAAGATTTAAAAGATAAATCAAGACGTCCGCATTCGCATCCAAATCAACATACATAAGAAATAAAATTAATAAAGAATTATAAAAGGAACAATAAAGATACAGGATTAGTAGTGTTATGGATAAAATTACGCCAAGCAGGATATACAAGGATTGTATTATGTAATGCAAAGATTAGGAATATATAAAAAGACTACAAGTAAAAAGAAAGTGAGCCAAAAGAATGGATATCAGGAGAATATCCAGGAGATAAAGTACGAGTAGATGTAAAATATGTACCCAAGAAATGTATGAGTAAAGAATCACAAGAAAGAGGCGAAAAATTTTATCAATATACAGCAATAGATGAGTATTCAAGATTAAGATATACATGGTTTACAAATGCACATGATACATATGCATCATGTGCATTTGTAAAAAGAATAGTAAGATATTTTCCATTTAAAGTAAAGACAATACAAACAGATAATGGATTTGAATTTACAAATAGATTAAGTTGGCAAGCATTTTTAAAAAGTAAAAAAACAAAGTTTGAAAAGACATTAGAAGAATTAGGGATAGAATATAAAGTAATAAAGCCGCATACACCCAAACAAAATGGAAGAGTAGAAAGAAGTCATAGGAAAGATCAAGAAAGAGTTTACTATAAAATAGTATAATAATTTTCCAATGAGACCGTTAGGATGGTTGAGTCCAAGGGAATTCATAGAAAAATATAAAAGTCAAGAAGAATCGTTATTTACAATATAGGTGCTCCAAGTATTTATTTTAAATAATTTGTGACAAATGATTGACTAACCTACATATGATGAGGTGAATTAGAATGAAAGTATATTGTCCATATTGTAAAAAAGAAGTAGAATATAAAATAGAAAAAAGAGAATTAAAAGAATTTAGAGGAATTGAAGTAAACACGTTTGAAAATGTAGCTATATGCAATGAATGTAATCAAGATTTATATGTTAATAAAATAGAAGATGAAAATAATGAAATAATATACAAGATATATAGAGAAAAAGCTAATATTATAAAAGCAGAGGATATTGTTAAACTTAGAGAAAAATATGATATATCACAAAGAGAATTAACAGCTATTTTAGGGTTGGGAAAAATGACTATTAATAGATATGAAAGAGGAGGTCTTCCAACAAAATCTCAAAGTGACTATATCAAATTATTAATAGAAAATGAAGATAGATTTATAGAAAAAGTAAAAGAAGCATACGAGAATAATAATATTACTGAAAAAACATATAAAAAGATAGTATCTGAAGGACAAGAAGAAAATATTAGTAAAAAAAGAGTTCAAGAAAATATTAGAAGATATTTAAAAGAAGTATTAAATAGAAAACCTGATATTTATAATGGATATAAATCATTAGATTTAGAAAAAGTTGAAAATATAATCTCATATATAGCAAGTAAAGTAAAGAACCTAACAATAACAAGTTTGAATAAATATTTGTGGTATATTGATATGTTATCATTTAATAAAAGAGCGGTTGCGATTACAGGACTAACTTATCAAAATCAAAAATTTGGACCTACTATAGTGTATAAAAAATATGATGAATTATCATTATTGGATGATAAATATCAAAGAGAAGATATTGAAAATGAAAATGGAAATACAACTAAAATTATTAGCAATGAAAATTTTAATTTAGATAAAATAAGTAGTAGTGAAAAAGAAATAATAGATACAATAATAAAATTACTAAAGAATAAAAATGTGACAGATATATCTGAAATGTCACATAGAGAGGATGGATGGAAAAAAACTAAAAGATTTGAACAAATATCATTTGAATATGCTATGAATTTAAATATAATTAAATAAATAAGCAAAAGCAAAATATTTTAGTTTTTATTAGAGCATATTGAATTTTTATAAAGGAGAAGAGAATGGACAAAATAGATAATGTAGAATTTTATAAAGATATATATTTGTTTGAAATTGCTAGAAAAGAAAATTTGAATTCTAAAATATCAACTTATATAGGACTTTTAACAGTAATTGGAGGAATTGTTGTTTTTGAATTGGAAAATTTGTATCAAAATCTAAATGTTAATCCTATAATACAATTTGAACTTATAGTAATGATAATGATAATTTTAGGAATTAATATATATAACTTATATAAGGCTAATCATGGTAAAGAATATAAATATTTAGATAATTCTATAGAAGTAAGAAAAGCATTTGTTGAATTGGAAAGATATTATCAACAATATTATGAATATTTTAAAATGAAGAGGAAACAATAGATTTTTTAATAGAAAGAAAAAAGAAAGAAAAACTAATAGAAATATATATTAAATGTAGTGAAGAGAATGCTAAAGTAAATGATATTAGGAATGAAGAAACTATGAAATTTATAAACTTTTTTATAATTTCTTTAATTATAGTAGGTATTATAGGAATATATTGTATAACAGTAAAGAAGCCAATAGATATTAATATTTTATATTAGGAGGTGAATTATTATGTCAGATAGTGATACAAAAAAAGAGGAGGCTAAAGTCACTCCTCCACCAGAACCACAATTACCAACTAAGACTTTATGCGAAAGTTTTTCAAAGAAAAACTCTAAAAATACAGAGAAAAGATAGTTAAAAATATAACTAGTATTAAAAGTAACTGAATAGTACAAAATTTAGCTAACAAATACATAATAATTAAAATATTTAAAGTGCAGTTTTTGTGTTTTAAAGTGCAAAAATTGCACTTTTAATATTGATGTTATATCAGATAACTGATATAATATATATAGGAGGTATTTCTAATGGATAAAAAAGAAGATTGGAATTTAGAATTATCAGAATATATCAAACAAGGTGAACCAAATCAAGTAGAAAAAACTAAAACATGGGAAACAGCAATAGGTTTGCAAGATGTGGATGGATTAAAGCCTTCAAAATACTTGATAAAGACAGCTAAGGAACACATTGAAGGAAGAATAGATATTGAAGAAGTAAAAACAAGAATAGATGAATATTATGAAGTTCAAGGTAGTAGAAAAAACTTTGAAAAAGAGAGCGAAGAAGCTGATAAAGTTGCAGTAAGGATAACAGAAATATTAAGTGAAAAAGCATTTAATTTTTCACCGACAGAATTATTAAATATTCATAAAAGATTATTTAAAGATATATTTGATGGAGCAGGAGTATATAGAGATTATAATTTTACTAAAAAAGAATGGGTATTAAATGGAGATACAGTAATATATGCATCATTTGATATAATAAAAGAAACATTAGAATATGATTTTGACCAAGAGAGAAATTTTTTATATAAAGGATTAAGTCTAGATGAATCTATAAAACATTTATGCAAATTCACATCAAATATTTGGCAAGTGCATCCATTTTGTGAAGGAAATACAAGAACAACAGCAGTATTTATTATAAAATATCTAAGAACTTTTGGATTTAATATTAATGATGAAGTATTTGCTGAAAATTCGTGGTATTTTAGAAATTCATTAGTAAGAGCTAATTACAAAAATTTTGAAAAAAATGTATTCGAGGATACTTCATTTTTAGAAAAATTCTTTTATAATTTATTAACAAATAGTAACTAT